>NZ_LDJP01000016.1 GCF_001431505.1 Stenotrophomonas daejeonensis
CGCCGATGCCGGCCAGCAACAGCACCGCGCCCTGCACCGGGTTCGCCGTCCCTGCCCCGGCTTCCACCACCGGTTCCAGTTCCAGCATCGAATCGGAAAGGAGAGCCGGCGTCGGCTCGGCAGCCGCGGCGGCGTCCGCCACCGGGGCGACATAGGCGTCGTCGTCCACCAGCGACCAGTTGGCGAAACTGCCCGGCTCCACCGCCGGCAACGGCGATGCAGCCGGCGGCACGCTCGCTTGCGCGTCAATGGCCGGCAACGGCGGCGGCAACGCGGGCGCGGCCGGCGTTTCGTCCAACGGCGCGCGCGGCGCCATCGCCATCAGTTCCTCGAAGCTGAGCACGCCCGCTTCCGGTTCGGCCGGCGGCACGTACAGGGCATCGGCCGGCACTTCGTCGGCATGCTCGACGGCTTCGTCGAGGTGGAACTGCAGCGGCGCGTCGGCGTGGCGTTCGGCCGGGCGCTCGGGCATGCCTGGCTCCGGCAACGGCGCGACGTCCTGTTCCTGTCCCGGCGGCAGCACGTTGTCGTGGCCGTGCAGCTTGGCCGCCAGGTGGCGGACCCAGCGCTGCGCTTCCCAGCCTTCACGGCGCCCGGCCAGCTCCGCCTCGTCGAACACCAGGCTCAGGTGCGGCGCCTGCAGCACGGTTTCGAGGCGCTCCAGCGCGTCCTCGACCGCCGGCTCCAGCGCCACCAGCACCACGCTGGCGCTGGAGGCCTGCAAGGCCGCCGCGTCGAGCGTGTTCGGGTCGTCTTCCAGCACCAGGCGGCCACCGGCGGCCTGCAGGGCTTCCTTCAGGCGCTCGCGTGCGGCGCCCGGCCGGGCCAGCAGGGCCACCGGCTTGTCGGTGGGGCGGTCATTCGCGAGCACGGGCAATCCCCAGCAGGTCGTAGACATTGCGCATCAGATCCAGCTCCTGGTACGGCTTGCCGAGGTAGCGCTGCACGCCGATCTCGAAGGCGCGCTGGCGGTGCTTGTCGCCGCTGCGCGAGGTGATCATCACGATCGGCACCGCCTTGTAGCGCGCGTCGGCACGCATCGCGGTGGCCAGCTCGTAGCCGTCCATGCGCGGCATCTCGATGTCCAGCAGCATCAGGTCGGGCACGCGCTCTTCCAGCCGCTCCAGCGCTTCCACGCCGTCGCGCGCAACCACCACCTCGAAGTTGTGGCGTTCCAGCACGCGGCCGGTGACCTTGCGCATGGTCAGCGAGTCGTCCACCACCATCACCAGCGGCACCTCGTGCTGGCCGGTGGCCGCCTCGGCCTGTACCGGCGCCTGCGGCTGCGACAGGTGGCGGCGCACCAGCGGGGCGACGTCCAGGATCACCACCACGTTGCCTTCGCCGGTGATGGTGGCGCCGTAGATGCCCTGCACCGAGGCGATCTGCAGGCCCACCGGCTTGACCACGATTTCGCGGTTGCCCAGCACCTGGTCGATCGCCACCGCGGCGCGCAGTTCGCCGGCGCGGACCAGCAGCAGCGGCACCTGCGGCTGGCCCTCGGCCTTGGCCGCGGCCTGGCCGACCAGCGTGCCCAAGTCGTGCAGCGAATAGTCCTCGCCGTTGTAGTGGTAGCCGCCCTGGCCGGATTCGAAGCGTTCGCGGGCAATGCGGCCGATACCGCTGACCGAGGCCACCGGCACGGCGAAGGTGGTTTCGCCGATGCGCACGAACACCGCCTGGGTGACCGCCAGCGTCTGCGGCAAGCGCAGGGTGAAGGTGACGCCCTGCCCGCGCACGGAGTGGATGTCCACCGAGCCGCCGAGCTGGCGCACTTCGTTGCGCACCACGTCCATGCCCACTCCGCGGCCGGCGAGCTGGCTGACCTGCTCGCTGGTGCTGAAGCCGGAGGCGAAGATCAGGTTGTCCAGCTGCGCGTCGTCGAGCTGCGCGCCGGCTTCGATCAGGCCGCGCTGCTCGGCGCGGCGGCGGATCGCCTCGCGGTCGAGGCCGGCACCGTCGTCGGCCACTTCCAGCACGATTTCCGAACCTTCGCGGCGCAGGCGCAGGGTGATGTTGCCCTCTTCCGGCTTGCCGGCGGCCTGGCGCGCGGCCGGCGTTTCCAGACCATGCGCGACGGAGTTGCGCAGCATGTGTTCCAGCGGCGCGACCATGCGGTCGAGCACGTTGCGATCCAGTTCGCCGTGGGTACCGTCCAGCAGCAGATGCACCTGCTTGCCGGTTTCCTGCGCGGCCTGGCGGACCACGCGGCGCAGGCGCGGCACGAGGCCGTCGAACGGCACCATGCGCGCGCGCATCAGGCCGTCCTGCAGTTCCGAGCTGACCCGCGACTGCTGTTGCAGCAGGGTGTCGTAGTTGCGCGACAGGTCGTCGAGCACGCCCTGCAGGCCACCCAGGTCGGCCGCCGACTCGTTCAACGCGCGGCTGAGCTGCTGCAGCGTGGAGAAGCGGTCCAGCTCCAGCGGGTCGAACGCCTGCTCGGCCTGGTCCTGCTCGCGCTGGTAACGGGCGACGATCTGCGCTTCGGTTTCCAGGTCCAGGCGGCGCAACTGGTCGCGCAGACGGGCGTTGGTGCGGTCCAGCTCGGCCATCGCGTTGCGGAACGCACCCAGCTGCTGTTCCAGGCGCGAGCGGTAGATCGCCACTTCGCCGGCGTGGTTGACCAGGTTGTCGAGCAGGTCTGCGCGGACGCGGACCTGTTCCTGCGTGCGCGGGGCGCCCTCCTCGTCGCTGGCCTGCGCTTCCACCACCGGCGCCGACAGCGGCGCGGTGGCAATGGCGGCGACCGGGGCGGCGACGGCCTCGGCGACCGGCACCGCGGTTTCGACAGTCACCGGCGCGGGAATTTCTTCGGCTGCCGGTTCGCTTTCAGGCGTCGCTTCCGGCGATACGGCATCGAACGTGGGCAGCGCCACCTCGACCGGAGCTTGCGGCTGCGGCGCGAGGTCGGCGGCCGGCGCGGCTTCCTGCACCGGGCTGCGGCCGGCGGTGCGGGCCTCGAAGGCTTCGACCAAGTCGCCGGGCATCCGTACCGCACGGTGGGCGCCGGTGTGGAGCAGCAACTGGTGCAGGCGGTCGAAACCGCGTTCGAGCAGTTGCACGTCGCTGCGGCCGATTTCGGTGCGGTTGGCCGCCACCGCTTCCAGCAACGATTCGATGCCGTGGCCGAGGTCGCCGATGGCGTTGATGCCGGCCATGCGCGCGCCGCCCTTGAGCGTGTGCAGGTCGCGCTGCAGCTCGGCCAGCAGTTCGCGGTCTTCCGGCGCCGAGCGCAACTGGCTGATGACGCCATCGCAATGGTCGAGCAGGTCCTTGCCTTCCTCGACGAAGATATCGACAAGTTCGCGGTCGAGTTCGTCGAAGTCGAGCGGGCCGGCATCGAGCCCAGCCTTGTCGGCGCTGGCCACGGCCATCGCGGGTGCGGGGATTTCCTCTTCGACCGGCGCGGTCAACGGCGCCAGCTCGACGGCTTCGGCTTCGGCTTCGGCTTCGGCTTCGGCTTCCAGCGTCAGGCCAGCGGCGTGTTCGTCAAGCGCCGCGAGCGGTGCTTCCGCCTCGGCCTCCGGCATTGCCGGTACAACCTCGGCGGGTGCGTCGATTTCATCGATCGCGATCGTTTCGACGACGGCTTCGGTTGCCTCGTGATCGACAACGGGTTCTTCGATGCCCGCCTGCGGCACCTCGACCTCGGCGCTTTCGGCCGGCAATCCGGGCGGCAGGACGACCGGCGCTGGATCGGCATGGTCGTCGGTACCGGCGGCGATGCCCGGATCGAACGCTTCCATCGACAGCGTGGGGGCAGGCACGTCTTCCTGCGCATCGGCAGTTTCGACGGCCGGTTCGAGCGGGATGCCGGCGTCGAAAGTTGCCGGCACGTCGTCCACGAACGCGACAGGCAGTTCCGCAGCCACGTCGTCCAGACGGATTTCGTCTCCACCGGTGACCGCCTGCGCGGCTCCACTGTCGCCAGACGGCAGGTCCAGCAGCGACGGGTCGAAATAAGCGGAAAGATCCTCGATGCCCGCCAGTTCCTGCACCTCGGCGACCGGGGTTTCGGGTGCGGCGTCAGCGTCGTCCGCCTCGTCATCGGCAAGGTCGTCGACCAGCGGCGGCCACTGCGCCTCGGGCAATGCATCGACCAGCACCTGCAGGCGCGCGGCCAGCGGTGCGAACGACGGAATCAGCGGCGAAGGCGCCTGCAATGCAGTGATCGTCGCCGCCACCGCGGCGGCGGCCTCGGCCATCGCTTCGACCCCCTGCGGGTCCGGGGTGACCGCGTTGGCCAGCGAACGCTTGACGAAGGACTCGACCGGCGCGGTCACCGCGGTGATTTCCGGCACGTCGGTCATCGCGAAGGCGCCACTCATCGTGTGCACCGCGCGCAGCAATTCGTCGGTCACCGGCTGCGGCTGCGGACGCGAGCGCGCCAGCCACTCCTCGACCGTGGCCAGGTGCTGGCCGACTTCGGCTTCGAGGATTTCGCGCAGCACGCTGTCCACCGACGCCGGCGTGCCGGTCGGCACCGGTTCCACAGCAAGTTGCGGTTGCTGCACGACCGGTGCGGCGGCGGGCGCCGCCACTTCGCCGGCGACGTGGAAGGCTTCCTCGCCGGCGGCGATGCGGTCGGCCACGTCCTGCATGCCGAGCACGTCGGAATGGATGTGGCCGCTGCCGCGCAGCGCGGCATTGAACTGCGGCAGCACCTCGTAGGCCTGGTTGACCATCGCCACCACCGCCGGGCTGGCCGGGCGGCTGCCGTCGAGCACGCGGTTGAGCATGCTCTCGATCTTCCAGCTGAACTCACCCAGCGTGCGTGCGCCCACCAGCCGGCCACTGCCCTTCAGCGTGTGGAACACGCGCCGCACCGGGCGCAGGCGTTCCAGGTTGTCCGGCGCGGCGCGCCAGATCGGCAGCAGGCGGCCGAGGTTTTCCAGTTCCTCGTCGAATTCCTCGATGAACACCTCGCGGATGTCCTGGTCGATCTGCTCGGCGCTGTCGTCGAAACCGCCTTCCACGCGCGGCACGCTGGCCGCGGCGGAAGCCGCTATCGGCACCGACGGAGCGGGTACCGCCGTTTCCGCCGGTGCGGTGGATTCCGCGGCGAGCGGGTCGAACGCAGCCGCGGCCATGTTCAACTCGGCCATGAAGGCGGCGATTTCGGGGTCCACTTCGATCGCTGGCGCGTCGGCCGGCTGCGTCGATGCGTCCTCGGCTTCGACCTCGGCGGGCGTGGTAAGCGGCATCCCCGGTGCGGGGCCCGCATCATGCCCGGCTTCGGCCACAGGCTGCTGGACTTCGGCCTCGAAATCGAAGGGCGTGGCGCTGCCATCGCCGGTATCGGCGGGGGCATCGGCCAGATTCCAGTCCTCGGCGGACACTGGGTCGAAGGCGAGGAAACCATCGCTGACCGGCTTGGCCTCCCCGGCGGCTTCATGCGTCGTCACCGGCTCGGTGCCGAAGGAATGCGGAAGTTCCGGCAGCTCGACCGGCACCGGCGCGGCGCCATCGTCGGCATCCAGCGCAGTGAACGTCATGCCATCGGCCGCGGTGACCACCGGTGCAATGTCGGCAGGCGCCGGATCGGCAGCCGGGATCGGCAGTTCGGGCGGCGGCACTGCCGCTGGCGACTCCGGCGGAGTCGGCTTGGCGTGGATGGCCTCGGCAAACAGCAGCGGCCGCGGCGGCGCAGCCGGAGCTTCCACCACCGGCGCCGGGACGCTGGCAACGGGAGCGGCGATTTCTTCGCTGGCCGGCGGCGGCACGACGGGGGCCGCCAAGGCAACCTCGGCGACCGGCACATCCGCATCCTGCCGCTCCGGCGGCACCGGCCAGTAGTGCAGCGCTTCCAGGCTGCTGCGGGTGATGTCGAGGATTTCGTCGCGGCCCGGACGGCGCTCGCGCAGGGCTTCGAGGTAGTACTCCAGGCTGGCCATCGCATCGGCCAGCGTGTCGAGCTGGCGACCACCGGGGACGCGCTTGCGGCCGATCAGCTCGACGCCGATGTACTGGCGCACGCCGCCCAGGTAATCGGCGGGAGTCGGCAGGTCGAGCATGCGCAGCGCGCCGGCGACCTCGTCGAGAAGGCGCGGCACGTCCTGCAGGCGGGCATGGTCCCAGTTGGTCTCGATGAAGGCGATGAAGGCTTCGCGCGCGGCGGCGAAATTGGCGATGGCCTCGTGTGCCAGCACCTCGACCGTGCGCCGGGTTTCCACCGAGGCCGGGTCTTCGTCGCCATCGATGTTGGCGCCCAGGTAGGCAACCTGATCGTCCAGCGAGGCATCGACGTAGAGCAGTGCACCGGCGATGTCCAGCAGCAGGTTGTCGTCGATCGGCCGGGTACCGGCCACCACTTCGCGCAGCGCGTCGCGCTGCTGCGTCACCACGCCGCGCGCCACGCCCAGCCCCATCACCCCGAGCGTGTCGGCCACGGCGTTGAGCTCGTCGACCTGCGGCTGCAGTTCGGACGGCGTGCCGCCCATGCGCACGTGCAGGTCCAGTGCGTCCTTGATGCGCAGCAGTTCTTCCTTGACCGCGCCGCCGACCGTGTCCAGCAGCTCGCGGTTGCGCCCGGCCAGGCTGCCGCGCGCGTGTTCCAGCTCGGCTTCGCTGGCGTCGCCGGCCTCCGGGTTGAAGGCGAACAGCACGCTTTCGTTGATGCCTTCGGCGCCGCGTGCGGCGCGGATCTCGTTGAGCAGCGGCAGCAGCACGATCGGGATGTCGCGGTGGCCGTTCTGCAGGCGTTCCAGGTAGTCGGGCAGCAGCACGGTGCCGCGCATCAGCGTGGCGCAGGCTTCGTCGCGGTCGGGCACGCCGCCGTCGCGCACGGCGTCGGCCAGCTGCTCCAGCTCCTCGGCAACCATCGCCGGGGCGTACAGCTCGACCATGCGCAGCGTGCCCTGCACCTGGTGCAGGTAGCCGGCGCAGAAACGCATGCGGCTGCCGTCAGCGGGGTCCTCGACGAAATACTCGATTTCATTGCGGGCCTGGCGCAGGGTTTCGTCCAGTTCCGGCTTGACCCAGCCCAGCGCCGCGTGGCTCATCGCATCGCGCAAGGTATTCATCGCACTCCCCCGTACAGCATCGATCGCATGCCGTCCGGGCGGCCCTGCTTTGCGTTGTGACGACACTTCATCAGCTGGTTCCTTTGCATCCCCGCCCCCCGTTCAGGCGCTTCAGGCCGGCAGCTTGAAGTCGGCCACCGAGCGGCGCAGCTCGGCTGCCAGCTGGTTCAGCTGGCCCAGCGACTCGGCGGTCTGCCCAGCACCCTGCGAGGTCTGGCCGGTGATCTGCCGGATCACGCCCATCGTCTGGGTGATGTCGGTAGCGGCGGCGGACTGCTGGTGGGCGGCGATGGAGATGTTTCGAATGAGGGTGTTCAGCGCGTTGGACACGCGCTCGATCTCGGTCAGTGCGGTACCGGCGTCCTCGGCCAGGCGCGCGCCGGACACCACTTCGGCGGTGGTCTGCTCCATCGAGGTCACCGCTTCGTTGGTGTCGGCCTGAATCGCCTGCACCAGGCCTTCGATCCGGCGGGTCGCGCCGGAGGTGCGCTCTGCCAGTCGCTGCACTTCGTCGGCCACCACCGCGAAACCGCGGCCGGCCTCGCCGGCCGAGGCCGCCTGCACCGCCGCGTTCAACGCCAGGATGTTGGTCTGCTCGGAAATGTCGTTGATCAGTTCCACGATCGAACCGATCTCCTGCGAGGACTCGCCCAGCCGCTTGATGCGCTTGGAGGTTTCCTGGATCTGGTCGCGGATCTGGTCCATGCCCTGGATGGTCTGGCGCACCACGCCGGCGCCCTCGGTGGCGATGACCACCGAGCGCTGCGCCACTTCGGCCGACTCGTTGGAGTTGCGCGACACCTGTTCGATGGACGAGGCGATCTCGCCGATGCGGTCCGAGGCGCTGGTGATCTCGTCGGCCTGGTGGCCGGCCGCTTCGGCCAGCTGGATGGCGGTGGCCTGAGTTTCCTGCGCCGACACCGCCACCTTGCTGGAGGTGTCGTTGATGGTGGTCACCAGGTGGCGCAGTTCGTCCACGGCGTAGTTGATTGCGTCGGCGATGGCGCCGGTCATGTCCTCGGTCACCGAGGCCTTCACCGTCAGGTCGCCTTCACCCAGCGAGCTGATTTCGTCCAGCAGCCGCATGATCGCCTGCTGGTTGCGGCTGTTGAACTCCACCTGGGTCTGGTAGCGCAGTTCCTGCTCGCGCGAGCGGCTGCGCACCGAGCTCCAGACGAAGGCGATGATCGACAGCAGCGACAGCGCGCCGAACACCACGCTCCACCAGAAGTTCGGGAAGATGCGGGTGTCGCGGGTGGAACCGAACGCGGAGAAGGCGTCGAACAGCTTCTTGCTGTCGGCCAGCATCTTGTCCGAGCCGGCCGCCAGCGCCGCCGCCGAGGACTGCGCGGCGAACAGGTTGCGCGAGCTGGCCAGGATGGTGTCGGCGTCCTTCTTCATCTTCGCCCACTGGTTGGCCGACTGCTCCAGCGCCACCTGCACGTTGGCGTTGCGCACCGCGGTAATGCCCAGTTCCTCGTTGCCGTTGCGCAGGCCTTCCAGCACCTGGCTGAACACGGTCATGTCGCGCGCCAGCGCGTCGCCGGCGCTGCTGGCACCGACGCCGCCGGCACGGATTTCCGTGACCCGGCGTGCCATCGTGCCGACGACCACCACCTGCTGCAGGCCACTGTAGATCTGCGAGGCCTGGGCGCCGCTGGCGGTCATCGCGCGCACCACCTCGTTCAGCTGCGCCTGCAGCTGCGGCACCGCGCCGACGAAGTTGTCGGCATTGCCGGCCAGCGCCAGCACCGCCGGCTCGCTGGCCACGATCTGCTCGGCGTTCTTGGACAGCGGCTGCCAGGTATCGACCAGCGTGCGCAGCGGCGCGGCCACGCCCGGCTCCTGGCCGAAGCGCCCGTCCAGCGCGGCCACCGTGCTCTCCACCTTGGTGCGGGTGTCCTTGAACGCGGCGTAGGCGTCGCGGTTGCCGGCCACGGCCTCGCGGCCCTGGTTGGCCAGCTGCTGCGACAGCACCTGCAGGTCGGCCACGCCGGTGCTGGCGCCGGCCAGGCGGCTGCCCTGCCACGTCGCCACGCCGGTGTTGGCGCCGAACACGATCATCGACAACACCAGCAGGCCCAGCCAGAAATTGGTTCCCACGTTGCCGGTCTTGCCCGCCTTGGCGGCATCTGCAGCAGTACTCATGTTCAACCTCTATCCAATACGGAAGGGCGGGCCCGCGCTCAGGCGGCGGCCTGCCGGAATTCAGGGGTGCGGGACAGCAGCGAAAGCGAGAACACGCCCCAGTCGTGGCTGCCGTCGTTGAACGCACGCTCGACGAAATGGGCATAGCGGCCGCGGGCGATGGCGCCGGCGTCCACCTGCTGCGAGGCTTCGAAGCTGCGCTGGCCGTACAGCTCGTCGATGCTCAGCGCGACGTCGCCGCCGGTCTGGCGCATGATCAGCACGCGGTGGCCTTCCTGCTGGACGGTGCGCTGCCCTTCCAGGAAATACTTCAGGTCCACCACCGGGAACAGGTTGCCGCGCAGGTTGCCCACGCCCAGCAGCCACGGCTGCGCGCCCGGCACCGGGGTGACCGGCGGCATCGGCACGATTTCCACCACTTCGCGGAAATCGGACACCAGCCGCTGGTTGCCGACGCGGTAGCCGACGCCGCGCCACACGTCCTGCGCGAACTGCCGCTCGGGCAACTGCACCGCGTGCGCCAGGCTGCGGCGTTCGTAGGCTTCGAGGATGTCGAATGGCGAGCGCATCAGCCCACCAACTGGTTGATGCGCGCGATCAACGCATCTTCGCGCGGCGGCTTGACGATGTAGTCGGTAGCGCCCTGGCGCATGCCCCAGGCCATGTCGGTTTCCATGCTCTTGGTGCTGACGATCAGCACCGGGATGTTGCGCGTGGCCTCGTCGCGCGACAGCGCGCGGGTGGCCTGGAAACCGCTCATGCCCGGCAGCACCACGTCCATCAGCACCAGCTGCGGCGACTGGCTGCGGGCGATCTGCAGGCCTTCCTCGGCATTGTCGGTGGCCAGCACCTCGTGCCCGGCCTTTTCGAGCCATTGCGTGAACACCGCCCGGTCGGTCGGTGAGTCCTCGATCAACAGGATTCGAGCCATTGTTGCCTTACCCCCTGGTTCAGGCGTTGACGTATGTGCGGATGGCACCCAACAGTTCGTCGCGCGTGAACGGCTTGGTGAGGTACTGCTCCGAGCCGACGATGCGGCCACGCGCCTTGTCGAACAGGCCGTCCTTGGAGGACAGCATGATCACCGGCGTGGCCTTGAACAGCTGGTTGCCCTTGATCAGCGCGCAGGTCTGGTAGCCATCCAGGCGCGGCATCATGATGTCCACGAAGATGATCTGCGGCTGCTGGTCGGCGATCTTGGCCAGTGCCTCGAAGCCGTCGCTCGCGGTCACGACCTCGCAGCCTTCGCGCTTGAGCAGCGTTTCGGCAGTGCGTCGGATGGTCTTCGAATCATCGATGACCATCACCTTCAATCCTGCGAGTTCCCCACCCGCAGCCATGTTTTCAACCATTGGCAATTCCCCGGCGCGCGCAACGCTCCATTTGGACACGGCGTTGCTGCGAAGGCGATCTATATCCCAATACCGCCGCGAACTGTCAAGGGCGGGCGTTGCGGCGCGGCCGCCGGGAGCCCGGATGTGAACCCCATCGCAGTCGCGTGCGCGGGGCCATTCAGCCGCGCAACGCACCGGGCCACGCGCGGCGCTGGGCGCCCGCCATGCGCGGACGCTACCATCGCCCCCCTGACCCGAAAGGCTGCGGACCATGCTGGACGTCATCGTGGTGATGGACCCCATCGCCCAGATCAAGATCGCCAAGGACACCACCTTCGCCATGCTGCTGGAAGCCCAGCGCCGCGGCCACCGCCTGCACTACGTGCGCCCCGGCGGGCTGGCGCTGCGCGGCGGCGCTGCGGTGGCCGAGGCGGCGCCGCTGCAGGTGCGCGACGACAAGGCCGGCTGGTTCACGCTGGGCGAGTTCGCGCCGCTGGCGTTCGGCCCTGGCCAGGTGGTGCTGATGCGCAAGGACCCGCCGTTCGACGGCGAGTACCTGTACGACACCCACGTCCTCGGCGTCGCCCAGCAGGCCGGCGCGCAGGTGGTCAACGACCCGCAGGGGCTGCGCGACTTCAACGAGAAGCTGGCCGCGCTGCTGTTCCCGCAGTGCTGCCCGCCCACCCTTGTCAGCCGCGACGTCCGCGACCTGAAGGCGTTCGCGCTGGAACACGGGCAGGTGGTGCTCAAGCCGCTGGACGGCATGGGCGGGCGCTCGATCTTCCGCAGCGGCACGGGCGACCCCAACCTCAACGTGATCCTGGAAACCCTGACCGACGGCGGCCGCCGGCTGGCGCTGGCGCAGCGCTTCATCCCCGACATCAGCGCCGGCGACAAGCGCATCCTGCTGATCGACGGCGAACCGGTGGACTACTGCCTGGCGCGCATCCCGCAGGGCGACGAGTTCCGCGGCAACCTCGCCGCCGGCGGCCGCGGCGAAGGCCGGCCACTGAGCGAGCGCGACCGCTGGATCGCCGCGCAGGTCGGCCCGGAGATGAAGCGCCGCGGCATGCGCTTCGTCGGCCTGGACGTGATCGGCGACTACCTCACCGAGGTCAACGTCACCAGCCCCACCTGCGTGCGCGAGCTGGACGCGCAGTTCGGGCTGAACATCGCCGGGCAGCTGTTCGACGCGATCGAGGCCGGCCCCACCCGATGAACGCCCCCCCCGGCACCCTGCCCGCGCCGCCGCAGGCCACCGAGCAGCAGCGCCTGGGCGCCACCCTGGTGCTGTCGGCGCTGGTGCACGGCCTGCTGATCCTCGGCGTGGGCTTCGCGGTCAGCGACAACGCGCCGCTGGTGCCGACCCTGGACGTGATCTTCAGCCAGACCAGCACGCCGCTGACGCCGAAGCAGGCCGACTTCCTCGCCCAGGCCAACCAGCAGGGCGGCGGCGACCACGACACGCCGCAGCGGCCGCGCGACAGCCAGGGCGGCATCGTGCCGCAACCGCGCGCCGGGCTGGCGCCGGTGCCGCAGCAACGTCAGTCCGCCGCCATGCAGCCACCGCCGCAGGCACGCGTGGTCAGCAGCCAGCGCGGCGAAGACGTGGTGCCCAACGCGCAGCCCCGGCCGCTGCCCGAGCTGCCCGACGCCAACGCGCCGATGACCGCGCGCGAGCAGCGCGACGCCGAGATGGCGCGGCTGGCCGCCGAAGTGCACCTGCGCTCGGAGCAATACGCCAAGCGCCCGAACCGCAAGTTCGTCTCGGCCAGTACCCGCGAATACATCTATGCCAACTACCTGCGCGCCTGGGTGGACCGCGCCGAGCGCGTCGGCAACCTGAACTACCCGGACGAAGCGCGCCAGCGCCGGCTCGGCGGGCAGGTGGTGATCACCGTCGGCGTGCGCCGCGACGGCAGCGTGGAAAGCAGCCGCATCCTGCGCAGCAGCGGCACCCCGCTGCTCGACGCCGCCGCGCTGCGGGTGGTGGAGCTGGCGCAGCCGTTTCCGCCGTTGCCTCGGACCAACGACGACATCGACATCCTGCAGGTCACCCGCACCTGGGTGTTCCTGCCCGGCGGCAGCCTGCGCGACGACCGCTGATGGCAGGTCGGGGACGTAGCCCCGACCTGCGACGTTTCCCGTAGATGCGGGGCTTGCCCCGCATGTGGCTTCACCGGGAAAGCGCCGTGTGGGGCAAGCCCCACACCTACAAGTGCATTCGGCAGTTGCCGATGGCCGCATCACGCCTGAAGTGCGCCCCACACTCAATCGGCGTGCAAATCAGCCTCGTACGCCGCCTCGCCATCGACCCACGTGGACAACACCTTCAATTCGTCCAGACGCACGTCCTCATCCAGCGGGTCGCGGTCGAAGACGACGAAATCGGCATGCAGGCCGGGTTGCAGGCGGCCGACCTCGGCCTCGTCGTGGCCGGCCCACGCCGCATCGCTGGTGAAACCACGCAGCGCTTCGGCCGCGCTCAGCCGTTGCTCCGGCTGCCAGCCACCCGGCGGCTGGCCGTCGCGGTCCTGCCGCGTCACCGCCGCGTACAGGCCCAGGCGCGGATCGACCCGTTCAACCGGGAAATCCGATCCCAGCGCCAGATGCGCGCCACTGTGCAGGTAGCGCTGCCACGCATAGGCGCCCTTGATCCGCTCCGGGCCGACGCGCAGTTCGGCCCAGCCCATGTCCGAGGTGGCGTGGGTCGGCTGCATCGAGGCGACGACACCCAGCCCGGCGAAGCGCGGGATGTCCTCCAGCGCCACCACCTGCGCATGCTCCACCCGCCAACGGTGGTCGCTGCCCTTGTCCGCGCCCAGCACCCGTTCATAGGTATCGAGCACGATGCGGTTGCCGCGGTCGCCAATGGCATGGGTCGCCACCTGCAGCTTGCAGCCGGCGGCCTTGCGCACGGCCACTTCGTAGTCCTGCGGCGAGGTCACCAGCAGGCCGCGGTTGTGCGGGTCGTCGCTGTAGTCGGCCAGCATCGCCGCGCCGCGGCTGCCCAGCGCGCCATCCATGAACAGCTTGACCCCGCGCATCTGCAGGCGCCCGCCCGGATGCCGGTACGGGCCATCCGCGCACAGGTCGTCCAGCGCGGCGCGGTTGCCATCGGCATAGGCATCGATGCGCAGCGGCAGCCTGCCCTGGTCGGCCAGTTGCTTCATCAGCGCCAGGTCTTCGCGCGACACGCCCATGTCGTGCACGCCGGTGAGGCCATTGCGCACCGCTTCGTGCAATGCGGCCAGCAGGCGCTTCTCGCGCGCGGCCGCATCCGGCGACGGGATGTGGGCGCTCACCAGTCCGGCGGCGTTATCCACCAGCACGCCGGTCGCGTTGCCGGCGGCATCGCGCACGATGCGCCCGCCCTGCGGCTGCCAGTCGCCGGCCAGCGGCTTGCCGGCCGCCTGCTCGGCGATGCGCAGCGCCGCACTGTTGACCCAGCCGGCGTGTCCGTCGATGCGATCCAGGTACACCGGGCGCTCCGGGAAGGCCGCATCCAGATCCGCGGCGGTGGGAAAGCCGGTGCCGTCCTCCCAATGGTTCTGGTCCCAGCCAGCGCCGAGCAGCCATTCGCCCGGCGCCAGCGTCTGCTCGAATGCACGCAGGCGCTGCACCACTTCGGTGCGGCTGCGCGTACCGGTCAGGTCCGCCTGCGCCAGCGCGTTGCCCAGGTAGACCAGGTGCGCATGCGCGTCGATCAACCCGGGTACCACGGTGGCGGCGCCGGCATCGATGCGCGGGGCCTGCGGATACTGCCGCAACAACGCCTCGCGCTGCCCCACCGCCAACAGGCGGCCATCTTCCGTGTCCCATGCCAGTGCGGTGGCCAGCGGCTGCTGCGGATCGCCGGTGCGGATGCTGTCGGCGACCAGCACGCGTACTTCGGCATGGGCCGGCAATGCGTGCAGGCACGGAAGCAACAGGGCAAGACAGGCGATGCGGCGCATGCGGGGCACTCCCGGACTGAGGTGCGGCGACTATGCCGCCATCGAGCGGGAGGTGACAAACCGGATCGGCACGAACGATGCGCAGCATCGGCCGGCAGCTTGTGCATTGCAGCGCCCGGACATGCGCGAAAGCCGGCCTGCCGGCGCCAGTCCGCAACCGCCGCGAAGTGCGGGCACAAGCGGGAAAACCCGGCTTTTTCCGCATGCCACGAGCGCTCACATGCCGCATGACGGCCGATGGAAGCGATTTTGACGGGCTTTTTTGTGCGATTCCCTATTGGCGATGCCCGGCGCATGCCCTACATTTCGCTAGCCGACGGGGTCGGCACGACCAACAACCAACCGTTCACGGAACAGGAAATCATGGCAAAGACCGCTAAGAAGGCTGCCCCGAAGAAGGCAGTGAAGAAAGTTGCACCGAAGGCTGCCGCCAAGCCGGCCGCTCCCAAGCCGATCAAGGAAGCCCTGACCAAGTCCGGTCTGGTCGCCCACCTGGCCGAAGCGACCAGCGTCGCCGCCAAGGACGTCCGCGCCGTGCTGGCCGCGCTGGAAGGCGCCGTTTCCGCGTCGGTCCACAAGAAGGGCGCGGGCAGCTTCACCCTGCCGGGCCTGCTGAAGATCAGCACCGTGCACGTGCCGGCCAAGCCGAAGCGCAAGGGCATCAACCCGTTCACCAAGGAAGAGCAGGTGTTCGCCGCCAAGCCGGCCACCACCAAGATCAAGGTCCGCCCGCTGAAGAAGCTCAAGGACGCCGCGCTCTGACAACGCGCGCGCCTTTCAGGCGAACCGGACGGGACGGCAATGCCGTCCCGTTTGTTTTTGTCCCGGCATCCACGGCCGCGTGACGACGCTGCAACGGACCGGTCCGTTCCAGGCGCGACGCCCGTTCCACGCTGGAACACAGCGTCATGGCCGGGACCTCGCCGCGGCCATGCCGGCGGCCTATGGTGGCCCTCAGGCACTCTCCCCCGGCACCACCATGTCCAACCCGCACCGCTATCGCATCACCGTCACCCCCATCGAGGCCGATGGCTTGCCCTGCACCGGCCGCTGCACCATCGAGTTCGAGCAGCGCAGCCCGCGCAACTGGATGCGCGAACTGGAAGGCATGCAACGCCAGTTGTCCTGCACAGAGGCCGCCAGCGCGGTGGTTGCCGCCGGCCTGCTAGAAACGCTGGCGGCGTCGGCACGCAACGACGCCCATCTGCTGGCGGCATTGCAACCGGAACTGGGCGGGCTGGTCACCAAGCTGCAGGCGTTGCGCGACGTGCAGCAATGAACGCCATGCCGGCGGCGCGCGGCTAACCGGGCGTTCACCGTTTGCGGTTATCGTGCGAGCCATCGCCACCACCGTCCACGACCGATGAACTTCCGCACCCTGCTGTTGCCCGCCGCGGCCTGCCTCGCCCTTGCCGCCACCGCCCACGCCGCGCCGCAGGTCAAGGGCCGGCAGCTCACCGTGGATGCGGCCGACGTGCAGCAGTACCTGGACGGCAGCTTCCCGCGCTCGCAGAAGGCATTGGGTGGCCTGCTCGCGCTGACGGTCAGCCAGCCCCACCTCACCTTGCCGGCCGGCAACCGCCTGAACCTGCAGTTCGACCTGGCGATGGCCGCCGCCGGCAGCGCATCGATGCCGGTGGGCAGCGTGGGCCTGAGCAGCGGCCTGCGCTACGACGCCGGCACCCGCGGCTTCCACCTCGAACAGCCCACCATCGACACCTTCAAGCCGGCGATGGCCGGCGGCGAGCTCGACGCCGGCACCCGCAGCCTGCTCAACACGTGGCTGGCCGACTACGCGCGCCGCGAGCCGATCTACCGCATCGACCCGGCCATCGCCCGGATCATGGACACCCTGCAGGTGCAGTCGGTGGGCATCGAGAACGGCCGCATCGCGGTGGATTTCAACCGGAACCTCGGCAACCTGTTGCCGCAAGGGCTGCTGGGCAACTGAGGATCCATGCCGGGCAAATCCGGCGCCTGTAGGTCGGGGTTACATCCCCGACGCAGGCAGTCCCGTATCCCGTGCGTCGGGGATGTAACCCCGGCCTACGGACCCTAGCGCTTCGGCTGCAGCATCGTCCCGGTGCACTTGCGCGAGCCGCAACGGCATTCCCAGATCTTTTTCAGCCGCGGGGTGTGCCGCTCGGCCAGGGTGATGCCGTAGTTGTAGGTCAGCTCCTCGCCCGGCTTGATGTCGCGGATCGCCTCGATGAACACCTTGTCGGCGGTGCGGTCGTCGCCCTCGGCCTCGGCGATCACCGCCTCGCAGTTCGGCGCGCAGCTGTGGTTGATCCAGCGCGCATCATTGCCCTTGTGGTTGGCGTCGATGACGTAGTCGTCATTCAGGGTGAACAGGAAGGTGTGGCCGCTCTCCACGTCGCCGGCGTCGTCGGCATCCACCTCGGCATGGGTGCGGCGCAGGCCCCTGTACTCGATCACCCGCTCGCCCTTGCGCAGGGGAGCCAGCGCAAACACGCCGTTGCCGTGGATGGTGGATTTGCGCGCCTGGATCTTCTTGGGCATGGGGACGACCGTGAACGATGGGAACGGTGATTCTCGCGCAGGAACGCGCCGCATCCCAAGCCCGGCGCCATCCGAGGCCGCCTTGACCTGGGTCAACCGGCCGGCATTGCCCGGGTTTGAGGCGCCGGCGGCAAAAGAGTACAATTTCGGTCCACATTGAATTCCCCCGCCCAGCGATGCTCCGCGTCACCAAGCTCACCGATTACGCCACCGTCGTGCTGACCGTGCTCGCCGCACGGCCAGGCGAAGTGCTGAGCGCGACCGAACTGGCCGAGGCCGCCGGGCTGGAGCCGCCCACCGTCAGCAAGCTGCTCAAGCCGCTGGCACAGGCCGGGCTGGTGGAAGGCCTGCGCGGCGTGCGCGGCGGCTACCGCCTGGCCCGCCCCGCCACCGACATCAGCCTGATCGAGATCGTCGAGGCGATGGAAGGCCCGCTGGCGATCACCGAATGCAGCCACGACCACAGCCAGTGCGGCATCGCCGACCAGTGCGGCGTGCGCTCGAACTGGCGCCTGATCAACGACGTGCTGGCCGAAGCGCTGCGCGGCGTCACCCTGGCGCAGATGCTGCACCCCTTGCCCATTGCCGACCGACGACGGATCACCGTCGCCGTCGTTTCCTGAATCACCGTAGGCAGCCCCCCACATGGCCACCGAAACCATCGAAACCCCCGCCACCGCCGACAGCGCCAACCGCGAGATCCACGAGCAGCTCGGCCGCAAGTACGACGCCGGCTTCGTCACCGACATCGAGTCGGACTCGCTGCCGCCGGGCCTGGACGAGGACACCATCCGTGCGCTCTCCGCGCGCAAGGAGGAGCCGGAGTGGATGACGCAATGGCGCCTGGACGCCTACCGCCACTTCCTGACCATGCGCCAGCCGGACTGGGCCAAGCTGAAGATCGGCGCGATCGACCTGCAGGCGCTGAGCTACTACTCCGCGCCAAAGGGGCCGAAGTACAAGTCGCTGGACGAGGTTCCCAAGGAGCTGCTCGACACCTACGACCGGCTCGGCGTGCCGCTGCACGAGCGTGCCAAGCTGGCCGGCGTGGCGGTGGACGCGGTGTTCGACTCGGTGTCCGTCGGCACCACCTTCCGCAAGGAGCTGGCCGAGAAGGGCATCGTCTTCTGCTCCATGTCCGAGGCCATCAAGGAACACCCCGAGCTGGTCAAGCAGTACCTGGGCACCGTGGTACCGGTGGGCGACAACTACTTCGCCGCGCTGAACTCGGCGGTGTTCTCCGACGGCAGCTTCGTGTTCATCCCGGCCGGGGTGCGCTGCCCGATGGAGCTGAGCACCTACTTCCGCATCAACGCCGGCCACACCGGCCAGTTCGAGCGCACCCTGATCATCTGCGAGGACAAGGCCTACGTCTCGTACCTGGAAGGCTGCACCGCGCCGATGCGCGACGAGAACCAGCTGCACGCGGCGGTGGTCGAGCTGGTCGCGCTGGAAGACGCCGAGATCAAGTACTCCACCGTGCAGAACTGGTACCCCGGCGACGAGAACGGCGTCGGCGGCATCTACAACTTCGTCACCAAGCGCGCCGAATGCCGCGGCGCGCGCGCCAAGGTGACCTGGACGCAGGTGGAAACCGGCAGCGCCATCACCTGGAAATACCCGTCCTGCGTGCTGCTGGGCGACGACTCGGTGGGCGAGTTCCACTCGGTGGCGCTCACCCACCACCGCCAGCAGGCCGACACCGGCACCAAGATGATCCACGTCGGCAAGCGCACCAAGAGCAAGATCGTCAGCAAGGGCATCAGCGCCGGCCACGGCCAGAACACCTACCGCGGGCTGGTCAAGGTCGCCGCCGGCGCCGATGGCGCGCGCAACTACACCCAGTGCGACTCGCTGCTGATCGGCAAGAAGTGCGGCGCCCACACCTTCCCCTACATCGAGGTGAAGAACCCCGGCGCCACCGTCGAGCACGAGGCCACCACCTCCAAGATCTCCGACGACCAGATGTTCTACTGCCGCTCGCGCGGCATCGACCAGGAGAACGCGGTGTCGATGATCGTCGACGGCTTCTGCAAGCAGGTGTTCCGCGAACTGCCGATGGAGTTCGCGGTGGAAGCGAAGAAATTGCTGGAAGTCAGCCTCGAAGGTTCGGTCGGCTGACGCGCTTTTCCCTTCTCCCTCCGGGAGAAGGTGGCGCGAAGCGCCGGATGAGGGTACGGGCGAAGCCTCGTGCGCCGAACTCCGCAGCGGCTTCGCCCCGAACCCTCACCCCAACCCCTCTCCCGCCGGGAGAGGGGCTTGAAGCAAAAGACATGGACAACATCATGCTCAAGATCGAAAACCTCCACGCAAGCATCGCCGGCAAGGAAATCCTCAAGGGCCTGTCGCTGGACGTGAAGCCGGGCGAAGTGCACGCCATCATGGGCCCCAACGGCGCCGGCAAGTCCACGCTCGGCAACGTGCTGTCCGGCCGCGAGGGCTACGAGGTCAGCGAGGGCAGCGTGGCGTTCGAGGGGGCCGACCTGCTGGAACTGGAACCGGAGGCGCGCGCCGCCGCCGGCCTGTTCCTGGCCTTCCAGTACCCGGTGGAAATCCCCGGCGTCAACAACACCTACTTCCTGCGCGCCGCGCTCAACGCCCAGCGCAAGACCCGTGGCGAGGAGGAACTGGATTCGATGCAGTTCCTCAAGCTGGTGCGGCAGAAGCTGGCGGTGCTGCACCTGAAGGACGAGCTACTGCACCGTGGCGTCAACGAGGGCTTCTCCGGCGGCGAGAAGAAGCGCAACGAGATCTTCCAGCTGGCGGTGCTGGAGCCGAAGCTGGCGATCCTCGACGAGACCGACTCGGGCCTGGACATCGACGCGCTCAAGAGCGTGGCCGACGGCGTCAATGCACTGCGCAACGCCGAGCGCTCGTTCATCGTCATCACCCACTACCAGCGCCTGCTCGACTACATCAAGCCGGACGTGGTGCACGTGCTGGCCGACGGCCGCATCGTCAAGAGCGGCGGCCCCGAGCTGGCGCTGGAACTGGAGGCCCACGGCTACGACTTCCTGAAGGACCGCGTGGTGCGCGAGGCGGCCAAGTAATGAGCGCGCTCCTGCAATCACTGGCCAGCGCCTTCTGCGGCAGCGACGAGCGCCGCGAGGTGCTCGATGCCGCGCTGCATGCCGGCCTGCCCGCCGCGCGCAACGAAGCGTGGAAATACACCTCGCTGCGCCAGCTCGAACGCCGCAGCTTCAGCCCGGCGCCGCTGCAGGCCCCGGCCATCGACGCCGCGCTGCTGGCCGGCATCCCCGCACCGCGGCTGGTGTTCGTCAACGGCCGTCCCAGCGACGCGCACAGCGACCTGTCCGGGCTGGACGCCGGCGTGCGGGTGCGCACGCTGTCGGCCGTGCGGCACGACGAGCCGGAGGCCGCGCGCTTCCTGCAGCGCCGCTTCGACCGCGCCGAGGAAGTCTTCGCCCAGCTCAACGCCGCGCTCGCCGACGAAGGCGTGCTGGTGCAGGTGGCCGCCGATGCCATCGCCGCGACGCCGCTGCACCTGGTGTTCGTGGGCTGCGGCGACGGCACCGACCGCGCGTGGCACCATCGCCACCTGCTCGACCTGCAGCCCGGTGCGTCGCTGAAGCTGGTCGAACACCACCTGCAGGGCAGCGACAACGCCAACTTCGACAACACGCTGGTGCACGTGCAGCTCGCGCAGGGCGCGCAGCTCGCCCACGCCCGCGTGCAGGCCGATGGCGCACGCGCGACTTCGCTGCTGCGCACCGACGCGGTGCTGGAGCGCGATGCCCGCTACAGCCGCGTCGACCTGGAACTGGGCGCGGCGCTGAGCCGCCACGAGCTGAACGTGCGGCTGCAAGGCGACAACGCCCGGCTCACCGCCAACGGCGTGCTGCTCGGCAACGGCCGCCGCCACATCGATACCCGGCTGGGCATCGAGCACGTCGCCCGCGACACCGCCGCCGAACTGCTGTGGCGCGGCGTGGCCGCCGGCCGCAGCCGCGTGGTTTTCCACGGCGGCATCCACATCCGCGAGGGCGCCGACGGCACCGACGCCAACCTGTCCAACAAGAACCTGCTGCTGTCGGCCGACGCCGAGATCGACACCCAGCCGACGCTGGTGATCGACGCCGACGAGGTCAAGGCCGCGCACGGCGCCACCGTCGGCCAACTCGACGCCAACGCGCTGTTCTACCTGCGCTCGCGCGGCCTGCCGGCCGAACAGGCGCGGGCGATGCTCAGCGCCGCGTTCTGCCACGAGCCGCTGGCCGTGGCCGGCGCCCTCGGCGACACCCTGGCCCGCCACCTCGACCACGCGCTGCAACAGGCAGGCATGGCATGAACCTTTCCTCCCCGCTTCCACTCCAGGCCACGGACGCCGCACCCGACTGGGCCCGCGTGCGCGTCGACTTCCCGCTGCTGATGCGCGAAGTGCATGGCAAGCCGCTGGTGTATTTCGACAACGCCAACACCGCGCAGAAGCCGCTGCCGGTGATCGAGGCCACCAGCGCGTTCTACCGCCGCCACAACGCCAACGTCAGCCGCGCCGTGCACGCGCTCGGCACCGAGGCCACCGACGCCTACGAAGGCGCGCGCGGCAAGCTGGCCCGTTTCCTGGGCGTCCGCGCCGACGAACTGGTGCTGTGCAGCGGCACCACCTTCGCCATCAACCTGGTCGCCTATTCGTGGGCGCTGCCAAGGTTGAAGGCCGGCGACGTGATCCTGGTCTCGCGCATGGAGCACCACGCCAACATCGTGCCGTGGCAACTGGTGGCCCAGCGCACCGGCGCGACGATCCGCGTGGCCGAGATCGCCCCCGACGGCACGCTGGACCTGGACGCGCTGCACGCGGCGATGACCCCCGAGGTGAAGCTGCTGGCGGTGGCGCACGTGTCCAACGTGCTGGGCACCATCAACCCGGTGCGCGAGATCTGCCGCGAAGCGCGCCGGCGCGGCATCGTCACCGTGGTCGATGGCTCGCAGGCCGCGCCGCACCTGCCGCTGGACGTGGCCGCCATCGGCTGCGACTTCTACGCCGTCACCGGCCACAAGATGTGCGGCCCCACCGGCACCGGCGCACTGTGGGCGCGGCGCGAGCACCTGCAGGCGATGCCGCCGTTCCTCGGCGGTGGCGAGATGATCAAGGAAGTCAGCTTCGACGGCACCGTGTTCAACGACCCGCCGCACAAGTTCGAGGCCGGCACCCCGAACATCGCCGGCTTCGTCGGCCTCGGCGTGGCCGTGGACTACCTCGACGCGCTGGGCCGCGAACACATCGCCGCGCGCGAGCAGGAACTGCTGGCGCACTTCACCGAGGAACTGCGGCGCGTGGATGGCGTGCGCATCTTCGGCACCGCCGCGCACAAGGCCGCGGTGGTGTCGTTCCAGGTCGAAGGCGCGCATTCGCACGACATGGCCACCCTGCTCGACCTGCAGGGCGTGGCGGTACGTTCCGGCCAGCACTGCGCGCACCCGCTGCTGCAGTACTTCGGCGTCGCCGCCACCTGCCGTGCCTCGCTGGCGTTCTACAACACGCACGAGGAAATCGAGGCCTTCATGGCGGCATTGAAGAAGGTGCGCGCGTTGCTGGGGTGATTCTTGCCTGTAGGAGCGACGCGAGTCGCGACCGGGCCTTCCCGGCAAAGCCCCGGTCGCGACTCGCGTCGCTCCTACAGGCGAAGTGAGGCGCGGGCTAAACTACCGCCATGACCGACCTCACCTTCCGCGCCGCCACGGCGGACGACATCCCGGCCCTGATCGAACTGGTCACTTCCGCCTACCGCGGCGATGCCTCGCGCGTGGGCTGGACCACCGAGGCCGACATCCTCGATGGCGAGCGCATCGATGCCGAAAGCATCCTGGTCCAGCTGCAGCGCCCGCGCAGCGTGATCCTGGTCGCCGAGCGCGATGGCCGCATGCAGGCCTGCTGCCACATCGCCGACGAGGACGGCCACGGCTATTTCGGCATGTTCGCGGTCAGCCCGGCGGCACAGGGCGGCGGCATCGGCAAGCGGGTGATGCAGGAGGCAGAGCACCACGTGGCCGAACAGTGGCAGCTGCCGGCCATGCAGATGACGGTGATCGACTGCCGCGACGAACTGATCGCCTTCTACGAGCGCCGCGGCTATGCCCGCACCGGCATCAAGAAGCCGTTTCCCTACGGCGACGAGCGCTTCGGCATCCCCAGGCGCGACGACCTGCGCTTCGAGGTGCTGGAAAAGCCGCTGGATGCCCGCGCATGAGCGAGACCTGGACCTTCATCTGCGACAGCGACGAACTGCTGCCGGGTGAAATGAAGACCGGCTTCGACGAGGTGACCGGTGCGCCCATCGTGGTGTTCAACCTCGACGGCGAGCTGTACGCGCTGGAAGACCAGTGCACGCACGAGGAATTCGAGCTGTCCTCCGGCCACCTCGACACCGCCGAGGGCAGCGTCGAATGCGTCCTCCACGGCGCCCGCTTCGACGTGCGCGACGGCCGCGCGCTGTGCGCCCCGGCCTATACCGCGGCGCCGAAATTCCCGGTCAAGCGCGAAAACGGCGGCATCTGGGCGCGCGACGACCGCGACTGAGCTTTCCGGTGCCGTCTTGGCGGCATTGATGATCGCGGTCACGATATGGACATGCGAATCATTATCGTTTAATTTATCGTCATGTATCCACATGACGCCAGCCGTCGGGCGGCCTTCCGGCCCGCTTCCGGCAACGTGCCGGCCCGCCCGCAGCGGGCGGGCCGGCACCTGTGGCTGGTCGTCCTGCTCCTGCTGGCCGTCGCCGCGACCGCGCTGGCTGCCGCCGGCGGGCATGGTGCCGGTGCCGATGACGCCCCGCGGCTTTCGGCCACGCTCCCCGCCGCACTCGACGGTTGTCCGCCGGCTCCGCTGCAGCCCTTGCTGCACCCGCCCGGCATCAGCGAAACCGACGGCGAAAGCGGGCGCAGCCAGCGCCCGACGGATACCACGCCGGCCCCGTGGCCCGCACGCACTACCCGCAACGGCACCGCGATGAGGGTACCCACCGTCTTCGCCAGCCCGACCCTCGGCCAGCCTTACCGCACGCCACCCGCGCACGCCCCGCCGACCCACCGCCACGGCTGAACCCACGCGCGGGCCTGCCCGCGGCCGATCCGCGGCGCGGCGCCTCCCCGTTTTCCCCTCGTTGTATCCCACCGCGCATCAGCCGGTGTCGGGCCCCGTGTCCGGCATCCCGGTTGTCGCTTCCGTGTCCTTCTCCTCCGTCCAAGGCCCTCAACTCCATGAGCCACATCAAGAGTCGCAAGCACGCCTCCCCCGCCCGTACCGTCGGCCACCTGGCCACCGCCGGCCTCGTCACCGGCCTGAGCCTGGCCGCGCTGCCGGGCCTTGCCCATGCCGAGGCGCCGCCCGATGCCCGCACCCTGGACCAGGTCGAGGTGCACGCCACCCGCGGCTACAAGAGCGAGAAATCCGCCTCGCCCAAGTTCACCCAGACCCTGCAGAACACCCCGCAGACCGTCCAGGTCATCACCGGCGACCTGTTCAACCAGCAGGGCGCCACCACCCTGACCGAAGCGCTGCGCAACAGCGCCGGCGTGGGCACCTTCTATGCCGGCGAGAACGGCAACACCAGCACCGGCGACACCGTGTACATGCGCGGCTTCGACACCTCCAGCAGCATCTTCGTCGATGGCGTGCGCGACCTCGGCTCGATCTCGCGCGACGTGTTCAACACCGAGCAGGTGGAAGTGGTGAAGGGCCCGGCCGGCACCGACAACGGCCGCAGCGCGCCGACCGGCGCGATCAACATGGTCAGCAAGCAGGCGCACCTGCACGATGCCGTCTCCGGCACCGTCTCGGCCGGCGTCGATGGCCAGCAGCGCGCCACCGCCGACTGGAACCAGACCCTGGGCGAAACCTCGGCACTGCGCCTGAACGGGTTGTGGCAGGACAGCGACGTCGCCGGCCGCGACCACGTCAACAACAGCCGCTGGGGCATCGCGCCGTCGCTGGGCTTCGGCCTCGGCACCGACACCCGCTACCACCTGAACCTGCTCTACCTCAAGCAGGACAACATCCCCGATGGCTTCGTGCCGACCATCGGCCTGCCGGGCTGGGAGCCGCAGCCGGGCCTGGAGCAGCTGGCCGGACACCCGGTCGATCCGGAAAACTTCTACGGCACCCGCTACGACCACGACGACGTGACCGCGCAGCAGGCCACCTTCCGCTTCGAGCACGACTTCTCCGACACGCTGAAGCTGAGCAACATCGCGCGCTGGGGCAAGACCGAGCAGGACTACCTGCTGACCGCGTTCATGTCCACCGGCGGCAACGTCGACAACCCGCTGGCCGGCAACATCAAGTGGACCGACATCGATGACCTGTCCAGCTACACCCTCAAGCGCAGCAACCTGACCTACAAGAACCAGGAAAACACCATCCTCACCGACCAGCTCAACCTGCGCGCCGACTTCGCCACCGGCAGCGTGCAGCACAACCTGAGCACCGGCCTGGAGTTCACCCGCGAGCAACAGAAGTCCTGGGGCCTGGCCGGCACCGTCGACGGCAACTGGACGCCCGCCAACCTGTACCACCCGGACTGGAACGCCAGTGGCCTGAGCACCCACCGCACCGGCGCCCACAACGACGGCAAGACCACCACCTCGTCGCTGTACCTGTTCGACACGCTGAAGTTCGGCGAGAGCTTCATGCTGACCGCCGGCGTGCGCGCCGACCACTACAAGACCGAATACGCCAATGCCGCGGTATGCGGCGGTCGCGGCGGCCCGGCCTGCGGCAGCAACCCGGCCGGCACCGTCATCGCCAGCCCGACGCTGGAGGACTCGGACACCCTGGTCAACTGGAAGCTCGGCGCGGTCTACAAGCCGGTCGAGGCCATCCGCCTGTACGCCAACTACGCCCTCTCGCAGCAGCCCCCCGGCGGCAGCAACTTCCAGTTGAACGAGTCGCCCAACAGTGCCAACAGCATCAACATGGACCCGCAGGAAACCCGCACCGCCGAGGTCGGCAGCAAGTGGAGTTTCCTCGATGACGCGCTGGCGCTGAACTTGGCCCTGTTCCGCACCGAGGTGACCAACGAGATCACCGGCAACAACGATGACGGCTACTACCAGAACGGCCAGAAGACCGTGGAAGGCGTGGAAATCTCCACCGTCGGCCGCATCACCGACAACTGGTCGGTGTCGGCCGGCTACACCCACCAGAAGACCCAGGTGGACAAGGGCGGCCTGCTGACCGCCGACGGCAGCAACAACCTGACCTATACCCCGGAAGACGCGTTCACCAGCTGGACCACCTACAGCTTCCCGTTCGGCCTGACCATCGGCGGTGGCGTACGCTACTCCGGCGAGATGCACCGCGGCACCGACGGCGCCAAGGGCACCCCGGCGTTCACCAAGTCCTACTCCGTCTACGATGCGATGGCGTCGTACACGGTCAACGACCACCTGGTGCTGCGCCTGAACGCCTACAACCTGTTCGACAAGCAGTACGTGGCCGCGATCAACAAGAGCGGCTACCGCTACACCCCGGGTACCCCGCGTACCTTCCTGTTCAGCGCGGACTTCCACTTCTGATCCGACGTTCCTGATCCAACCGTGGTGACCGGGGACGCCTTCCGCAGGGAAGGCGTCCCCGCATGGAGCCTTCGCATGCTGCTGCACATCCCCAACATCCTCGGCGCCGACGAAGTGGCGCATTTCCGCCGCGCGCTGGACGGCGCCGACTGGGCCGACGGCCGCGAGACGGTCGGTGCGCAGGGCGCGCAGGTCAAGCGCAACGAACAGCTGCCCGACGGCTCGCCGCTCAAGGCCGAGCTGGGCCGGGCGGTGCTGGCCGCGCTGAAGCGCAGCCCGTTGTTCTTCGGCGCCGCGCTGCCGCTCAAATACCTGCCGCCGCGCTTCAACCGCTACACCGGCGGCGGCACCTACGGCTTCCACGTCGATGGCGCGGTGATGAACCTCGCCCAGGGCGAGCAGCTGCGCTCGGACGTATCGTGCACGCTGTTCCTCAACGACCCGGACGAATACGACGGCGGCGAGCTGGTCATCAGCGACACCTACGGCGAGCACGAAGTGAAGCTGCCGGCCGGCGACCTGATCCTGTACCCCTCCAGCAGCCTGCACCAGGTCACGCCGGTGACCCGCGGCGCGCGGCTGGCCTCGTTCTTCTGGGTGCAGAGCATGATCCGCGACGACGCCCGCCGGCGCACGCTGTTCGAAATGGACGGCGCCATCGAAACCCTGCGCCGCGGCAATGCCGACGCCGGCGCGGTGCTGCAGCTGACCGGCATCTATCACAACCTGCTGCGGCAGTGGGCCGAGGTCTGAGCCGGCAGGCAGGTTTCCCCATTCCGGCCTGACCTCCGTCAAGCCGATGCAAACAAGATAAATTCTTATTTGCATCCGATAACGAATCCCAACTACACTCCGCACCCGCCGGATCTGCGGATCCGGCGCACTCCGCACCATTCGGGGATTCGCGTGCGCCAGCCACACCTCCATCGCCGCCTGCCTGCCGCCACGCGCCTGCGTGCCGGCCTGCGTGCATCCGTGCTGGTGCTGCTGGCGGTGTTCTCGATGCTGCTGCCGCAGTGGCAGGGCCTGGCGTTGCCCATGGCCGCGGCCACGCTGGCCGGCGGCACGTACGCCGGTGGCGAAGAAGCCCCGGCCCGCGAGTTCGCCGAGGAACAGGCCCCGGCCAAGCTGCGCCGCGCGGCGCCCCTGCAGGCCTCGCGCGCGGCGGCAAGCCACCCGGCCCCGGCACTGCCGCCGGCACGCATGGCCGGCGCCGAGCCGGTCGTGCTGTCCAGCGTACCGGCCGTCCCATCGGCCTGCCCGCCCGCCACGCCCCTGCGCTGGCGGCGGCAACGCGGCCAGGCGCCCCCGCTGGCCTGAGCCGGCCGTTCCGCCCGTGCCTGCCGCGACTCCGCGGCGGCGACCCCGCGTCTCCCGTTCTTCTCCGCGCAACCGCGCGGCGCCCGCGCGCGCCGCCGGTTCGCCACACCCATTTTTCCACTCCGAGGTTTCCATCATGGCCCTGCGCCATCGCTTCCATGCCCGCCGTTCGCGCAACACGCTGTCCATCGCCCTGCTTGCCGCGCTCTCCTCCCCGGCCCTTGCCTCCGGCGCCCCCGCCGGCCAGCCGACCACGCTGGACAAGGTGGTGGTCACCGCGGCCGGCTTCGAGCAGAAGATCACCGACGCGCCGGCCAGCATCTCGGTCATCACCCGCGAGGAACTGGCCAAACGCCCCTACGTCACCCTGCTCGACGCGGTGCGCGACCTGGAAGGCGTGGACGTGGGCGAAACCCGCGACAAGACCGGCCAGGGCACCATCTCCATGCGCGGCATGGGCTCGGACTACACCCTGATCCTGGTCAACGGCCGCCGCCAGAACAACCACGGCGACATCTACCCGAACAACTTCGGCGGCAACCAGTTCAACCACATCCCGCCGCTGGATGCGATCGAGCGCATCGAGGTGATCCGCGGGCCGATGTCCACGCTTTATGGCGCTGATGCGATGGGCGGGGTAATCAACATCATCACCAAGCGCACGCTCGACAGTTGGCATGGTTCGGCCAGCATCGCCCGCACTTTCGAAACCAACGATGCCTTCGGTGACGACACTACCGCCGATTTCTTCGTCACCGGTGCCCTGGTACCGGGCGTGCTCAATCTCAGCGCGCGCGGCAGCTGGTACGACCGCAAGGCCTCCAACCCGGTGTATGCCTCCGTCACCGATCCGGCCGGCCAGCAACACAACCGTTCGCTGGGCTTCGGCAGCGGCGGCAAGACCGTGGACAACACCAACAAGGCCGGCGGCATCACCCTGACCTGGATGCCGAGCGATGACCAGACCGTGACCTTCGATTACGACGCATCACGCCAGGAGTACGACAACGCCATCAAGATCAACGATGCCGGCAACGAGGAATATCCGGTCGGCACCGTGGACAACATCAACAGCATCTGGTTGGCCGGCAACGCCTGCCTCGGTGCGACCGGCAGCGATGCCACTGTCTGCGCCACCAACGGCGGCACCTGGGGCCGTCGTGCCAACCCGCGCGCCGGCTATGGCCCGGTGCAGGAGTTCACCCGCGACGCCTGAGCGCTGACCCATGAAGGCCAATGGGACTTCGGCAACAGCTTCATCTCGCTGGCACACGTGGCCACCAACAACGACGGCCGCACCATGCCGTTCACCGTGGCCGAGCGCGAGCACCTGCTGCAGATGATCGACGCCACCGGCGCTTATGCCGGCATGAGCCTGGACGAGCGCCGCGCACTGGCCGAATCCACCTTCCTGCCGCGCCCCAAGCGCGTCCTGGAAAGCGCGCAGTACACGCTGGACGCCAAGCTCGACATCCCGTTCACCGCCGCTGGCGAGCACACCCTGGTGGCCGGCACCCAGGTCATCCGCGGCGAACTGACCGACGGCGTGTTCGGCACCGAGAGCGGCACCCCGGGGCTGAAGCAGGACCACAACATGTACTCGCTGTTCGTCGAGGACAACTGGAAGGTGACCGAACCGCTGACCCTCACTGCCGGCCTGCGCTACGACGACCACGAAGTCTTCGGCAGCCAGGTCAGCCCGCGCCTGTATGGCGTCTATGCGGTCAGCAAGCAGTGGACGGTCAAGGGCGGTGTCAGCACCGGCTTCAAGACCCCCAAAACCACCCAACTGTATGACGGCGTCACCGGCTTCGGCGGCCAGGGTACCTCGCCGATGTTCGGCAACCCTGACCTGAAGCCGGAAACCAGCACCAGCACCGAGCTGGCGTTGTACTGGCAACACCCGGCCGGGCACGGCTTCAACGCCACCTTGTTCCACAACAAGTTCGACGACAAGATCGCCAGCCAGCCCTGCGGTACCGGCTTGGCCCTGAGCTGCATCAGCTCCGGCGAATACCTCGACCTGGGCTATGCCAGCAGCAGCAAGACGGTGAACATCGACGAGGCCGTGGTGCAGGGTGCCGAGGTGGCGGGCCGCTGGAAGATCAGCGAAGCCTTCGCCTTCCGCGCCAACTACACCTACACCGACAGCGAGCAGAAGAGCGGCAGCCAGAAGGGCCGCCCGCTGACCAACAGCGCCAAGCACATGGCCAATGCCTCACTGGACTGGCATGCAACGGATCGCTTCAGCATGTTCCTCACCGGCGAAGCGCGCTCCAAGCGCTACCGCGGCGTCAGCAGCACCGGCGAGCACCTGCACTACAAGGACTACACCGTACTGCACCTGGGCGCCTCGTTCGAGGCTACGCAATGGCTGACCGTCAATGCCCGTATCAACAACCTGCTGGACCGGGATTTCACCACCTACGATGCAAACTTCACCGACAACGGCGACGGCACCTGGACGTTGAGTCCGCAAGATCACTACAACAACAAGGACAAGGCCCGCAATTTCTGGGTAAGCCTGAATTTCCGCTTCTGACGCAACAGGGAGCTGCCCCCGCACCCGGCCCATGCCGGGTGCGGAGGCGATGCAGCCTCATGCCGATGCATGCGGGTGTTCCCTGAGCCAATCGCGCAGCGCGGCGTCCATGCGCGTCTGCCAGCCGCTGCCGGTGGCACGGAACGACGCCAGCACGTCGGGGGACAGGCGGATGGTGATGCGCTCCTTGACCACTTCCGCCTTCGGACGGCCCGGGCTGCGCAATTTTGCCTGCAACGATCCGGGAAGCGAGGAAAACGGAACGGCGCGCTCGACCCTTTCGCTCGTCCATTCCGGGTTTTCGGTATCGGTCCGCTCAGGATCCGGACGCTTGTTCATAGTGCTGTACCTCGCGTTTGTTCGCCTTGCGGAAGCTGATGACACGGATGCCAACCGGCGTTTCGATGAATACCAGCGCATGGACCCGGCCATCCACTCGACCCAAGCCGCTGTAACGGACTTCGCCGTAATCCCTGCGCTTATCGATCCAGAAGAGGGCTGTCCGGAAATCGAATCGGGCGACCCACTCGAAAGACAAACCGCGCTCGGCGATGTTGCGGGCCTCCTTGGCCGGGTCATGGCTGATCTCCATGCAATTAATGTATGCACATTAATTAATGAAATCAAGCAGCTCGAAGCGATACCACCTCAGCCTGCAAAGTTGAGTATTGCCCGCAGGGGAATGCCGCTCCCACTACGGATACAGATCGACACAAATTGCGAATCATTCTCATCAATGCTCTAATCCCGGTTCTTTGATTCCCCTCCGCGCACGTGTCCGCCGAACGCTCCACCGCCCATCTCGTCCAGCAGCAGGCCAGCCGTGGTTTCTGGCTGCGCACGCTGCACCAGTGGCACTGGATCAGCTCGGCGGTGTGCCTGGTCGGCATGCTGCTGTTCGCGGCCACCGGCATCACCCTCAACCACGCGGCGAAAATCGAAGCCACCCCGCAGGTGAGCAACCGCCAGCTGGAGCTGCCCGCGCCGATGCTGGAAGCCCTGGGCACGCGCGAAGAAGGCAATGCACCGCTGCCGGCCAAGGTCGCCGATTGGCTGTCGCGCGAACTGGGCGTATCCATCGGCAGGCGCAGCGGCGAGTGGTCGCCCGAGGAAATCTACCTCTCCATGCCCGGCCCCGGCAGCGATGCGTGGCTGAGCATCGACCGCGAAACCGGCGCGGTGGAATACGAACAGACCCGGCGCGGCTGGGTGTCCTATTTCAACGACCTGCACAAGGGCCGCAACGCCGGCCCCGGCTGGGGCTGGTTCATCGACGTGTTCGCCATCGCCTGCCTGGTGTTCTGCATCACCGGCCTTTTCCTGCTGCACCTGCATGCGCGGCAGCGGCGCATGACCTGGCCGCTGGTCGGCCTGGGCCTGCTGGTGCCGCTGCTGATCGCCCTGCTCCTGATCCACTGACCCATTCCCTCCACGGAGTCGCACCATGCGCGTCACCCTGACCATCGCCCTCAGCGGCCTGCTCGCCACCGCCCCGGCCGCCTACGCCGCCAGCATCGACGTCAACGTCGAAGTCCCCAAGCTCAACGTGGCCGAATACCACCGCCCGTATGTGGCCGTGTGGATCGAGGACGCCGAGCAGAAGGCCGCCGCCAACCTGTCGGTGTGGTACCAGCAGACCTCCAACAACGAAGGGCACGGCACCAAGTGGCTGCCGGACCTGCGCCAGTGGTGGCGCAAGAGCGGCCGCAACCTGCAGGTGCCGGTGGACGGCGTGACCGGCCCGACCCGCCCGGCCGGCACCCACGCGCTGAGCTTCGGCGACAGCCAGCCGCAGCTGCGCGACCTGCCCGCCGGCCAGTACGCGCTGGTGGTGGAAGCGGTGCGCGAAGTCGGCGGCCGCGAGCTGCTGAAGATCCCCTTCACCTGGCCGGCGCGCACGGCCCAGAACGGCCGCGCCCAAGGCAGCACCGAGCTCGGTGCCGTCACCCTCGCCATCAAACCCTGATTGCCCACCCGAACCGGAGTCCGCAGATGAAACGTTCCCTGCTCCTCGCCGCCGCGCTTGCCGCCGCCCTTCCGTTCACCGCCGCCGCGCACAAGGCATGGCTGCTGCCGTCGCAGACGGTCATCGCCGGGCAGAACCCGTGGATCACCGTGGACGCGGCGGTCTCCAACGACCTGTTCTACTTCAACCACGTGCCGCTGCGGCTGGACGGGCTGATGGTCACCGCGCCCGACGGCAGCACCGCGCAGCCGCAGAACCTGGCCACCGGCAAGTACCGCAGCGTGTTCGACCTGGAACTCACCCAGCAGGGCACCTACCGCCTGTCCAACGTCAACGCCGGCCTGATGGCCAGCTGGAAGGAAGACGGCAAGCCCAAGCGCTGGCGCGGTGATGCCGCCAAATTCGCCAGCGAAGTACCGAAGAACGCCACCGACCTGAAGGTTTCCCAGAGCCTGGGCCGCGTGGAGACCTTCGTCACCAACGGCACCCCGAACGACACCGCGCTCAAGCCCAGCGGGCAGGGCCTGGAACTGGTGGTCCTGGGCCACCCGAACGACCTGTTCGCCGGCGAGGCGGCCAGGTTCCGCCTGCTGGTGGATGGCAAGCCGCAGGCCGGGCTGGAAGTGGAGATCGTCCGTGGCGGCACCCGCTACCGCAACGCGCAGGAGGAGATCAAGGCCACCAGCGATGCCAACGGCGAGTTCAGCGTGACCTGGCCGGAAGCCGGCATGTACTGGCTGGAAACCGGCACCGAGGACGACAAGGTCGCGGTCCCGCAGGCCAACGTGCGCCGCCTGAGCTACGTCGCCACGCTGGAAGTGCTGCCGCAGTAAGGCGGGGAAATGGAGAGGAAGCAGCACCCGCAGCTCCCTCTCCGCCCGACCCCATGACCAGCAGCACGGACTTGAGCCCCTCTCCCAACGGGAGAGGGGTTGGGGTGAGGGGCGAACGGAGCCCGGTCACCTGAACCACCGGGAGCCCGCCCCCCAAAATCCGCATCCCGGCAAGCAGATTGCGCCGACGAAGGGACTCCCGGTGCCTCCATGCTCGTTCCCCCCGACGCTGGGCTTGGCCACGCCCAACCCAACCAACGCATTCGTTCCCGAGCCTCGCCCCGCCCATCCCCATGCCTTCCCATTCCGACATCGCCACCCTCGGCGGCCACAGCATGGGCACCTCCTGGAGCGTGAAGCTGGTGGCGCCGCGCAACCGCGACCTGCATCCGCTGCACGCCGGCATCCAGCAGCAGCTCGACCGCGTCGTCGCGCAGATGAGCACGTGGGAGGCCCGCTCGGACATCAGCCGCTACAACCGTGCCGACGCCGGCAGCTGGCAGGTGCTGCCGGACGATTTCTGGCGGGTGCTGCAGGCCGCGCACGACGTCGCGCAGCGCAGCGACGGCGCCTTCGATCCCACCCTCGGCCCGCTGCTCGCGCTGTGGGGCTTTGGCGCCGATGCCGGGCGGCAGCGCGTGCCCGGGGCCGCGCTCGTGCGGGAAGCCGCCACGCGCTGCGGCTGGCAACGGCTGCAACTGGACGCGCAACGGCAAGCGGTAGTGCAACCCGGCGGCCTGCACCTGGATCTGTCGGCCATCGCCAAGGGCTACGGCGTCGACCTGGTCGGCCGCTGGCTGCGCACGCAGGATGTCGCCGCCGCGCTGGTCGAGGTGGGCGGCGAGCTGCACGGCTACGGCCGCAAGCCCGATGGCCAGCCGTGGCGCGTGCTGGTCGAATCGGCACCGGAGGAAGACGCCGGTGCCGACTACCCGCCCCGGGTGCTGGCACTGGACGACCTGGCGGTGGCCACCTCCGGCGACCGCTGGCACCGCTACGAACAGGACGGCACGCGCTACAGCCACACCCTGGACCCGCGCCGGCACGCGCCGGTGGCGGCGGCCGCCGCCGCGGTCACCGTGATCCACCGCGAGGCGATGCTCGCCGACGCCTGGGCCACCGCATTGACGGTGATGGGCGCCACCGTGGGGCCGGCCTTCGCCGAAGCGCAGGGGCTGGCCGCGCGCTTCGTCCAGCGTGGCGACGAAGGGCTGGCCGAAACCCTGTCGCCCGCCTTCCGCCAGCATCTGGACGCCAGCGCCACATGAACCCTTCGCGCCCGCCCCGTGCACTGGCCGGCAACCTTGCCGTCATCGCCCTGCTGCTGGTCGCCGCCGGCCTGCTGCTGCGGCTGCACATGGGCGAGGACTGGTGGCTGGCTGCACCCCTGCCCGCACGGCGCACCGGCGCACTGGCCGCACTGTGCGCCTACCTGGCGTGGTGCCTCGTGCTGTGGTGGCGCGCACGGCCGCGCAGGGACGAGGCCGGCAGCGACGGTGAACCGCCCTTGCTGGTGGTCTGGGCCAGCCAGACCGGTTTTGCCCGGCAGTTGGCCGAGCGCAGCGCGCAAAGCCTGCGCGAAGGCGGCTGCAAGGTCCGCCTGCGGGCATTGGACGAAGTCGATGCCGCGCTGCTGGCGGCCACGCGCAAGGCGCTGTTCGTCGCCAGCACCACCGGCGAGGGCGACCCGCCGGACCATGCCCTGGCCTTCCTCAGCCGGGTGATGAAGCAGCCGGCGGCGCTGCCGCACCTGCAGTACGCGGTGCTCGCGCTGGGCGACCGCAGCTACGACCATTACTGCGCATTCGGCCACCAGCTCGACGACTGGCTGCGCCGGCACGGCGCGCAACCGTTGTTCGATACCGTCGAGGTGGACAACGCCGACCCGGCCGCGCTGCGCCATTGGCAGCAACTGCTCGGCCAGCTCGGCGACGGCAACCCGCAAGCCGACTGGAGCGCGCCCGACTACCAGCACTGGCAGCTGTGCGACCGGAAGCTGCTGAACCCCGGCAGCGCCGGCGGCCCTGTGTTCCACCTGCACCTGCAACCGGCGGACGGCCCGCTGCCGCAGTGGCAGGCCGGCGACATCGCCGAGATCGGCCCGCGCCATGCGCCGGCCACCGTCGAACGCTGGATGCAGGCGCACGGCTTCGACCCCGGCACGACCTTGGCCAATGGCCGCGCACTGCGCGACCTGCTGGCCGCCTCGCGGCTGCCCGATGCCATCACCGCCAGCGATGCCGACGCACTGGCCGCCCGCCTGCAACCGCTGCCGCACCGCGAATACTCCATCGCCTCGCTGCCCGCCGAAGGCGGCCTGCAACTGCTGCTGCGCCGGCAGGCGCATGCCGATGGCACGCCCGGGCTGGCCAGCGGCTGGCTCTGCGACCACGCCGCGATCGGTGCGCGCATCGACCTGCGCCTGCGCGAGAACAGCAACTTCCATCCACCGGCAGGCGACGCGCCGCTGCTGCTGATCGGCAACGGCACCGGCATCGCCGGCCTGCGCGCGCACCTGCGCGCGCGCATCGACGCCGGCGCGCGCCGCAACTGGCTGCTGTTCGGCGAACGCAGCCACGCCCACGATTTCCACTTCGGCGACGAGCTGCGGCAGTGGCAGCGCGACGGCTGGATCGAACGGCTGGACACGGTGTTCAGCCGCGACGGGCAGGCGCATCGCTACGTGCAGGACGCCCTGGCCGCCCACGCCGACGTGCTGCGGCAATGGGTCGGGGACGGCGCCACCGTGCTGGTCTGCGGCAGCCTGCAGGGCATGGCCCCGGCGGTGGACGCGGTGATCGCGCAGGCGCTGGGCAGCGAGCGCAAGGAACGGCTCACCCTCGAACGCCGCTACCGCCGCGACGTGTATTGAGCGCACCGTAGGTCGGGGTTACACCCCCGACATGCTTTTGGAGCAATCCCGAGGCGTCGGGGGTGTAACCCCGACCTACGCCGGCGTGACCCGGATCGCCAGCAATTCGCCACCGCCATCCAGCGAGTAGCGGCGGCGCTCGCCTGCCCCCAGCCACGCGGTATCGCCGGCCTGCAACGGCGGCAATGCGCCATCGACAAAGGCCGCCTGCCCGGCCAGCAGGTGGATCGCCCATGCCGCCTGCGGTTCGGTGAAGAACAGCATGTTGCCGACCAGCGGCCGATGCAGCAGCTCGGCCCGCAGGTCCGCGCGCCGCCACATCAGGTTGAAATCCTGGGTGGCGCCATCGACCAGTTCGCCGGTCAATTCGTCCTCGCCGGCGAAGCGCAGCCGCTGATGCGGCGGCAACAGGGTTTCGCAGCGACCATCGGCAAAGCGCAGGCGCAGGCCTTCGCCATGCAGCAGCACCAGCTCGCGTTCGACGCCGGGGAAGGCCGAGAACGCCGCGTCCTGCTCGATCTCGGCGATGGACAGGCGCAGTTGCCACTCGCCCTCTACGGGCAGGCGCAATATCTCGCGGGTCCAGCCCAGCCCGTTGCGCCAACGCTCTCGGCGATAGTCGGCAGCGGGAATGACGCGGGAGGGGAAGCTCAGGATTTCCATCGCGGCATGATGCCATTGCCGCCATCTCGGTAGGAGCGCACCTTGGTGCGCGATGGGCTTTCCCGGCGAAGCTTCATCGCGCACCAAGGTGCGCTCCTACGGACTACTTCGGCATCGCGAGATTTTCCATCGTCAGCGACTTGCCCACGCGCGGCACGGTCTCGATCACCGCATCGGCCGGCAGCGGCGTGCCCTTGTCCAACCGTTCCTGCACGCGGTCCAGCGCGGCGTAGACATAGGGCAGCAGCGGCAGGTAGCGCGCGCCGTAGTCCGGCAGGCCGAGGAACGCATCGAAGTGCTGCACGTGGCGCACCTGCCAGTAATTCACCTCGCGCCCGGCGGCCTTGGCCGCGGCCACGTACGGCGCGCTGCTGAAGGCCGGCGGGATCAGGCCGTCGTCGGTACCGTGCACCACCATCACCGGCAGGCCGGCGCGCGGCAGGCCGGCGCGGGTCTGCTCGATGCCGGCCCGCACCCGGCGTGCGTCCTCGCCCTGCCCGTCCCACAACGCACGCAGGCATTTCAGGCCGGGGTAAGTCAGATCGGGCAATTGCACCTTGCTGTCCAGCAAGCCGACGCCGGCACCGGGCGGAATGCCGCCGCCATCGGCGATCCACGCGGCACGCTCGATGGCACTGGCCGCACGCGGCGAAAAGTCCGGGTTCTGTGCGGCGAAGCCGAAGCCGCACGGATGCTCGCCCACGCCATAGCGGCCATAGGCCGAGGCATAGGTGGCGGCGATGGCACGCCACAGGTCGAAGCCGGTGGACAGCGCTCCGGCACGCAGGCCGGCATCGGTCCAGCCCTTGCCCAGCATCAGCTCGTAGGCGGATCTGGCCTGCGCGGCAGGCGTTGCACCGCCGATGACGCCCTCGGCCGCCAGCGTCGCGCAGCGCACGGCCGCGCCGGCCTGCAAGGCGGCGGTCAACGGCGGTTGCGGCAGATCGGCCATGTGCAGCTGCGCGCACGGCATCAGCAGCGCCGCCTCGGTGGCGTAGTCGTACAGCGCGCGGTTGCCGGGGCCATCAGACAGCACGCTGGGCTCGCCTGCGACCACCGCGTCGAGCCAGTCGCCTTCCAGTTCGGCCGCGCGCAACACCGCGCCGCCGCCGTTGGAGATGCCCACCGCGATGATGCGGGTGTTGTCGAAGGTGAACGGCGCCGCCTGCGGGTAAGCCTGGTCCAACGCCAGCAGCGCATACTCGGCGGCCTGCTTCACGTGGCGGCCCCAGTCGGCCTCCGGGTTGTCCTGCGAATGGGCGTGCTTGAAGGCCACGCCCGAGGCATTCATCGGCGCATCCGGCACGAAGGCCAGGTCGGCGGCCTCGCCCAGCTTGCCGACCATGCCGTTGGCGCGTACGCCCACCTGCGCGTCGAGGTCGAAATAGTCGCTGCCGGCGCCCTTGTCGGTGTAGACCACCGCGCAGCCCCTGGGCAGGCCCCAGGCCGCCGCCACCGACACCGCGCCGTAGATGCCACGTGAGCCGGAGGCCGGCGCCACCAGCACGCAGCGCTTGCCGGTGTCGAAGTTGTCCGGCACCTGCGCCAGCACCCGGTGCGGCTGGCTGGCACCGGGCAGGCGCGCATAGGCCGAGTATTCGCGGCCCGGCACCGGCGCCAGCGTGCCGAACAGTTCGCCGTAGCCGCCGCCCGGGACCAGGTCGGCGATGCCGCGCCAGCTGCCCCACAGCGCGCGCCGGCGCAATTCGTCCACGGTCGGCGCGGCGGCGTCGGCGAACGCCGGCGGCGCCATGCTGCGCAGCCCGGCCAAGCCCAGGCCGGCGGTCAGCAGGTCGTCGTCGCCACGGTGTTCGCTGCGCAATTCGTTGCTGAACATGGAAGGCTCCACGGACGGGCGGGCGGGCCCGCTGGCACAGGACGCCAGGCCGAACCCGACGAGGAGGCCGCAAGCGGCGCGCAGGAGGGAAATAGTCATGGCGGCACGTTAACAGAGCCTTCCACCGGGCCCATCGTACTTTGGTACCACGCGCGACGGCGCCGCGGCTGTTACGTTCTGCGGCATCCCCACACCCGTTTCATGGAGTTCCCGATGGACCGCTTCCTGCAAGGCCGCACCGCGCTGGTGACCGGCAGCACCTCCGGCATCGGCCTGGCCATCGCCCGCGCGCTGGCCGCGGCCGGCGCGCGCGTGGCGATCAACGGCCTCGGCAGCCCCGAGCAGATCGACGCCGCGCTGGCCAGCGTGCGCGAGGCCGGCGCCGAGGCCTGCCATTTCGGCGCCGACCTGCGCAGGCCCGAAGAGATCGCGGCACTGATGGCGCAGGTGCAGGACTGGGGCACACTCGACGTGCTGGTCAACTGCGCCGGCATCCAGCACGCCGCGCCGCTGGCCGAGCAGCCCACATCCAAATGGGACGACATCATCGCCATCAACCTCAGCGCCGCCTTCCACACCATGCAGCAGGCATTGCCGGGCATGGCCGAACGCGGCTACGGCCGGGTGGTCAACATCGCCTCGGTGCACGGGCTGGTGGCGTCGAAGAACAAGGCGCCCTACGTGGCCAGCAAGTTCGGCATCGTCGGCCTGAGCAAGGTGGCGGCGCTGGAGTACGCGGCCGCCGGCAGCCGCGACAGCGGCGGCGTCACCGTCAACTGCGTGTGCCCGGGCTGGGTGGAGACGCCGTTGATCGAGCCGCAGGTCCAGGCCCACCGCAACGGCGGCAGCCGCGACGACGGCGTGCGCGCGTTGCTGGAGGAAAAGCAGCCCAGCCAGCGCATGTCGCTGCCCGAAGACATCGCCGCGATGGTGGTGTGGCTGTGCCGCCGCGAGGCGCACAACCTCACCGGCGCGGCGCTGCCGATGGATGGCGCCTGGACGGCGCAGTGAAGCAGGAACGAGTGAAGAGGAACGAGTGAGAGCAGTGCCGCGCTTGCTTTTCGCGCTTGCTTTTCGCCCTTGCCTTTGCCTCTACTCGTTCCTCGTTCCTCCCCACTCGTTCCTAGCCCCATGCCCAACCTGCTGATCGCCGACGACCACCCGCTGTTCCGCGCCGCGCTGCGCCAGGCGGCCAGCGAGGCGATGGCCGATCTGCAGGTGCATGAAGCCGAATCGCTGGAAGGCGTACTGGCGGCGCTGGACGCCGCGCCGGACACCGACCTGATCCTGCTCGACCTGCACATGCCCGGCAACCACGGCCTGGCCGGGCTGGCGGCGATCCGCGCCCAGCACCCGGGCGTGGCGGTGATCGTGGTGTCGGCCAACGACGACCCGCGCGTGGTGCGGCGCGCGCTCGACCACGGCGCGGCCGGCTACCTGCCCAAGAGCTCGGGCCTGAACGAACTGCGCGAAGCGATCCGCAGCGTGATGGCCTGCGAGCAATGGCTGCCGGCCTCGCTGCGTGCGGCGGTGGCGCGGGCGCAGTCGTCCAGCCACGACAGCGAACTGGCCGCGCGGCTGGCGAGCCTGTCGCCGCAGCAGTTCCGGGTGCTGGCGCTGGTCGCCGAGGGCCTGCTCAACAAGCAGATCGCCGACCGCCTGGACGTGCAGGAACGCACGGTCAAGGCGCACCTGTCGGCGATCTTCGAGCGGCTGGGCGTGCGCAACCGCACCCAGGCCAGCGTGGTGCTGCGCGAACTGGAACTGAGCGACCCGGCGCGGCAGATCGAGTGAGCGGCAGAACCGCCTCGTGGATGCGGGGCTTGCCCCGCATGGGGCTTTGCCGGGAATACCCGGTGCGGGGCAAGCCCCGCACCTACGGAAAGCTCAGGCGTGCGCCTGCGCCCAGCGCACGATGTCGGCCTGCCCCATCGCGCCCGGCTGGCGCGCCCGTTCGCGGCCGCCCTTGAACAGCACCAGCGTTGGAATGCTGCGGATGCCGAAGCGCGCACCCAGCTCCGGCTGTGCCTGGGTGTCGACCTTGCCCAGCCGCAGCCGTGGCTCCAACTGCGCGGCGGCAGCCTCGAAATGCGGCGCCATCATCCGGCACGGGCCGCACCACGGCGCCCAGAAATCGACCAGCAGCGGCAGCTCGCTGTCGATCGCATGAGCCTGGAAACCCGCTGCGTCCAGCGCCAGCGGATGCGCGTCGAACAGCGCCCTGCCGCAGCGCCCGCAGTTCGGGCGCTCGCCCAGGCGCTCGCCGGGGACGCGGTTGAGCGCGTTGCAGTGCGGGCAGGCCACCCGCAACGGCGCAGTCACGCACCCGCTCCCGCGCGGCTGTCGTGGACCAGCGCGCCGCTGCCGTCCTTGACCACCACCTGCACGTCGATGCCGGCGCGCACGCTCTGGGTAACCACGCAGAACTCCTCGAACTGTTCGAGGATGCGCGGCAGTTGCTGGTAGTCGGCGGCCGGGTCGGCCAGTTGCAGCTCGACCTGCGCGCCGGTGAGGCGCCAGCGGCCATCGGCGTTGCGCTCGGGCTGGGCACGGATGCTCGCCTTCAGCGGCCCCGGTGCGTTCCTGAACTTGCGCAGGGCGAACAGCAGGCTGGCGGCCATGCAGTTGGCCACCGCGGCCAACAGCAGGCGGGACGGGTTGGGCCCCCGGTCGTGGCCGAGCGGCGCCGGTTCGTCGCCCAGCAGCGGCGCCAGCGCGGTGTCGTCGAAGCCGATGCGGAAGGCGTAGTCGCCGTCCTGTTCGAGGCTGATGCGGATCGGTTGGTCAATGCTCACGGCCATCTCCTGCGGTCGGGATTCGGGTTCACGATACGCCACGCAACGGACGCCGCAGCAGCGCGTAGTACAGCAGCGGGATCACCACCAGCGTCAGCACGGTGGAGACGAGGATGCCGAAGATCAACGCGATCGCCAGTCCGTTGAAGATCGGATCGTCGAGGATGAAGAACGCGCCGGCCATCGCCGCGATCGCGGTCAGCGCGATCGGCTGCGCGCGCACCGCGCAGGCCTCGACCACCGCGCGCTCCAGCGCGTGCCCGCGTTCGACCAAGTGGTTGATGAAATCCACCAGCAGGATCGAGTTGCGCACGATGATGCCGGCCAGCGCGATCATGCCGATCATGCTGGTGGCGGTGAACTGCGCGCCGAGCAGGGCATGGCCGGGCATCACCCCGATCACGGTCAGCGGGATCGGCGCCATGATCACCAGCGGCACCACGTAGCTGCGGAAATACGCCACCACCAGCAGGTAGATCAGCACCATGCCGGCGGCATAGGCGATGCCCATGTCGCGGAAGGTTTCCCAGGTGATCTGCCATTCGCCGTCCCACTTCAGGCCGAAGCCCGCGGTATCCGCTGGCTGGCGCACGAAAAACTGCGACAACCGCTGGCCGCCGATGGCGTTGTCGCCGACCTGCCCGACCAGATCGAACATGCCGTACAGCGGGCTGTCGAAGCTGCCGCCCTCGTCACCCGTCACGTAGACCACCGGCAGCAGGTCCTTGTGGTGGATGGCACCATCCCACTGCGTGCGCCGTACCTGCACCAGTTCCGACAGCGGCAGCAACTGGCCGTCGCCGCCGCGCACGCGCAGCGCCAGCACGCCGTCGAGCGTGGTCTGCCCGGCAGCCGGCAGACGCAGCCGGATCGGACGCGGGTATCTGGAACTGCCGTCGATGACGTGGCTGGCGTCCATGCCGGACAAACCGGCGGCGATGGTCCGGGCGATATCGGCCTGCGACACGCCCAGCCGCGCCGCGCGCACGCGGTCGATGGCCAGCACTTCGCGCGTGGCGTCGGCTTCGACGCTGGTATCGACATCGACGATGCCGTCGGTATCGAGGAAGCGTTGTTCCAGCGCACGGCCGATGCCGCGCAGGCGCGCATGATCCGGGCCGTACAGTTCGGCCACGATCGGCGACAGCACCGGCGGGCCGGGTGGCACCTCCACCACCTTGACCGACGCGCCATGACGGCGGCCGATCCCCGCCACCTGCGGACGCAACGCCACCGCGATGTCGTGGCTCTTGCGGCTGCGCTCGTGGCGACCGACCAGGTTGACCTGCAGGTCGCCGACGTTGGCGCCTTCGCGCAGATAGTACTGGCGCACCAGACCGTTGAAATTGATCGGCGCGGCGGTGCCGGCATGGCCTTGGTAATCCCGTACTTCCGGGGTGCGGTCGAGCACCCCGGCCAGTTCGACAAGCAACGCGTTGGTGTCCTCCAGCGTGCGGCCTTCGGGCATGTCCACCACCAGCTGCAATTCGGACTTGTTGTCGAACGGCAGCATCTTCAGTACCACCAGCTTGAACACCACCAGGCTCGCGGCCAACGCCACCAGCGCGGCCATCGCCATGAACAGCAGGCGGCGCCGGCGCGCGCCGCCATCGGCGACGAGGAAGGGCGTCATTGCCCGTTCGAACATGCTGTGCAGGCGTGCGGCCATGCTGTTTTCAGCATGACCGTGTTCGCCTGTTGCCTGTGCACCGGCATGGCGACGCAGCAGTTTCAGCGACAGCCACGGCGTCACCACCAGCGCGATCGTCAGCGACAACAACATGCCGACCGAGGCGTTGACCGGAATCGGCCGCATGTACGGCCCCATCAGGCCGCTGACGAAGGCCATCGGCATCAGCGCGGCGATCACGGTAAACGTGGCCAGAATCGTCGGCCCACCTACTTCATCGACCGCCGGCGGGATCGCCTCGCGCAGCGTTTTCCCGCCCTGCGCCATGTGCCGGTGGATGTTCTCCACCACCACGATGGCGTCATCGACGAGGATGCCGATCGAGAAGATCAGCGCGAACAGCGACACCCGGTTGAGGGTGAAGCCCATCGCCCAGGACGCGAACAGCGTCACCGCCAACGTCAGCACCACCGCGCTGCCGATGACCACCGCCTCGCGCCGGCCCAATGCGAACAGCACCAGCAACACCACCGAGCCGGTGGCGAACACCAGCTTCTTGATCAGCGTGCGCGCCTTGTCGCCGGCGGTGGCACCGTAGTCGCGGGTGACGGTGACTTCCACGCCCTCGGGGATGACCTGCCCGCGCAGTGCCTCGACCCGCTCCGACACCCTGCGGGTGATGTCGGTGGCGTTGCCGCCCGGCTGCTTGGCGATGGCCAGCGTGACCGCCGGCGCCATGCCGGTGCGCGGGCCGGCGCGGCCGGCCGGTGCGCCATGCCAGACGTAGCTCGACGGCAGATCGGCGGCATCGTCGACCGTGGCGACGTCGGCAAGGCGTACCGGCTGCCCGCCGGCAACGCCCAGCACCAGCCCGGCGACGTCTGCGCGGTCGGCAAGGAACTGCCCGGCGCTGACCTGCACCACGCCATCGCCACCGATGCGCTCGCCGGCCTGCCGGGCGAGGTTGGCGGCCTGCAAGGCGCCGGCCAGATCGGCCACCGTCAGGCCGTGCGTGGCCAGCCGTGCCGGGTCCAGCGTCACCCGCATTGCCCGCTCCGGCGCGCCGAGGGTGTGGATGTCGCGGGTGCCGGGGATGTGCTTGAGTTCGGTTTCCAGCGTGTGCGCCACTTCGGCCAGGTCGAGCGCACTGCGCTGCGCATCGTCGGTCCACAGCGTCAGCGTCATCACCGGCACGTCGTCGATGCCCTTGGGCTTGACGATGGGCTGGCCGACGCCGAGGTCCGGCGGCATCCAGTCCCGGTTGGAAAACACCTTGTCGTACAGCCGCACCAGCGCCGGCTGCCGCGGCACGCCGACCTCGTACTCCACCGTCAGCACCGCCATGCCGGGGCGGCTGACCGAATAGGTGTGCCGCACCTGCTCGATCCCGGCCAGCTTCTGCTCCAGCGGGTACGCCACCATCTGCTCGACCTGCCGCGCGTCGGCACCGGGGAACGGCACGATGACGTTGGCCATCGTCACGTCGATCTGCGGCTCTTCCTCGCGCGGGGTGATGGCCACCGCGACCAGGCCCAGCAGCAGCCCCAGCAACGCGAGGATCGGCGTCAACGGGTTGTCCTGGAAGGTGCGGGCAAGGCGGCCGGAGATACCCAGCCGCGGCGTATCGTGCACGGCCATGTCACTGCTCCCCGCGCGCGGCGGCCAGCGCCTGCATCGCCGCCAGCGGATCGGCGGCGATGCGCTCGCCCGGCCGCAGGCCGGCGATCACCTCGACCTCGTTGCCCACGCGTTCGCCCAGGCGCAACTGGCGCAACGCCACGCGCCCGTCGGCCAGCACGTAGACCGCATTGACCTCGCCCCGGCGCAGCAGCGCCGATGCCGGTACGCGCACACCGGCGTCGCCTTTCAGTGCCGGGAACGCGACGCGGGCGGTGCTGCCCGGCCACGGCGCGGGCTCCAGCGCAGGCAGTTGCACGCGCACCTTCACCGCATGGGTGGCGGCATCGGCGGCGGGGAATACCGTCACCTGCGCCGCATCGATGCCGCGGCCATCGTCGAAACGCACCCGCGCCTGCGGATGGGCGCGGATGGCCTCGGCGTCGGACTGCGGCACGCTGACCTCGATGCGCAGCGCATCGGGCGCGAACACCGTCATCAGCACGCGGCCTGCACCGACGCTTTCGCCCGGCTCCACCTCGCGCATGCTGACGATGCCCGCATACGGTGCACGGATCGTCGTGTAGGCGCTCTGCTGACCGGCATGGGCCAGCTGCGCGCGTGCCGCATCGCGTGCGGCGACGGCGGCGTCGCGGCTGGCACGCGCCTGGTCGAACTGCGCGCGCGACACGTACCGGCCCTGCACGAGATCGGCATGCCGCCGGTAGTTCAACTCGGCTTCGTTGGCGCTGGCCTCGGCCGCACGCAGCTGTGCGCGCGCCGCATCGACGCCGGCCTGCTGCTCGACCGCACTGAGCCGCAGCAGCACCTGCCCGGCGCTGACGCGGTCGTTGACGTCGGCCAGCACCTCGCCGACCCGGCCGCTGGTCTGCGCCGACAACGTGGCCTGATGCACCGCCTCGACCACGCCGTCCCAGCCACGGCCTTCGGCCGCATCGGCGGCCCGCACCACGAGGGTCTGCAGGCCGTCGACCGCGGCCGGCGCCTGTACCTTCCCGCCACCGCCGCAGGCCGCCAGCGCGACGGCCAGCAGCGTCGGCAGCAACCAGCGTGTCGTGCGCAGGCTCACGGCATCGCCCTCACTTGAACGCGCAACCGCCGGGAACACCCAGTCTGCGGAATACCAGCGCGGCCGGGCAGAAACCGGTGAAGCTGGCCTGCAGCAGGTTCAGGCCGACGAATGCGGTGAGCCACAGCCACGAAGGGGAAACGAAGTGCGCCAGCGCGACGCTGGCAAGGATCATCACGCCGGCAAAGGCGAGTACGGCACGGTCGAGGTTCATTGCGGCATCTCCAGTCGGTTCGCCGGGCGGCCACGCTGGCCGGGGCACCATAAAATTAGCAACAACTAATATTAGAATCAACTGATATATTGAATGCAAGGCAACCCGCGGCCCCCCGCGTCCACGCATCCGCTTGCCGGCGGCGCCGATGCGTGGCGCAATGCACGATTACCGCTCCAGTGGAATGACGATGGCCAAGAACAGCGGCAGCGGCTTCGACGTGACCGCGATGCGCGCCCACGCCGGCGACGCGGCGCAGTTGCTCAAGGCGCTGGCCAACGAGAACCGCCTTCAGGTGCTGTGCCTGCTTGCCGAGGGCGAACGCTCGGTGGGTGACATCAACGCCCTGCTCGACCTGAGCCAGTCGGCGCTGTCGCAGCACCTGGCGGTGCTGCGCGAGGAAGGGCTGGTACGGACCCGGCGCGAGGCGCAGACGATCTACTACGCGCTGGCGCCGGGCCCGGCGCTGTCGGTCATGCAGACCCTGCATGGCATCTACTGCGCGCCACCGGCACGAAACAGGCCGGGCCGGCGGTGATCCCGGCGCGCTCGCGCCGGCGCCGCTACAGGTCCGAAGCGTCCAGTACCTGGCGCAGGAACGGCACGGTGATGCGCCGCTTGGCCGCCAGCGATTCGCGGTCGAGGCGGTCGAGCAGCCGCACCAGCCCGGCCAGGTCGCGGCCGGTACGGGCCAGCAGCCAGTCTATGGCGGCTTCGTCCAGCACCAGCCCGCGGCGCAGCGCACGGGTGCGCAGCACCGCGCTGCGGCCTTCGTCGTCCAACGGCGACAGCATGATGCGGCCGCATTGCGCCAGCCGCGAGCGCAGGTCCGGCAGCACCAGTCCCAACCCGTCGGGGGCGGCGGAGGCGGTATAAAGCAGGGCCACGCCGGCCGCGCGTGCGCGGTTGTGGAAGTCGAACAGCGCCACCTCGTCGTCACGCCGGCCGGCGATGGCGTCCAGCCCGTCGAGGGCGATGACGTCACGCCCTTCCAGCGCTTCCAGCGCGTCGCGCAGGCGGCCGGCGGCCGCGGCCAGCGGCAAATAAGCCGAGCCGCGCCCGGCCTGCTCGGCGGCCGCGCACAGGGCCAGCGCTAGATGGGTCTTGCCGGTGCCGGCCGGACCCAACAGGTAGACCCAGTCCTGCGCCTCGCCCACTGCGATCGCGCGCAACTGCGCCAGCGCCCCGTCCGGGGCGCCGATGTAGCTTTCCAAGCGCTGGTCCGGCGGGTAGCGCAGGGCCAGCGGCAACTGCGGCACGCTCACTGCGGGTCGGCATCCTTGGGCACGATGCCCATGTCCGCCGCCGGCTCTTCGTGCGAAGGCGGCAGCACGATGGTCGGGCCGTGGCCGGCGTACAGCTCGCTCTGGCGGTAGCGTTCATGCGCATAGCGCAGCAGCACGTTGATCACCGCCGCCGCCGGCAGCGCCAGCAGCATGCCGAGGAAACCGAACAACTGGCCACCGGCCATCACCGCGAAGATCACCGCCACCGGGTGCAGGCCGATCTTGTCGCCGACGATGCGCGGGGTCAGCACGTAGCTTTCCAGCAACTGGCCGACGGTGAACACCACGCCCACCAGCACCAGCAGCTTCAGGTCGAAGCCCTGCGCCTGCACCAGCGCAGCCAGCACCGCCAGCACCACGCCGGTGGTGGCGCCCAGGTACGGGATGAAGCTGATCAGCCCGGCCACCAGCCCGATCAGCAGGCCGAGCTTGAGCCCGACCAGCGACAGGCCCAGCGCATAGACCAGGCCCAGCGCGATCATCACCACGATCTGCCCGCGGATGAACGCCCCCAGCACCTCGTCGGATTCGCGCGCCAGCCGCGACACGGTCCCGATGTGGTTGCGCGGGATCATCGACGCCACACGCTCGACCAGCCGGTCCCAGTCGCGCAGGAAGTAATAGGCCAGGATCGGCAACAGTGCCAGGTTGACCACCCATGCCACCATCGCGAAGCCCGAGCGCGACAGGTAGCCGAAGAACGTGCTGGCCACGCCGCCGGCCTGCTGCCAGTGGCTGCGCATCCATTCGAACAGCCGTTCCGGCTCCAGCCACGCCAGGATTTCCACGCCGGTCTTCTGCTCGATCCACGGCAGCGCCTTGCCCAGCAGCCACTCCTGCCCCTGCGGCAGCACCGCCACCAGGGTGACGATCTGGCGTTGGATCATCGGCACCAGGATCAGCAGCGCCAGCGCCAGCAGCAGGATCATCAGCACGAACACCAGCACCACCGCGGTGTTGCGCGAGCGCCCGCGCGCCTCCAGCCGGTCCACCAGCGGGTCGCCCAGCCACGCCAGCATCAGCGCGACCACGAACGGGGTCAGGATCGGCGCCAGCAACCACACCACCCACAACCCGAGGGCGCCGAGCACCAGCCACCTGAGGCGCCGCAGGAACAGCGCGATCTCGTCTTCGGCGGCACTGGTCATTGGACGCGGTACTCGGCCGGGCCGGTGCTGACCGGCGGTTCATCCTCACCGGGCGGCGCCAGCGGTTGCAGCACGGAATCGGCGCCGAGCATGCGGTTCAGCCCCTGCAGGCCGCTCAACAGTTCCAGGTCCAGCTCCAACTGCTCGCCGCCGGCCTGCACCGGCATGATGGCCCTGACCACCGGCACCGCCTGCAATGCCGCCGCCACCCGCAGGTAATCGGCGGCGCTGCGAATACCGGTGACGCGGATGCGATAGGTACCGGCGGCACCGGCCACCGCGGCTTTGGCGTAGCGCTTGACCAGCGCGTCGGCCGCGCCGTCGGCGCCGCCGGCCATCGCCCGGCGCGCATCGCCGTCGCGGGTGCTCCACTTGGCCAGCTCGCGGCCGCCATCGACGAACACCCAGTCGGCCATCCAACCGCCGCCACTGGCGCGATAGAGCTTGCCGATCAACTGCATCGGCGGCGAATAGCGCGACGAGGCGCGGGCAACGGCGCCACTGTCCTTCCGCCAGATCGCCCCGACCAGCGCCTGCTCGGCCGCGCCCCCGCCCGGCAGGCCGAGGCGGAAACCACGTTCGACCGCGCGGTCCAGCAACGGCCGCGCCGCGTTCGACTGCTGCACACCGACCAGCCGCGGGCCGCTGCCATCGTCGATGGCCAGCCACACCACCGGCTTCGGCCGCGGTTGCGGCCACACCGGCAGGCCCAGCGCGGCGACCAGCCCGTCCACGTCGTCCGGGCGGAAACGCGCCACCAGCAGGGTGCGGAAACTCGGCGCGCCGCTGGCCGAGACGCTCTGGTCCTGGCGGTAGTCGTAGCTTTCGACCATGTTCACCGCGCCGCGCAACGCCTGCGCCACGCCGGGGCGGGTCATCGCGCTGCGGTCGCCGGACAGCTTGCCCAGCACCGCGCCCAGCGCGCGCGCCAGCGCCCCGCTGCGGTCGGCATCGCTCTGGCTGTTGACCGGCACTTCGGCCTCGTAGGCGCTCTGCGCGCTGGCCACGTCACCTTCGGTGCGCAGGCCGGACTGCGCCAGCGCCGCCGGGGCGGACAGGCAAAACGCCAGAAACAGGGTGAAGACCAGGCTGCGACGCATTGAGGATTCCATTGCTCGACGGTTCCGGCGGGAATTGTTGCCCGAATGCGGCCTTGGCGCCAACGTGGCCTGTTAAAATCGCCCGTTCACCCCGCCAGCGCAGCCGACCGTGACCAGCACCCCGACTCCCGCCCACTCTCCCCTGACCTACCGTGACGCCGGCGTGGACATCGACGCAGGCAACGCACTGGTCGAACGCATCAAGCCGCTGGTCAAGTGCAGCTTCCGCCCCGAGGTGATGGGCGGGCTGGGCGGCTTCGGCGCGCTGTTCGACCTGTCGAACAAGTACCGCGAGCCGGTGCTGGTGTCCGGCACCGACGGCGTCGGCACCAAGCTCAAGCTGGCCCAGCAACTGGGCCGCCACGACAGCATCGGCATCGACCTGGTCGCCATGTGCGTCAACGACGTGCTGGTGCAGGGCGCCGAGCCGCTGTTCTTCCTCGACTACTTCGCTACCGGCAAGCTCGACATCGACACCGCCGCGGCGGTGGTCGGCGGCATCGCCAATGGCTGCACCGAGGCCGGCTGCGCGCTGATCGGCGGCGAAACCGCCGAGATGCCGGACATGTACGCGCCGGGCGAATACGACCTGGCCGGCTTCACCGTGGCCGCGGTGGAAAAGAGCGAGCTGAAGGACGGCTCCGGTGTGCGGCAGGGCGACGTGCTGATCGGCATCGCCTCCTCCGGCCCGCATTCCAACGGCTATTCGCTGGTGCGCCGCATCTACGATCGCGCCGGCCGCCCGGCCGAGTTGGTGCTGGAAGACGGCACCAAGCTGGTCGATGCGCTGATGGCGCCGACCCGGCTGTACGTCAAGCCGGTCCTGTCGCTGCTCAAGGAACATGGCGAAGCGATCCACGGCATGGCCCACATCACCGGCGGCGGTCTGACCGAGAACATCATCCGCGTCGTGCCCGACGGGCTGGGCCTGTCGATCGACGCCTCCAGCTGGACGCTGCCGCCGGTGTTCCAGTGGCTGCAACGCGAAGGCAATGTCGCTGACAGCGAAATGTGGCGCACCTTCAACTGCGGCATCGGCTTCGTGCTGCTGGTGCCGGCCGAGCACGTGGCCGCCATCAACGCCTCGCTGGACGCGCTGCAACTGGCGCACTGGCAAATCGGCGAAGTGGTGGCCGCCGGCGACGGCGAGCGCGTGCGCATCGGCTGACCGCCCGCGCCCATGTCCCCTGCCAAGAAGGCTGCGTTCATCGGCGTGCTCGCGGTATTCGCGCTCACGTGGATCAAGCCGCTGTGGCCGGTCGAGCAGGCACTGCACAGCTCGCTGACCGTACTCGGCCTGGCCGGCCTGTGGTGGGTGGACCGGCGCTGGCCGCTGGGCAACGGCGCGTTCGCGGCCATCTGCGGCTTCATCGCCGTCCACTGCATCGCCGCGCGCTGGCTGTATTCCAACGTGCCCTACGAGCAGTGGCTGCAGGCCAGCCTCGGCTGGTCGCCGGCCGCGACGTTCGGCTGGCAGCGCAACCATTTCGACCGGCTGATCCACTTCCTCTACGGCGCCTGCCTGACCCCGGCGCTGGTGCAGTTGGCGCGCCACGTCTGGCCGGCCTTGCGCGGCGGGCAGGCCTTCGCGCTGGCGCTGATGGCGATCATGTGCTCCAGCCTGGTCTACGAATGGCTGGAATGGGGCATCGCCCTGCTGATGTCACCGGAGGCGGCCGAGGCCTACAACGGCCAGCAGGGCGACATCTGGGACGCGCACGCCGACATGCTGCTGGCCACGCTGGGCAGCCTGCTGTCGTGGCCGCTGCTGCGGAAGATCGCCCGATGAGCGCCCGCATCGCCGTGCTTGCTTCCGGCCGCGGCAGCAACCTGCAGTGCCTGCTGGACGGCATCGCCGCCGGGCAACTGGATGCCGACGTCGTCGGCGTGTTCTCCGACAAGCCCGCCGCCGCCGCGCTGGACAAGGTGCCGCCGGAACGCCGCTGGGCGCGTACTCCCAAGGCATTCGGCAGCCGCGATGCCTTCGACGCCGCCCTCGCCGACGCGGTGGCCGCCAGCATGCCGGACTGGATCGTCTGCGCCGGCTACATGCGCATCCTCGGCGCCGGCTTCGTGCAGCGCTTCGCCGGCCGGCTGGTCAACATCCACCCCTCGCTGTTGCCGCGGCACAAGGGCCTGCACACCCATGCCCGTGCGATCGAGGCCGGCGACACCGAACACGGTGCCAGCGTGCACTTCGTCGTGCCCGAGCTGGATGCCGGCACGGTGATCGCCCAGGCACGGGTGCCGGTGCTGCCCGGCGACGACGCCGACACGCTGGCTGCACGCGTGCTTGCGGTAGAACATCCGCTGCTGCTGGCGACGGTGCGGTTGCTGGTCGCCGGACGCGTAGCTGAACAGGATGGCAGGGTCCGGCTCGATGGTCAGTCCCTGTTTAATCCGTTGCGCCTAGATTCCGCCGGGAACCTGCAACCCTGACCGGCCCCCGCCACGGATGCACGGGCCGGCAGCGCACCCTCTCCCTTCCCCGCCCTTTCCGAGCATGAACCTCGCCTCCCTCAACTCCCTGTTGCTGACGGCCCTGCTGGTGGCCGCGCCGGCGCTGGCGCAGGAGCCGCCACCGGCCGACAACCCCCTGCTGCCGCCTGCCGAATGGAACCCGCCGCCGCTGGAACCGTTCGTCGCCACCTACCAGGCCTTCTACAAGGGCAAGGAAGCCGGCGACGCGACGATGCAGGTGGTTCACGGCGACAACGGGCAGTGGCGCGTGGACATGGCCGTGCACGGCAAGCGCGGCTTCGCCGGCGTGCTCGGGCTGAACCTGGAACAGAGCACGGTGTTCGACAACCAGGGCACGGTGTACGTGCCGCTGAGCCAGAGCACGGTGAAGAAAGCGCTGTTCTTCGGCAAGAAGGTCACCGGCGTCTACGACTGGCGGCATGGCAGCGCGCAATGGCAGGGCAACCTGAAGAAGGAACGCCAGCGCCCGATCCCGCTGCAGCGCGGCGACCAAAGCGCGCTGCTGCTGAACCTGTCGCTGATGCGCGACGCCCGCCCCGGCCAGCCGTTGAGCTACCGCTACGTGGACGTGGGCCGGGTGCGCCAGTACGAATACATGGCGGCAGCGGCCGCCGAGACCGTGCAGGTCGGCGACCTCAGCTACGACGCCCTGCGCATCCATCGCACCAACGGCGGCAACGACGAAACCATCCTGTGGATCGCCAACGGCGTGCCGACCCCGGTGCGCATCCTCCAGCGGGAAGACGGCGAGGACGCCATCGACCTGCGCCTGATCGAATACCAAGGAGCCTGAGCATGAAGCCCATCTTCCGCAACCTTTCCGTGGCCGCCATTGCCCTCGCCGCCTTCGCCAGCCTGCCGGCGCTGGCCATGCAGCCGTTCACCGCCAACTACCGCGCCAGCTACATGGGCATGCAGGCCAGCGGCACGATGACCCTGGCCAGCGAGGCCGGCAACCGCTGGCGCTACAGCCTGCAGATCAAGAACCCGATGGCCGACCTGAGCCAGAGCACCGTGTTCGAGGAGCATGGCGACGCGTTGCGCCCGCTCAGCAGCCACGACCGCTCGGTGCTGCTGATCAAGCGCAAGCAGGTCGACGCGAGCTACGACTGGAACCGCAGGCAGGCCACCTGGAGCGGCGACGTCAAGCCGGAACGGCGTGGCCCGGTGCGCCTGCAGAACGGCGACATGGACGCGCTGCTGATCAACCTGGCGATCGCCCGCGACGTCGCCGCCGGCCAGCCGCTGAACTACCGCATGGTCGACGATGGCCGCACCAAGGCCCTGTCCTACCGCGTGGTCGGCAAGGAAAACATGACCGTCGACGGCAAGACCGTGGAGACGACCAAGGTGTCGCGCGTGGATGGCGACAAGGAGCAGATCGCCTGGATCGCCGCGGATATGCCGGTACCGGTACGCCTGTTGCAGCGCGAGGGCGGCAAGGATGCGCTGGACCTGACCATCCAGTCGTTGAATTGAGGCTCAAAAGCCCCTCTCCCTCCGGGAGAGGGGTTGGGGTGAGGGTTCGAGGGCGAAGCCCTCTTGATGTCAGGCTGCACGAGGCTTCGCCCGTACCCTCATCCGGCGCTTCGCGCCACCTTCTCCCAAAGGGAGAAGGGAAAAACACAGCGCAGCGCACAGGGAAAGAAAAGCAAAAAGGCCGCCCTTCCGGGCGGCCTTTTCATTACGACGCAGCCGGTCCTGTCTTACTTGACCAGCTTGGCAATCGCCGCGCCCAGATCACCCGGCGAGCGCACGGTGACGACGCCCGCGGCTTCCATCGCCGCGAACTTGCCTTCGGCCGTGCCCTTGCCGCCCGAGGCGATCGCGCCGGCGTGGCCCATGCGCTTGCCGGCCGGGGCCGAGGCGCCGGCGATGAAACCGACGACCGGCTTCTTCACGTGGTGCTTGATGTACTCGGCGCCGGCTTCCTCGGCGTCGCCGCCGATTTCGCCGACCATGATGATGCCTTCGGTCTGCGGGTCTTCGTTGAACAGCTTCAGGCAATCGACGAAGTTCAGGCCATTGATCGGGTCGCCGCCGATGCCGATGCAGGTGCTCTGGCCCAGGCCGACCTCGGTGGTCTGCTTCACGGCTTCATAGGTCAGGGTGCCCGAACGCGACACGATGCCGATCTTGCCCGGCTTGTGGATGTGGCCCGGCATGATGCCGATCTTGCACTCGCCCGGGGTGATCACGCCGGGGCAGTTCGGCCCGATCAGCACGGTGTCCGGGTAGGTGCGGGTCAGCACGTTCTTCACGCGCAGCATGTCCAGCACCGGGATGCCCTCGGTGATGCAGACGATGACCTTGATGCCGGCAGCGGCCGCTTCCAGGATCGCGTCGGCCGCGAACGGCGGCGGCACGTAGATCACCGAGGCGTCGGCGCCGGTGTCCTGCACCGCATCGGCCACGGTGTTGAACACCGGCAGCTCGAGATGGGTGGTGCCGCCCTTGCCCGGGGTGACGCCGCCCACGACCTGGGTGCCGTACTCGATCATCTGGGTGGCGTGGAAGGTACCCTGCTGGCCGGTGAAGCCCTGCACGATCACCTTGGTGTTCTTGTTGATCAAAACGGACATTTCTTTGAGTCCTTCGTAAATTTTTTGGACTGGCTTCGGGTGCATCGCCATCGGTCGAGACCGATGTCCGTGCCGTTGCTTCCAGAACCCCCGTCACCCCGCTTCGCGGAGTGCCTGCCCCCTTGACTCAAGGGGGCAACGGCGCGGCTCTGCTGGCTATCCCGTCACCGTGACGATCAGGCGGCAGCGTTCTTGACCGCTTCAACGACCTTCTTGGCGCCGTCGTTGATGTTGTCGGCCGGGATGATGGCCATGCCGCTGTCGCGCAGCAGCTGCTTGCCTTCTTCCACGTTGGTGCCTTCCAGGCGCACCACCACCGGGACCTTGACGCCCACTTCCTTGACCGCGGCGATGATGCCCTCGGCGATCATGTCGCAGCGGACGATGCCGCCGAAGATGTTGACGAAGATGCCCTCGACCTTGTCCGAGGACAGGATCAGCTTGAACGCCTCGATCACGCGCTGCTTGTTGGCGCCGCCGCCCACGTCGAGGAAGTTCGCCGGCTCGCCGCCGTTGAGCTTGATGACGTCCATCGTCGCCATCGCCAGGCCGGCGCCGTTGACCATGCAGCCGATGTTGCCGTCCATGGTGACGTAGTTGATGTCCAGCTCCGAAGCGGTGACTTCGGTTTCGTCTTCCTGGGTCTTGTCGCGCATGGCGACCAGTTCCTTGTGACGGAACGCGGCGTTGTCGTCGCTGTTGAACTTGCCGTCCAGCGCGTACAGGTTGCCGTCGTCCAGGATCGCCAGCGGGTTGATCTCGACCAGCGCCAGGTCCTTCTCGTTGAAGATGCGGTACAGGTTCACCATGATGTTGGCGAACTGGCCGGCCTGCTTGGCGGTCAGGCCCATCTTGAAGCCGATGTCGCGGCCGTGGTAACCCTGCACGCCCTCGACGAAATCAACGTTCAGGGTGTGGATCTTGTCCGGGGTCTCGGCGGCGACCTGCTCGATCTCCATGCCGCCTTCGCTCGAGGCGATGAAGCTGATGGTGCGGGTGCCACGGTCGACCAGCACCGACAGGTACAGCTCCTTGACGATCTCGCCGGCGGTGGTCACCAGCACCAGGTTGATCGGCAGCTCGACGCCGGCGGTCTGGTAGGTGGCCATGCGCTTGCCGAGCATGCCGGCCGCAGCAGCCTTCACGTCATCGACGGTCTTGCAGAACTTGACGCCGCCGGCCTTGCCGCGGCCGCCTGCGTGGATCTGCGCCTTGACCATCCAGGGGCCCTGGCCCAGCGACTGGGCGGCCGCAACCGCTTCGTCCGGGGTCGCCGCGACCTTGCCGGCCGGCACGGGAATGCCGTACTCGGCAAGCAGCTGTTTTGACTGGTACTCGTGGAAATTCATGTGTCACCGTGGGAATGGGAACAACCGCCACAGGTCCTCGGGGCCAGAAACTGGCCTTCCGGCAGGGCGGGCGGGCCCGCCATTGTCGCCGACCGCGGCCCGTGGCGCAAAGCAAACCCACTGGAAACGGTGCGTCCCGGAAAATTTCCCCGGCCTTTTCAGCCACTTGCCGTGGCAAGCCCGACACCGGCAAGCGCGGCATGGCAAGCGCGGCCGGCACCTATACTGGACACCGACCGCCGCAGGAGTCCCGCGCTTGCACTCCCGTTCCTCGCTCATCGACCGCATCGAGTCGCTGCCGCGGCGCGAGCTGTATTTCTTCGCCCTGTTCCGGGTGCTGATCGCCAGCCTGATCGCGGCGCTGGTGTTCAGCCCGCTCAGCGCGCTGATGCAGGAGGCGCACCACCCGGGGTTGGCCGAAGCGGTATCGGTCGTCTACCTGCTGGCCGCGGCCTGCTTGCTGGTATGGGGCCGCAACGAGCGCTGGCTGCAGCCGCTGGTGTTCTGGAGCGCGGTGCTCGACATCCTCGCCGCCACCCTGCTGACCCACGCGCTGCCCGGTGCCAGCGCCGGCATCTCGATGACGCTGCTGTTCAACATCGCCGCCGCGGCCACCCTGCTGCCGCTCTCGCGCGGCATGCTGCTGGCGCTGGTCGCAAGCAGCGCGGCGGTGGCCGAATACACCTGGCGCGAGTTCGAGGGCGGCGACGGCACCCGCAACATCGCCGAACTGGCGATGTTCGCCGCCAGCTACCTGGCACTGGCCTGGATCAGCCACCAGATCGGCAGCCGCGCCCGCCGCAACCAGCAACTGGCCGAACAGCGCGGCGCCGAGGTGGCCAACCTGTTCGAGATCAACGAGCTGATCATCCGCCGCATGCGCACCGGGGTGCTGGTGGTGGACGGCAGCGGCCGCATCACCGTCGCCAACGAGGCGGCCACCGCGCTGATGGGCGAGAGCGGCGACCACCTGGCCAGCGGCGAGGCGCGGCTGGCGCAGGCCGTGCCGGAACTGGCGCGGCGCCTGCAGCGCTGGCGCAACGGCGCCAACGAGGAGGAACTGCCGCTGCAACTGGCCAGCGACCTGCCCGAGGTGCAGCCGCGCTTCGCCCGGCTGCTGGCCGACAGCGACCAGACGCTGGTGTTCCTCGACGACACTACCGTGGCTTCGCGCCGCGCCGAATCGCTGACCCTGTCCACGCTCGGGCGGTTCTCGGCCAGCCTCGCCCATGAAATCCGCAACCCGCTGGCGGCGATCAACTACGCCTCGCAACTGCTGGAGGAATCGGCCGACCTCGGCGAGGCCGACCGCCGCCTGCTGCAGATCATCCACCAGCAGTGCCAGCGCACCAACGGCATCGTCGAGAGCGTACTGGCGCTGGCGCGGCGCGAGCGCGCCAACCCGGAACACTTGGACCTGGCCACCTGCGTGCGCCGCTTCGTGCTGGAGTACCGGCAGATGCTGTCGGCCGAGGCCGGCAGCGTGGAAACCCTGATCCACGAATCGTCGGTGCCAGGGCTGTTCGACCCGCGCCACCTGCACCAGATACTGACCGCGCTGGTGCACAACGGGCTCAAGTACGGCCGCAGCGGCGAGGCACCGGCGCAGGTGCGCATCCGCGTCGCATCAAGCGGGCGCAACGCCGTGATCGAAGTAACCGACCGCGGCCCCGGCATTCCCGACGCCGTGGCCACCCAGCTGTTCCGGCCGTTCTACACCACCTCCGAGCATGGCACCGGGCTGGGCCTGTACATCGCCCGCGAGCTGTGCCGCGCCAACCAGGCGCAACTGGACTACGTGCCCGTCGCCACCGGCGGCGCCTGCTTCCGCCTCACCCTGGCCACGGCGCGCAGCACCTTCGCCGGTCATTGAATGAGCCCCTCTCCCTCCGGGAGAGGGGTTGGGGTGAGGGTTGGGCGAAGCCGCGTGATGTTCATCGTCGAAACAGCGGTATCCCGATTGTCTTCCCACTGGGCGCATGGCGACGCATTCATCATCGCGACCACTGGGGGCTGTTTGCGTCACGGCTTCGCCCGACCCTCATCCGCCCCTGCGGGGCACCTTCTCCCGGAGGGAGAAGGAAACAACCGACGCTCGGCCTCGAATTGGGGCGGTAGAACCCCCCTCACCGTGAAAACCGGGTGACGATCCGCGTCATCCTCGGCTATCGTTCCAGCATGAATGTGACGCATAGCGCCCTGGTCGTCGACGACGAACGCGACATCCGCGAACTGCTGGTGCTCACCCTCGGCCGCATGGGGCTGCGCATCAGCACCGCCGCCAACCTGGCCGAAGCCCGCGAACTGCTGGCCAACAACCGCTTCGACCTGTGCCTGACCGACATGCGCCTGCCCGACGGCAACGGCATCGAGCTGGTCACCGAAATCGCCCGCGACCACCCGTGCACGCCGGTGGCGATGATCACCGCCTTCGGCAGCATGGACCTGGCGGTGGAGGCGCTGAAGGCCGGCGCCTTCGATTTCGTCAGCAAGCCGGTGGACATCGGCGTGCTGCGCGGCATGGTCCGCCACGCACTGGAACTGAACAACACCGAGCGCCCGGCCAGGGTGGAACCGGCCGAGAGCGCCTCGCGCCTGCTCGGCGACTCCCCGGCGATGGACGCCCTGCGCGCCACCATCGCCAAGGTCGCGCGCAGCCAGGCGCCGGTCTACATCGTCGGCGAATCCGGCGTCGGCAAGGAGCTGGTGGCGCGTACCATCCACGACCAGGGCGCGCGCGCGGCCGGGCCGTTCGTGCCGGTCAACTGCGGCGCCATCCCCGGCGAACTGATGGAAAGCGAGTTCTTCGGCCACAAGAAGGGCAGCTTCACCGGCGCCCATGCCGACAAGCCGGGGCTGTTCCAGGCCGCGCACGGCGGCACGCTGTTCCTCGACGAAGTGGCCGAGCTGCCGTTGCAGATGCAGGTCAAGCTGCTGCGCGCCATCCAGGAAAAATCCGTGCGCCCGGTCGGCGCGGCCAGCGAGGTGCCGGTGGACGTGCGCATCCTCTCGGCCACCCACAAGGACCTGTCCGAACTGGTGCAGGACGGCCGTTTCCGCCACGACCTGTACTACCGCATCAACGTCATCGAGCTGCGCGTGCCGCCGCTGCGCGAACGCCGCGAGGACCTGCCGCAGCTGGCCGCCGCCATCCTGCGCCGTCTGGCCCGCGCGCAGCAGCTGCCGACGCCGCTGCTGTCGCCCTCGGCGCTGGATACCTTGGCCGGCTATGCCTTCCCCGGCAACGTGCGCGAGCTGGAGAACATCCTCGAACGCGCCCTCGCCCTGGTCGAAGGCGACAGCATCGGCGCCGGCGACCTGCACCTGCCGGCCCCGCGCCACGAAACAGCTGCCGCCGTGCAGGCCGAAGTGGCAACCGATCCCGACCCGGCCAACGCCGCGTTGCCGTCCTACATCGAACAGATGGAGCGCGCCGCGATCCAGAAGGCGCTGGAAGAAAACCGCTGGAACCGCACCCGTACCGCCGCCCAGCTGGGCATCACCTTCCGGGCGCTGCGCTACAAGCTGAAGAAGCTGGGGATGGACTGATTGCCAGCCAAGAGCTTTCCCGGCACGGAGCTCTAGCGGGAAAGCCCCATGCGGGGCAAGCCCCGCATCTACACAAGCCTCCACCGCGCATCATGTAGGTGTGGGGCTTGCCCCACACGAAGCTTTCCCGGCGATCCCCCAGCAGGGCTGGGCCTCGCTCTACAAATTCGACCGCTTGCGGCGCTCGCAAGGATTTCGCCGATGCGATATACGGCAATCTCCGATGCACATCGCCATCGCCTGCCCGCACGCTGGCCGCATGTCCAGCCCAAGACTCACGAGAGGGCGTCATTCCCGGCAAAATGCGGTGTATGCCGTGACCATGGCCACGCATCACCGGCAACCATTGTTCCAGACGCCGGCGCTGGCCAATGTCGTACACGACCAACTGCACCACTGCGACCGGGAAGGCATCAGCCAGACCCATGCATGGGTGGCCATGCCCGACCATCTGCATTGGCTGTTTACCTTGCGCGAGGATGATCTTTCGGCCTGCCTTCGTCGCTTCAAATCGCGTTGCGCGCGGGCCATGAACACGATTCGACGGGTTTCGGGACCTGTCTGGCAAAGCGGCTTCTACGACCATCGTTTGCGCGATGACGAGGACCTGCGGGTACAGGCGCGGTACGTCGTCGCCAACCCGGTACGGGCTGGGTTGGTCACCGACATCCGGGAATACCCGTACTGGGGATGCCAATGGATTTCCCGCCATGCGGGATTCGATGACCTATAGAGCATTCCCCGGCAAAGCCTCTCATCCACAGCCGCTGTACATCGTAGGTGCCGGGCTTGCCCGGCACGGGGCTTCACCGGGAAGGCTTCATGCGGGGCAAGCCCCGCATCTACACAAGCCGCCTCACCATGCTGCACGTAGGTGCCGGGCTTGCCCGGCATGGGGCTTCACCGGGAAGGCTTCATGCGGGGCAAGCCCTGCATCTACGGGGTTTCGGCCGTGCGGTCCGGGCCTTGGCACGGCAGGTACAAGCTGAAACGCGTTCCCGCCGGCCCGTCGCCGGGGTCGCCGGCACGGCGGCTGTGCACCTCGATGCGTCCGCCCAGCACCTCGGTCACGATCTGGTGGACGATGTGCAGCCCCAGCCCGGTGCCCCCGCGGTTGCGGCGAGTAGTGAAGAACGGCTCGAAGATGCGCGGCAGGTCATCGGCCGCGATTCCCTGCCCGTCGTCGGCCACGTCTATGCGCACCTGTTCTGGGCCGTCCGCATGCGCCGACAGGGCGATGCGGCCCGGGCCACCCGGCGGGCAGCCGTGCAGCAGGGCATTGGCGAACAGATTGGCCACCACCTGCCCCAGCGGCCCCGGGTAGCTGTCCATCGCCACGCCCGGTTCCAACTCCAGCACCAGTTCCACGCCTTCCACCGGTCCGCCCTTGCGCAGCCGCGGATCGGCATCCAGCAGCACTTCGGCCAGGTCGAACCGGCGCCGTTCCAGCGAGGCACGGTCCACCGCCACCTGCTTGAACCGCTGCACCAGCGCCGCGCTGCGCCGCAATTCGTTGCCGGCCAGGGTGCAGGCGCTGGTCGCATTGGCGAGGAAGGCGTCCATCTCCGAACGCCGCAGCCCCGTGCGCAATTGCTCCTGCAGGGTGGTGATGGCATCGCCCAGGCTGCCCAGCGCCAGCTGCGCGCTGGCCAGGGGCGTGTTCATTTCATGCGCGACGCCGGCCACCATCAGCCCCAGCGAGGACAGCCGTTCGGCGCGCGCCAGTTCCTGCTGCGCCATCAGCAGGCGCTCGTTGGCCAACGCCAGCGCCGCGTTGCCGTCGCGCAGGCGCTGCACGTAGGCGGTCTCGCGCGCCAACCCGCGCGCCTGCCCGAGCACCACCCACGCCACCATGCACAGGCCGAGCACCGCGAACACGGCCAGGATCAGCTGCCAACGCGCTCCCTGCGGCGGCACGCGGTGCACGAGGATGCGTAGTTGCGCCAGCGTCGGGTCGGCATGCGCCAGCAGGCGGCCCTCGCCCTGCCCCCATGCGGCTTCCAGCGTGGAGAAACTCCACCCCTGCCAGTAACCGGCCGGATGCCGCTGCAATTCGCGCCACAACGCCGGGTCGAACGCGGCCACGTTGCGCTCGCGGTGCCCCAGTTGCCAGCCCCACGCATCGGATGCCTGCGGGCCGATCAACCAATAGCCCCTGGGGTGCACCAGGTACAGGGTGAAGCCGGATTGCTGCGCCTGTTCGCGCAGCCGCTCCAGCAGCACGCGGCCATGCAGGTTGAGCACCACCACGCCGCTGCCGCCGTCGGCCAGCACGAAGGGCGAGGACGCGCGCAGCGTGGGCCGCAGCGGCTGCTCTATGCCGCCGTTCTCGACGTTCAGGTCCAGCGGCGAAAGATGCACCTGCCCCGGCTGCAGCGGCAGCGCTTTCTCGAAGAACGGACGTCCCTGCTTGTCCTGCAGGGACGGCACCGGCACCCGCCGGATGTCGCCGCCGTCCTGGTCCAGACGCAGGCGCTCGTGGCCGGTGGCATCCAGCCAGCGCACCTTGTGGTAGTCGCTGCCGGCACGCAGGAAACTGCCGTAGGTTTCCACCAGCGAAGCCTGCGAGCCGTCCTCCAGCAGGCGCGGCGTCAGCAGCGCGAGGAAACGGGCGTCGTCGCTCAGCCGTTCCATCCAGCGCAGCATGGATTGCGCGGCGTACTGCACCGCGTCATGGCTGGCCTGGCGCTCGGGCACGCGCAGCACCCGGTCGGTTTCGTACCAGAGCAACGGCAGCGCGGTGAGCAGGCCAAGCAACCACGGCGCGGCGATCAGCGCCACCCGCCACGGCTGCAGGCGCACGCCCGCCCAGGCCTCCTGCCAGCGCCGCCGGAGGAACCCCGCGCGCGGCACTTCAGCCATCGCCCGTCCGCTGCCGGCGCATGCGGGCGATGAAATCCTCCAGCGGTTCGGGCCGCGCGAACAGGTAGCCCTGGGCGCAGGGGCAGTCGTGTTCGCGCAGCCAGTTGGCCTGCTCCCGGGTTTCCACGCCTTCGGCCACCACGTCCAGCCCCAGCCGGCGCCCCAGTGCGAGGATCATGTCGGCCACGCTGCTTTCGCCGCGGGCTTCGCCGATTTCCGAGGTGAAGTGGCGGTCCAGCTTGAGCCGCGTCACCGGCAGCGAGTGCACGTAGCGCAGCGACGAATAGCCGGTGCCGAAATCGTCCACGGCGATGCCGAACCCCAACCTCCGCAACCGCGCCAACAGTTCGCGTCCAGCCTGGTAGTCGTTCATCACCGCGCCTTCGGTGATTTCCAGTTCCATCCGCCGCGGTTCGATGCCCTGCTTCTCCAGCGTGGCCGCCAGTTCGTCGATGAATTCGCGCCGGTGCAATTGCAGCGGCGACACGTTCACCGACAGCGGCACCTCGGGGAAGCCGGCCGCCTCCAGCGCGCGCAGCGCGTCGCAGGTCAGTTCGATCACGCGCTGGCCCAGCGGCACGATCAGGCCGCTGGCCTCGGCCACCGGGATGAACTCCGCTGGCGACACCGGCTGGCCGTTCTCGTTCCAGCGCGCCAGCACCTCGGCGCCGACGACGGCGCCGCTGTCCATGTCCACCTGCGCCTGCAGCGCGACACCGATGCGGTCCTCGCGCAGCGCGCGGTACAGCGCCCGCGACTGCAGGAAACGCTGCAGGTTCTCCTGCTCGCCCTCGGCACGGTAGTCGGCCACGCCATGCCCGCCATCGGCGCGGATGCGGTTCACCAGCAGCAGGCCCGCGGCGACTGCTCCGCCGGCACCGCCGCGATAATGGTCCAGGTCCACCCGCGCCGCATCCACCCGCAGGAACGGCAGCTCGCCGGTGTCCTCGCTCTGTTCCAGTGCGCTGACCGGATCCAGCGCCAGCCACGTCGTCGGGCCCAGCACCGCGAACGTGCCCTCGTGCAGCCGCGCTACCCTGCACGGCGGGGGATACAGCTGCCCCAGCCGTTCGGCCATGCGCTGCAGCAGCAGGTCGCCCTGCTCCGGGCCAAGCGCCAGGCTGCCGTCAGTGTATTGCCCCAGGTCCACCACCAGCAGGCTCTGCCCGCTGGGCCAGGGCTGCTCCAGCACCTGCTGCAGCTCCAGCCGCAGCGCATTGCCGTTGGGAATGTCGAGCAGGCTGTCGCGGTAGGCCACCCGGTCCAGCCGCGAGGTCAGGTCGACATTGACCAGGCTGGCATTGGCATGGGCGGTGAACACCTGCAGCAGTTCATGCTCCTCGGCGTCGAGCGAACGCTCGCTGGCCAGGTACGCCACCAGCGGCGGCACCCGGCCATCGCCATCCAGGTACAGCATCTGGCAGGCCGGCATGCCGACGCTGGCACGGGTGGCGAACGCCTCGGCCAGCAGGTCGCGCGCCATCGCATCGTCGACATCCGCCAGCCAGCGCCCCTGCTGCGTCGCGAAGGCACCATCGGCGGCAATCACGCGCACGCCCTCCGGCGGCGTGCCGTTCCCGTCCTCGCGCACGCACACCAGACCATCGGCAGGCATTTCCAGCAGCGTGGCCAGTTCATGCAGCAACTGTCGCGAAAAACCGTCCAGGTCGCGCTGCCCGGTCAGGCGGTTGCCCATCTGCACGATGTGCTGCAGGCCACGCTTGGCCCGCGCCAGCGCGTGGATCTCGCTCCAGGTGCGCAGCGAGCCGGTGACGATGCCCTGCAAGCGCTCGCGGTACAGGTCGGTCTTCAGCCAGTAATCGCTGACATCCAGCTGCTGCAGTGTCTTGCGCATCGGCGCCATGCCCGGCTGGCCGGTGATCAGCACGATGCGTACCTCGGCGTTGCCCAGTTGCTCGCGCACCGCGCGCACCAGCTGCAGGCCGGCGTCGTCGCTCTCCATCACCACGTCCAGCAGGATGGCCGAGACATCGGGGTGGGCGACCATCACCTCCTGCGCTTCACTGGAGGAGGACGCGGTCAGCAGCCGCAGCGGGCTGTCGTTGAAGCGGAAGTCGGACAGCGCCATGCGCAGCGACTGCTGGAACGCGGGGTCGTCGTCCACGCTCAATACGGTAAAAGCGACACCGTCGGCAGGCGGACCGTCGTCTGCCTGTTCCTGGCGGAACTCGAACATCCTGTCATCGCCCGACCGAACGCTACCGCTCATGCACTCTTCCCCCCAGACACCGCTGCGTGGACCGACACGTGCCGCGCCAGCCTACCGCAACCCCGCGCAGCGGTCGAACCACCCTGCCAGCCCCTGTCCCCAAGGTATCGGCCGGGCGTCAACTCGCTTGAGGAGCGGGACGCGTAGGTGCCGGGCTTGCCCGGCACAGGGCTTCACCGAGAAAGCCCCATGCGGGGCAAGCCCCGCATCTACAAGATTGCCTCGTAGGTGCCGGGCTTGCCCGGCACGGGGCTTCACCGGAAAAGCGCCGCGGGGCGAGCCCCGCATCCACAAAGGCACGAGGGACTGGCTCAGTCCTTGGTGACGCGGTTGATCTCGGCCAGGCTGGTGATGCCTTGCGCCGCCTTGAGCAGAGCCGACTGGCGCAGGTCGTTGACGCCGATCTGCTGCGCGGCCTCGGCGATGTCCAGCGCGTTGCCGCCGCGCAGCACGATGGTGGCGATCTCGTCGGTCATCGGCATCACCTGGTAGATGCCGGTACGGCCCTTGTAGCCCTCGGTGCAGTCGTCGCAGCCGACCGGCTCGTACAACTGGATGCCCTGGCTGATCTGCGCCGGGGTGAAACCCTCGGCGAGCAGCGCGTTTTCCGGCAGGTCCGCCGGCCGCTTGCAGTGGCTGCACAGCCGCCGCGCCAGGCGCTGGGCGATCACCAGCGTCACCGACGAGGTGATGTTGTACGGGGCGATGCCCATGTTCATCAGGCGCGCGATGGTCTGCGGCGCGTCGTTGGTGTGCAGCGTGGACAGCACCATGTGGCCGGTCTGCGCCGCCTTGATGGCGATCTCGGCCGTTTCCAGGTCGCGGATTTCGCCGACCATGATCACGTCCGGGTCCTGGCGCAGGAAAGAGCGCAGCGCCGCAGCGAAGGTCATGCCGCGCTTGTTGTTCTGCTGCACCTGGTTCACGCCCGGCAGGCGGATTTCCACCGGGTCCTCGGCGGTGGAGATGTTGCGGGTCTCGTCGTTGAGGATGCCCAGCGCGGTATACAGCGACACCGTCTTGCCCGAGCCGGTGGGACCGGTCACCAGCACCATGCCGTAAGGCTTGTGGATGGCCTCCAGGAACAGTTTCTGCTGCTCCGGCTCGTAGCCGAGCTTGTCGATGCCCAGCTTGGCCGCGCTGCCGTCGAGGATACGCAGCACGATCTTCTCGCCGAACAGCGTCGGCAGGGTGCTGACGCGGAAGTCGATCTGCTTGGTCTTGGACAGGTTGAGCTTGATGCGGCCGTCCTGCGGCACGCGCTTCTCGGCGATGTCCAGCTGCGACATCACCTTCAGGCGCGCGGCGATGCGCTCGCGCAGCTTCACCGGCGCCTTGGCCACGGTCTTGAGCAAACCGTCGATGCGGAAACGCACGCGGTAGTCGTCTTCGTACGGCTCGAAGTGGATGTCCGACCCACCCTTGCGGATGGCGTCCACCAGCACCTTGTTGACGAACTTCACCACCGGGGTGTCATCGCCCTTGGCATCGACGCCGGAATCGCTGCCACCACCCATGTCCTCGTCGCCGGCACTGACCTCCAGGTCGCCCATATCCTCGTCGCCGCCGCCCAGCGAATCGCCCAGCGAATCGTTGCTGGCCATCCACAGTTCCAGGGTGCGGCGGATCTGGTCCTCGTCCACCAGGATCGGCTCGACCACCAGGTTGGTGTGGAACTTGATCTCGTCCAGCGGCTGGGTGGGGTGACTGGTGCCGATAAAGAGCTTGCCGCCGCGCTTGAACAGCGGCAGCACATTGTGCTTGCGCAGCAATTCCTCGCTGACCAGCTTCATCGCATTGTGGCTGGCGTCGAACACCGACGCGTCCAGCAGCGGCATGCCGAATTCCACGGCATTGGCCGCGGCCAACTGCGCCGCGGTGGCCAGACGCTTGTCGGCCAGCCACTGCGCCAGCGGCACCTTGGCCTCCCCGGCCTGTGCCATTGCATTGCGGGCGACGGCCTCGTCCAGCGCCCCGTCCTGCACCAGCCGGCGCGCAATGCCGGTGATGCCCACGAGATTGGCGGCTGCGTTCATTCAGTTTTCCCCAGAGCAGACAGCAATGGGGCGATTGTAGCCTTGGGCCGGCGCCATATGCGGCGGCCATGCGGAGCAGGCATTTCCCTGCCCCATGCCTCGGGCCAACCAACCCGACCAATCTGCCGCACCCACTCAAATTCTGCGACGAGCACCACGTCCCGGCACACCCGCATTCCCCGGTGGCCGCTTCCCGCTACCATGTGGCCGGGGAGAATCAACAGGTACACCACGTGCAGCAACTGAGCATCATCCTGCCGGCCAAGAACGAGGCCGAGGGCCTGCAACGCACCTTGCCGGCACTGCGGCAGGCATACCCGCAGGCCGAGATCATCGTCGTCAACGACGGTTCCACCGACGACACCGCCGCCATCGCCGCCAGCCACGGTGCGCAGGTGGTCAGCAACCCCTACTCGATGGGCAACGGCGCGGCGATCAAGCGCGGCAGCCGCGCCGCCAGCGGCGACGTGCTGGTGTTCATGGATGCCGACGGCCAGCACAGCGCGCAACACATCGCCGCGCTGCTGGCCAAGCTGGAAGAGGGATACGACATGGTGGTAGGAGCGCGAGACGCCAGCGGCCAGGCCAACCTGCATCGCGGCCTGGCCAACGGCTTCTACAACCGCCTGGCCAGCCACATGACCGGCCACTGCATCGATGACCTGACCTCCGGCTTCCGCGCCGTACGCGCGGAGAAGTTCCGTGAGTTCCTGCACCTGCTACCCAATGGCTTCAGCTACCCCACCACCAGCACCATGGCGTTCTTCCGCAGCGCCTACCCGGTAGCCTATGTGCCCATCCCGGTAGCCAAGCGCGTGGGGACCGGCAGCCACATCCGCCCGATAAAGGACGGCATTCGTTTCCTTCTGATCATCTTCAAGATCGCCACGTTGTATTCGCCGTTGAAACTGTTTGCGCCCGTAGCCATTGCCTTTTTCCTCACTGGGCTGGGTTATTACGGCTACACCTTTGCCACCATGCACCGTTTCACCAATATGAGCGTCCTGCTGTTCAGCGCAGCAGTAATCATCTTCCTGATCGGGCTGATTTCCGAGCAGATCACCAATCTGACCTATCGGCGCGATGGCTGAACCCCTACGCCCCCGGGTTCTCCTCGTCACCCGCAACCTGCCGCCATTAGTAGGCGGCATGGAACGACTGAACTGGCATATTGCCGATGAACTGTCACGCTATGCCCAGGTACGGATAGTCGGTCCCGAAGGCTCTGCCACCCAGCGCCCCGCACAGGTAGAGCTGACCGAAGTGCCGTTGCGTCCGCTATGGCGATTCCTGATTATCTCGGCTTGGCGAGCCATGCACATTGCCCTCTCTTGGAAGCCGGATATCGTATTGGCCGGCAGCGGGTTGACTGCTCCCGCAGCCCTGATGGCCGCACGCATGGCAAATGCCCGTGCCAATGTGTACCTGCATGGACTAGATGCCGCTGTACGACACCCCATCTATCGCGCGCTATGGCATCCCGCTATCCGTCGCATGGATGGCGTCATCGCCAACAGCCGGCCCACCTCCGAACTGGCACTCAGGCTGGGAGTCATCGAACCTCGCTTGCGCATCGTGCACCCTGGCGTGCAGATTCCGAACGCACCGCAGTCTGCTGCTACACTTCAGGCATTCCGGCAACGCCACGGCCTTGGCGACAACCGTCTCCTGCTGTCTATTGGCCGCCTGACCACCCGCAAGGGATTGCGCGAGTTCGTTCAGCATGCACTACCGGCCATCGTCCACGAGATCCCCGACACCACCCTCGTCGTCATTGGCGATGCTCCCGCCGACTCGTTGCACGTCAGCCAGCAAACCCGCGAAAGCATCCAGGCCGTAGCTAATGCCGCAGGTATCGGCCAACATCTGCGCTTCCTCGGTGTCATCACTGATCCTGCAGAACTAACATGCGCCTATGAATGTGCAGCATTGCACGTGTTTCCGGTACGGAGCCTTCCTGGCGATCCAGAGGGTTTCGGAATGGTTGCCATCGAAGCTGCTGCACATGGAGTGCCCACCGTTGCATTCGCCACCGGGGGCGTAGTGGATGCCGTAGCCCAAGGACAATCCGGCTATCTGGTGGAACCAGGAGATTATTCTGGACTGGCGCAGGCCGCGTTACGGGCCCTGAATGGGAAAACCACCATGGAACGGAGCAGAGCAACGTTTTTTGCCCGACAATTCGCATGGCCACGTTTCGGTGAAAGCCTCCGCGAAGCACTGCAATTGACCACAAGCCCACCTAATCCCCAGGCCTGCGTTGAAAATAAATAAGCATAACCCGGTGCATTGGTGCCAACTTGCTACCTTCGCACTGCAAGCAGTGATCGGGCTTCTCTTCCGCCCTTTCAGGAAGAAATCAGCCATCGTTCTTTATGGCCACAAGCTCAACGGCAACCTGCTGCCTATATACCAGCGCTGTCCTTCTGCCATATTCCTGAGCATGGACCGCGCATACTGCCGGGAGCTGCAGTACGCCGGCATCCGCAGCCAATGGGCTTGCTCCCCCAGAGCCGCGGCACTACTGGCACGCACCCTGGCCATCATCAGCGATCACGGCCTGCATAGCCTTGAAATAATGTTGCCTGCCTACCGCAAGGCAGGCTTGAGGTGCATTGATGTCTGGCATGGAATCCCCTTCAAGGGTTTCGACATCAATGATTTCCGTTTGCAGCATGAATATGACGAAATCTGGGTAGCATCAACATCGCAGCGAAGCCTTTGGATTGAAAAATTCGGATTTTCTCCAGACAAGGTCCACGCCACGGGGTATATGCGGACTGATCGTTTGATCCTTCGAACCGCGGACGAATCAATCGCCAAGCTCCAACTGGGTCTGGATCCGTCGACATGCGGCAAGACCATCCTGTTTGCTCCCACATGGACGCAGGATGACGAGGGGCGCAGCATCTACCCCTTCGGTTGCAACGAACAGCAATTCCTCGCAGCCCTGTCCGCATTGGCCGTCGATCATGGCGCGACGATCCTGCTGCGCAGCCACCTAAATACCGGCGCCAAGCCCTCTCCCGCCCTTCCGAGGATAGTGAGTCTGCCCAGCACCATCTACCCTGATGCGGAGTCCATCCTCCTCGCCAGCGACGTCCTTGTATGCGACTGGTCATCTATCGCCTTCGATTTTCTTCTGCTTGACCGCCCTACCCTGTTCCTGGACGTGCCTCCACCATTCCGCAAAGGATTCTCACTCGGCCCCGAATATCGCTTCGGCAGTATCGTGAAGGACCTGCATGGTCTACTGCGCATGCTGGAAATGTGCATCAATCAGCCGAGAACCTATTGGCAGGCACATGAAATACATCATCAGGACATCAAGGAACGGGTATACGGCAACATGGCAGACGGCAATGCAACGGAAAACTGCATTGCGCGCCTGCGAAAAATATCGGGAAAGCCGGAAACTAGAGCCTTATCTTCTCGATGATTTCCGTGGTGGATACGGACGGCGTCCGTTCGAAATAGACCACCCTGCAGATATCGGAATATTCATCGAAGCGTCCTCGCCAGTCATCTCCCATTGCCAATACATCCGCTGCATGCTGCAGCAAATAGTCACGCTTCTGTGCAAGTGACTCCTCAAGAAACACCGAGTCGACGCAACGCAACGCAGAAACCAAACGCATCCGTTCGTTTTGCGGGAACACCGGCAAACGCCCCTTCTTGGCAAAATTCAGTGCATCGGATGAAATGCCCACGGCCAGACGATCACCCAATGACGCTGCACGTTCAAGAATACGCAGATGCCCGACATGAAGGACATCGAAAGTACCGAACGTGAGAATAGTTGTCATGTGCTCGCAGCCCAAGGAATCCGAAACAAAATCCATATACTCACACCGCGGGACTGACACATTGGTTCCCCATCAGGAAACAATGCAATCATCGGGCATTCACAATGCCGCCCTACCAGTCACAAAGTTCCTCGTAACGTTCCAAGGGATAGATCGATTGAAGACCAGTGGCGATCAAGGCTCCACCACCGGTATCGGAGGATTTGATCTGCCCGTGCATCCACGTCAATTGCTTTGGGGTAACACAGGAACGCTTGAGAAATCGCAATTTCCAACGAGGAAAGCGGCGTGCTGCTGTGGAGTATGCCGGATTGGGAATATGCCAGTCGGCCCCATAATAACCTTCAAGAAAAGCTTCCGGGTGATTCGGCACATATACGCTCATGCCATTCAGGCTACCCGTTCTGGCCGGCAAGAAATCTTCCCGATTGCAGTCCAAGCTGGCCATCGGGTGTACCCAGAGTCTATCGCGCTCGTGCCAGATTGCGTGGACATCCAGATGACAGGCTGGTGGAAACCCAGGCAAACGAAGCCGAAAAAGCCTGCCGCCACGATTAACTGTAACGATGAAGCCCGCCTCCACCAAAGCAATAGCAATAGCCATTCCTTCGGAAAGAACATCCCGGGAACAATCCGCATCCGAATAATAACCGACATCGAAATCATCATCACCGGGTATGATGCCCTGATTCCGGTGTTGCCCAAGCAGGGTCCCGTACAAGACAAACAATGGCCGTCCCCATGACATATCAAAGAAGTCTCTCGCCCGGCCATAGACCTCCATGAAGCCTCGGTGGAGCATTGCGATATCAATCGTGGCATTGACCGGGAAACCCTTCTTATCCAGCCTCACTTCGTCATCGAATACCAACCCTGAACATCGACCATGAGGAATATGGAGCTTGGTATAGCCACAACCGTCATGAAGCAGCATATCTCCGTTCGCGAGCCGTAATGACAAGTCGCATTCGGAGGGCAGCATGGCCACAGCAGCGCGTGATATGTCAAGTGCAAATACACCGAACCCGAACAAATCCCGCGCGGACGTCAACCGGCAGATGACCTTCCCATCCACCAGCACATCAAGCTCCGACATCCCAAGTCCAGGACGCAGGAACCCATCAATCGACACTCCCCTGTATCCCATGAACACCTGATAATATCCGGGCGCCCTCCTTCGGACATCATTCGGCACGGCGCTGGCCATATCCGGACAAGCATTGCAATCGAAGAGTGGATCAACAACCTGCCCACGGCCGAGTCGAGCCAGATTCCGCTCGCCCTGGAACTCCCAGGATTGGCGCCCTCCAAAAACAAACCTGCTGGACGAGGCATCCGCGCAACGCAGGGCGGTGGCATACAGCCGCATTGCCACCGTCCGAAGGCCCACATGCTCGGACAGTCGAGCGAGCAGATAGATACTCCCAGGCAGAGTTATTCCATTTTTCCTCAGATACCGTGCCATGCGTTTCATGCGCGAAAGCAACCGCTCCATGATGACAGGAATCGGCAAGCTCCCCTCTTTCATGGCAGACGACGGGGAGGGGACAGAATGACACTGTCGCATGCCCCCCACACGACCAAGGGATTCTTTTTCTTCATCCATTCTTTCACGAACCATTCGAATCGCCCGCATCCACCCTGATTATCGACCCACAGGACTGAAGGGATATATCCCTGTGAGCGATGATGACAATGGTCTTCCTACTTGCGAGAATGCTGATTGCTCTGGCCAAGGCAAGCTCTGTCTCGGTATCCAGCGCGCTGGTAGCTTCATCAAAGAAAAGCACGGCGGGATCATGGTACAGCGCCCGCGCAATGCCTATCCGCTGCCGTTGTCCACCTGACAATCTGATGCCGCGCTCCCCCACAAAGGTGGCATACCCATCGGGCAATTCGCCGATGATGAAATCATGTATCTGCGCAGCCCGGGCAGCCCGCTCCACCGCCCTCATGTCGATGCTTCCTTTCTTCACGCCAAAAGCAATGTTTTCGGCGACACTTGCGTCGGTCAGATAGATATGCTGCGGGACATAGCCAATGGCACGTTGCCAGTTGGCCACATTGGCACCTGTTATAGGCACCCCATCCACGCTAAGGGTGCCAGCTTGCGGCGATAACAGGCCAAGCAACAGATCCATTACCGTGCTCTTGCCGGCACCACTTTTGCCGACAATACCAACACTGCCATTGGCAGGGATCACCAGGCTGAAATCATCGAGCACCCGCCTTTCCGGTGCGGCAGGATAAGCAAAGCAGACGTTTTCCAGGCGGATTTCCTGCCTCGGGACCAGCATGCCTTCTGCCTTGGGCTCCGCCACGAACGGAAGTGCCAGGTCACGATGGATCACATCCAGTGCGGGCGATGAAAATTTCAGCTTGGCAAATCCACGATATACGATTTGTGCAGCAGGCAACATCCGGTAGGCGGCAAAACCATACAGTCCAAGTGCCGGCAATACATGGGCCACATCATCCGTTCGAAGCAAAAGGGCCAAGGCTATCAGGATCAAGCCGCTATAGCCCACGGCTTCCACCAGATACAATGGTGTCTGGCTCAAGGTATCGTTGGTTGCCTGATGCCTTGAATACAACCGTGATGCGCGTTCGAAGCGCTCCATGTATGCCGCAGCAGAATGAGTGATCTTGACATCCTTTATGCCGCCAAGCACTTCGTTGCTGGCTTGGTAACGATCACGATTGGCATGCATCCGCTCCATGCCGGTACGCACCAATCGTTTACGCACCACACCGTAGATGGCGCCATACAATGACGCCACTCCAAACAATATGACCAATGCCATCCACGGGTCATACCAGATGATCAATCCCCCCATCGCCAGTATCACCGCCCCCTGCGCAAACATTTGTGCCAGCGGTTGTACGAGATTGAACAGCATCTGGTCGGTTTCGGACAGGATGTTCTTGGACAGGTCCGCGGAGTTATGCCCCAGGAAGAATTCGTATGGCTGGCGCAAATAGCCCGACAGCAACCGGCTGCTAATCGAATGCCGCTCCAGATGGACGAAGCGGTTGACCAGGTGCAGGGTAACGGTCTTGAACAAGGATGAAGCGATCACTACGGCAATCGAAGCTACGCCCAGGGCCAGGATGAAGTTGCGCTGCCCCCCGAAGTCCAACCATTCGTAGGCCGCTTGCAGCAGCGGGTTCTCGTGGATCACCGCCGGCCGGCCCAGCACCGACAGGAACGGCATGATCGACAGCACGCCAAGCGTCTCCGCTGCTGCCATCAGCACCACTAACCCCAGCATCCATGTTGCCCTGCGCCGCTCCACGGGGGTGAATACGGCCCAGATTTTCTTGAGATCGGCAATCATTGGCTCACGAACGCATCACGCCTCGGCTCCGGCATCCGCATTGTACCTGCGGGAAGCCAGCCCCGCCGCCGACCATTCCTGTTAGGAAGCCACTACCCCATGCCAATCATAAATAGAACAGAAAGCAGGCTCAGTCATCCACCAACTCGCACTGGGCGCTGCCGGTATTGCAGACGGCATTTTGCTTGATGTCGGCATTGCCCTTGGTGCGGGTGTCGAACGTGACGGTTCTGGGCGTGGCGAAATCAGTTGCAATCAGGTTTGGGTTGGCGCTGGCATCGCAGGCTTTCGGCACGTAGGTCGCAGGTGTGACGGCACCCGCCAGGTCGGCCACTGCCGTGCTCAAGTAGGCGCGCGCTTCCGCAAGGCAAGCGGCATTGGCCGAACGCTGGGTGTAATTGCGGTATTGCGGCAGCGCAATGGCCGCCAGAATGGCGATGATCGCCACGACAATCATCAACTCGATGAGGGTGAACCCTCCGTTTTTCCCCTTCATGACACGCCCCGGTTTGGATGTGGAAATGCAAATTCAAGGAAGCATGATTCGTGCCACCTCAGCGTTTTGGTGACGCCCTTGGCAGTTTCTCCAGTTCCTGCACCCAGTCCCCGCGCCCTGCTGCACGCAACTGGGTCAGCAACTTGTCGATGTCCGGGTCACCTGGGGGTGACTTTTCCACCGCGCGACGCAGATAGGGCAAGGCCTTGCCGGGCTCACGCGTCTCGTTGTGGATGTAGGCTCCGATTCGCAGATATTCGTCGGCTCTGAAGCCGGTGCGACTGGAAATGCTCTCGATCACGCGCAGCACGCCCCCCCTGTCCAACGGTATCTCGCGATCCACATTGTTGAGCATCACCCAGATAATGCGCCTGTTCTGTGCATTCATCGGCACTTGCTGCAAGCGGGTCAGAAACTTCTCCCAATCCGCTGGGGTGACGTTCCCCCTGATGGTTTTGAAGGTCACCACGTTTGACAGCAACGTCGCGGACCCCGTGGCGGCAGCACCTTTTTGATAGGTGGCGATGGTCAGGTCAAGGCTGGGATTGTCGGCTCTGGACTGGATGCGGCTGGCGTACACGCCGCCAAGTTGCAACCAGGCCCGTTCCGAATGCGGCGATATCTTGACGGTTTCCAAGGCCTGCCGCAGCGGGTCGCCCCAGGTGTGGGCGCGCACACCCGTGGCGGTGCCCAAGCCAATAATGGCCAAGCCCAGCAAGCCGTAACCGGCCCGGTGCGGTACGGCCCAACGCTGGCAAGCCGCCATGCACAAGTCGCCGATGGCCAGCACTGCGCCAATCAAGGGTAAATGGTTGCGGTGTTCAAACGCCAGTTCCAGATTGATCACATTGCTGGTAATGAAATGTCCGGCGAAGAACAGCAACACGCCAAAGGCGAACAAAGGCCGATTGGTGCGCCAACGCCATGCCCAAGCCAGCAGGCCAAACACCAGCAGCCATGCAGGCAAGGTGGCGGCCGGTTGCCACAGGCTGCGTGAAATACTCAGGTCGTCATATACAAACGGCATGCGGCCCGGCATGGGCAGCACAATCTGCCCCAGGTACATCACCAGCACGCGCCCTTGGGTCAGCAGGCGTTCCCAACTGTCAAAATCCCGCCCGGGGTAGGCCTGCCAACGCCAGAAGTGCGGCACCACCACCAGCAGATAGACCACCACACCCACCACCACCAGCCACAGATAACCCTTGCGCAGCACGGTGGCCAGCAGCGGTTGCGCGGCGCGGAAGCGCAATACGGTCAGTTCCAGTACCCATGCGTAAAGCGGCAGGAGTACGGCATCTTCCTTGGCTGCAAAGCCCAACGCCCAGAACAGCACGGCCAGCACGCCGTATTGGCGGCTGCGCAGCCCCGCCATTTGCGCTTGGCGCATGGCCAAGTAAGCCCACAAGGCCAGCACCATGAACAAGGTACACAGGGTTTGCATGCGCTGTACCACGTACAGCACGGATGACACCTGCAAAGGGTGGATGGCCCACAGCAGCGCAAAGATCAAGGCCCCCGTGGCCGCACGCCGCGCCGGCCATTGCACCGCAGTCAGCAAGCGGCGCAGCAGCAGCGCCAGTGCCAGCGTGGTCAAGGCGTGAATCAGCAGATTGGTGGTTTTGAATACCTGCGGGTCAAGCCCGCCGCCGCGCAAGTAGTCCAGCGCAAAACTGAGCATGCTCAGCGAGCGCGAGCCATGCCCCGGCTGGAAGCTGTAGGCCGCATACAGCACGTCATCCAGCTTCAGCGATGTCAGGTGAAGTACGGTGTTCTCGATGATGTTCGGCTTGTCGTCGAAGATGAAGCCGCCGCCAAGGCCCGGAAGGAACAAGCAGGCAGCCAGCATGGCCAGCAATGCGGCAAGCAACGGGAAACGCAGCGAAGAAGCATTCATCGGAAACCGGAAATTTCGAGTGTATTTTTCAGGCAAAGGAAAGGCGCCTTGCGGCGCCTTTCCAATTCAAGCTTTGCACAAAATGCCGCAAGACTTACGGAGACACCGGATCCAGCTCGCAGGTGCCGCTGCCGACGTTGCAGGAGGTGTCCTGCTTGATCTTCGCATTGCCCTTGGTATTCGCAGCGAAGTTGATGGTGGCACCATCGCTGTAGTCCGCCTTGGTTGCAGTGTCACCGCTAGCGCAGGCCTTCGCGCTGAAGTTGGCCGGGGTACGGTCGTCAGCGGCATCCGCCACGGCGGTACCGATGTAGGCCTTGGCTTCAGCCAGGCAGGCGCCATTGGCCGAACGCTGGGTGTAATTACGGTACTGCGGCAGCGCGATGGCGGCCAGGATGGCGATGATCGCAACCACGATCATCAGTTCGATCAGGGTAAAGCCCTGCTGCATCTTCTTCATGAGTACATCCCCTAGAGGTCTGGATTGTAGGTACGGATGGGCCGTCGCCCAGCCGGTACGGGTATGCGAAGCAGGTTGCGTGCCAAATGCCAGCCCCCTGCCAACTCCCCGGTGCGCATGATGGCAGCATCCAGCGGAAAGAAAAGCCCCTTGTGCCGATTCTGGGACGAATCCGCCAAGGTGACGCATGGCGTCACTTTTCGACCGCAGGCTGTCATGTGTGTGCCAAGGGCCGTGCCGGGCAAGCCCGGCACCTACGGTCCACCGGGGAACGTGATGTGAACCACGCTTGTTGGTCACTCCGGGTGCCGCACGGCGGCAGACCGGCTAACATGCGGGGATCGTCCGGCCCGGGGAGTGGCCGGCTGGGGAGAAGATCGATGTCCGTTACCCGTAGCGCAATGAAAAAAGAGCCGGTGTCCCGCAGCACCAGCCTGATGCAGCCATTTGTCTGGGAAGGCACCGACAAGCGCGGTGCAAAGATGAAGGGCGAGCAGGACGCCCGCAATGCCAACCTGCTGCGTGCGGAACTGCGCAAGCAGGGCATCACCCCCACGGTGGTCAAGCCCAAGCCCAAGCCGTTGTTCGGCGCGTCGGGCAAGCCCATCAAACCCAAGGACATCGCCTTCTTCAGCCGCCAGATGGCGACGATGATGAAGTCCGGTGTGCCCATCGTGACCGCGCTGGAGATCATCGGCAGCGGCCACAAGAACCCGCGCATGGCCAAGATGATCGGGCAGATACGCGCCGATCTGGAAGGCGGCTCTTCGCTGAACGAGGCCATCAGCAAGCACCCGGTGCAGTTCGACGAGTTGTACCGCAACCTGGTAAAGGCAGGCGAAGGCGCCGGTGTGCTGGAAACAGTGCTGGAGACCATTGCCAACTACCAGGAAAACCTGGAATCACTGAAGGGCAAGATCAAGAAGGCCCTGTTTTACCCGGCGATGACCATTGCCGTGGCGCTGCTGGTCAGTGCCATCCTGCTGGTATTCGTGGTACCGCAGTTCGAAGAAGTGTTCAGCAGCTTCGGTGCCGATCTGCCGGTGTTCACGCAAATGATCGTGGCAGCCTCGCGCTTCATGGTGGGCTGGTGGTGGCTGATCCTGCTGGTAGTGGTGGGCTCGATCGTGGGCTTCATCTTCGCCTACAAGCGCTCGCCCAAGCTCCAGCATGGCATGGACCGCCTGATCTTGAGGGTGCCGGTGATCGGCCAGATCATGCACAACAGCGCCATCGCCCGTTTCTCGCGCACCACGGCGGTGACCTTCCGCGCTGGCGTACCGCTGGTGGAGGCCTTGGGCATCGTGTCCGGCGCCACCGGCAACAAGGTCTACGAAGAAGCCGTGCTGCACATGCGCGACGACGTGTCGGTGGGTTACCCCATGAACATGGCGATGAAGCAGGTGAACGTTTTCCCGCACATGGTCATCCAGATGACCGCCATCGGCGAGGAAGCCGGTGCGCTGGACACCATGCTGTTCAAGGTGGCCGAATACTTCGAGCAGGAAGTGAACAATGCGGTGGATGCACTGAGCAGCCTGATCGAACCGATGATCATGGTGTTCATCGGCGTGGTCGTCGGCGGCATGGTCGTCGGCATGTACCTGCCCATCTTCAAGCTCGCCTCCGTTGTCGGATAACTGATACATGGCATTTCTCGACCAGAACCCCGGCCTGGGCTACCCCCTTGCTGCCGGGCTGGGGCTGCTGGTCGGCAGCTTCCTCAACGTGGTGATCCTGCGCCTGCCCCGGCGCATGGAGTGGCAGTGGAAGCGCGACGCGCGCGAGATCCTGGAAGAGCCGGACCTCTACGAGCCGCCGCCGCCAGGCATCGTGGTGGAACCGTCGCACTGTCCCCATTGCAAGCACAAGCTGAGCTGGTACGAGAACATCCCGCTGTTCAGCTGGCTGCTCCAGCGTGGCAAATGCCGTCATTGCCAGGCCCCCATCTCCATCCAGTACCCGCTGGTGGAACTGCTGACCTCATTGATGGTGCTGGCCTGCGTATGGCAGTTCGGCTTTGGCTGGCAGGGCTTCGGTGCCATCGTGCTGACCTGCTTCCTGATCGCCCTGTCCGGCATCGACCTGCGCACGCAGTTGTTGCCCGACCAGTTGACCCTGCCGCTGATGTGGCTGGGGCTGGTGGGCAGCATGGACAACCTCTACATGCCGGCCAAGCCGGCGTTGCTGGGCGCGGCGGTGGGTTACCTGTCGCTATGGACGGTGTGGTGGCTGTTCAAGCAGATCACCGGCAAGGAAGGCATGGGCCACGGCGACTTCAAGCTGCTGGCCGCGCTGGGCGCATGGTGCGGGTTGAAAGGCATCCTGCCGATCATCCTGCTGTCCTCGCTGGTGGGCGCCATCATCGGCTCGATCTGGCTGTATTCGCGCGGCCGCGACCGCGCCACGCCAATCCCGTTCGGCCCCTATCTCGCCATCGCCGGCTGGCTGGTGTTCATGTGGGGCGACCAGATGATTGCCGGCTACAGGCAACTGGCAGGCTTCTGACGTAGGTGCGGGGCTTGCCCCGCACGTGGCATTACCGGGAAAGCCCCAATGCGGGGCAAGCCCCGCATCTACGCCAGCATCTATGGTATTCGGCATGAGCACCTTCGTCATCGGCCTCACCGGAGGCATTGCCTCGGGCAAAAGTGAAGTCACCCGACGCTTCGAGGCGCTGGGCATCGTCGTGGCCGATGCGGACGTGGCCGCACGCGAAGTGGTTGCCCCCGGTAGCCCAGCGTTGCAGCGGATTGCCGAGCGTTTCGGTGCGGACATGCTGCAGGCCGACGGTACGCTCCATCGTGCGCGGCTGCGCGAGCACGTATTCGCGGACGATGGGGAGCGCAGGGCACTGGAGGCCATCACCCATCCCGCCATCCGTGCATTGATAAGGGCTGCCTGCGAATCCGCGAGCAGCCCCTATGCCATCGCCGCAATTCCATTGCTGACCGAAGCCGGTGGCCGCGCAGCCTACCCGTGGCTGCAACGGGTGCTGCTGATCGATGCCCCGCAGGCGGTACAGCATGCCCGGCTGCTGCGCCGTGACAGTATCGACGAAGCCTTGGCCATGCGGATGATCGAGGCGCAGGCCAGTCGCGAGCAGCGGCTGGCGCTGGCCGATGATGTGATCGTCAACGACGGGCACCCGGAGCAGTTGCAGCCGCAGGTGGAGGCCTTGGATCGTCTATACCGGCTATTGGCTGCCGGCTGCACGAAGCCGTAGGTGGGGGGCTTGCCCCCCACATCAATGCACACCGCCCAAGGCAGCGGGCCAAGGCCCGCTCTACGAAAGACGGGATCAAACGGCCGGGGCAAATGTCAGCGTCGCCACCACGCCGCACTCCTCGCCCGGGTGGATACCGACCTGCCAGCCGTATAGCGTGCACAGCCTGCTGACGATGGACAGGCCGATGCCGCCCCCCTGCGAATGCCCTGCATGGGTGCCACGGTAACCGCGCTGGAACAAGCTGGCCGCATCCTTCTCGCTCAGGCCGGGGCCGGTATCGACCACTTCCACCGCATTGTCGAGCACGCGTACCCGCACCTGCCCTTCCTGCGTGTACTTGACCGCATTGCCGATCAGGTTGCCGAGCGCCACCGACAATGCCGCCTCCGGCGCGTCCACAACCAGTTCGCGGCCGCCTTCCAGCACCAGCTCCAGTGGCTTGCCGCCAAGCTGTGCACGGTGGGCCTCCAGCAGTTGCTCGGCCACCTTGGCCACGTTGCTGCTGCCCTGCCCGCGCTCGTTGCGCGAAAGCAGCAGCAACGAGCCGATCAGATCGCTGCATTGCTGCTCTGCTCTCTGGATGCGCTGCAGGCGTTGCTGCATCTTGTCGTCCAGCCCAGGGCGGGCCAGCAACAGTTCGGTGGCACCACGGATCACCGCCAGCGGCGTGCGCAGTTCGTGGCTGACGTCGGCATTGAACTCGCGGTCGCGCTGCACCACCTCGGTCAGGCGTGCCGAGTAGTCGTCCAAGGTCTCGGCCAACTGCCCTACCTCGTCGTCGGTAAAACGTGGCGCAAGTGGCTCGGGATGGCTGCTGCCCCCGCGATAGGCCCGCAAGCGCGCAGCCAGATCGGATACGGGCCGCATCACCCGGGATGCGGACCACCAGCCCAATACCCAGGACAACAGGCTGAACACCAGGACCGACAGGAAGAGGGCACGCTTCAGCTGTTGCTCGCCGCGGACGGATTGGCTCATGTCATATGCAACGAAGAACCAGGCGTCAGGCGTCTTGCGCACCCCCACCTTGTAGGAAAACGCCCTCCCGTCAGCGTCCTCGCCACTGAAGTTGTGGATACCGTCCTGCAAGTGCTCCCACTCGGGATAATCGCGACGCAACCCATCCAGCTTGTCGGGGCGATACAGGAACGCGCGCATCTGCTGCACCGGCGCAACCACTTCCCGGCCACTGCTCTGGATATAGCTCTGCCAGGAAGCATCCAGATTGCGGTTCATCACATCCTCGACCAACTGGTTCTCCACGCGCATGCGCGCCCAGTTGGTGGCGAAGGCGAACAGCGCCGTCAGGCAGAAGCCCAGCAGCGCGAACGAAACGATGATGCGGCTGCGCAGGCGGCGGCGGTAACGTCCCCGCTTGTGCACGTTGCCCTGCGCCGTGGTTTCAGGCATCGGGTGCGGCGATCCGGTAGCCGATGCCGTGGCGGGTCTGGATCATCGGTGCGTTGAACGGCTTGTCCACCACCGCTCGCAGGCCGTGGATGTGCACGCGCAGGGAATCCGAATCGGGCAATTCTTCGCCCCAGACGCGGGTTTCCAGCTCCTGCCGGGTGACCACCGCCGGCGAGGCTTCCATCAGCGCCTGCAGGATCTTCAACGCGGTGGGGTTGAGTTGCAGCAGCTTGCCCTGGCGGCGTACTTCCAACGTGTCCAGGTTGTATTCCAGGTCGCCGGTTTCCAGCACGCGGGTGTGGCCGCCCTTGCCGCGCCGCGACAGCGCATTGAGCCGCACCTCCACTTCCTGCAGGGCGAAGGGCTTTATCAGGTAATCGTCGGCGCCGGAATCGAAGCCGGCCAGCTTGTTCTCCAGCGAGTCGCGCGCGGTCAGCATCAGTACCGGCGTCTGCTTGCGCGCATCGTTGCGCAGCTTGCGGCAGACCTCGATGCCGTCCATGCCGGGCAGGTTGAGGTCGAGCACGATGGCGTCGAAATCATGCACCACGGCCAGGTGCAGGCCGGTCACGCCGTCTGCGGCGAAGTCCACCGTATGCCCGCGGTCTTCGAGGTAGTCGCCCAGGTTGGCCGCGATATCGCTGTTGTCTTCGATTACGAGAATGCGCACGTTGGCCTCTGTTGTCCTTGCCGGTGGGTATCGTATGTGCAGGGGAGGCGATGCCGGCGCATCGCTGCCGCGTACTCTGACGGAAATCAGGGCGCAAAGTTCACTGCATGCCCTGTGCGCCCTTTGGTTCTCTACCGCACCTTGCCATATCCGCACGTGAACCTTTCCATTGCGGTACTCGCTGTCATGGCATGTTCCAGTGCTGTTCCCAACGAAGCGGAGATCCGACTTTAGCGGCCCGGTTTTACCGCAACAAGTGACAAAACGAGGCCCCGGCGGATCCCGCCGGGGCCTGAAGATTCCCGATCACCGGACCCGCCGAGGAGAGCGAGGGCACAGTGCGTCCAGCCTATGCGCCGCAGAATTAAAGTGTCGTTAAAAAGATGGGAGTAAAGCGCAAGTCCGGCCTCAGCGCCTCAGGCCTGCGACGTAGTCGATCATCCGCCCGGCGACGTCGCCGCCGGAAACGGCCTCGATACCCTCCAGCCCGGGCGTCGAATTCACCTCCAGCACCAGCGGGCCGCGCGCCGAGCGGATCATGTCCACGCCAGCGATGCCCAGCCCCAGAGCCTTGGCCGAGCGCACCGCCACCTGCTGCTCGGCCCTGCTGCATACCACCGGCTCGGCGCTGCCGCCGGCGTGCAGGTTGGAGCGGAAGTCCCCTTCCGGCGCCTGCCGGCGCATGGTCGCCACCACCTGGTCGCCCACCACCAGGCAGCGCAGGTCGGCACCCTGCGCTTCGGCGATGAATTCCTGCACGAGGAAATTGGCGTACAGGCCACGCAGCGCCTCCACCGTGCCGCGCGATGCACTGAGCTTTTCGGTCAGGATCACGCCCCTGCCCTGGGTGCCTTCGCTGAGCTTCACCACGTGCGGCGGCGGGCCGAGCATGGACAGCAGGTCGTCGGTGTCGTCGGGATTGTCGCCGAACACGGTCACCGGCATGTCGATGCCCTTGGCCGCCAGCACCTGGTGTGCGCGCAGCTTGTCGCGCGCACGCAGGATCGCATCGGAAGGGTTCGGCGTGCGTGCGCCCATCATTTCGAACTGCCGCAGCACCGCGGTGCCGTAGCGGGTGATGGAAGCGCCGATGCGCGGGATCACCGCGTCCACCCCGGTCAGCGGCCTGCCCTTGTAGTGCATGGCGAAGCCGTCCGGCGCGATGCGCATGTAGCAGCGCAACGGGTCGAGCACGCGCACCACGTGCCCACGCGCGCGCGCCGCCTCGATCAGGCGACGAGTGGAATAGAGCTTGCTATTGCGGGAGAGGATTGCGAGCTTCATCGCAGGCGTGCCGGGCAGGAAGCGCGGCAGCATACGCAGCGGTTGCGTATCTGGAGCGGGCGATGGGAATCGAACCCACGTCAGTAGCTTGGGAAGCTACAGCTCTACCATTGAGCTACGCCCGCGTGGCGCGGGGTGAAGTCTATGCGGTGGCAGGTGTGCAGTGCAACGGGCTCACCCTTGCAGGTGCCGAACTTGTCCGGGTAGGTCGGGGCTACGCCCCCGACGCTGGATGTTCGAGCATGCGGAGCGTCGGGGGCATAGCCCCGACCTACCGGCAAAAAGGCGGTGCCGCTTGTCGGCACCGCCTGCTTTCATCGGATCAGAAGCTGCCGCCGAAGCTGGCGAACAGGGTCGCGTCACGGGCCGACTTCTGCGCGGTGGTGGTGCTCAGGCCGATGTTGCTGTCCAGCCCCCACAACGTGATGCGCGCACCCAGCACGGCGCTGGCGTAGTTGCGGTCGAACTGCAGCCCCGGCACCTTGTAAGCGCCCACGTCGGCCATCGTCTGCAACCAGGCGCTGGCCTGCCGGCCGTCCTCGAACTCGTGGTCCCAGGTGACCTGCACGTAGGGACGGACGCTGCCGCCATCGAAACGCGCCTGCCAGCCGATGCGGCCCACGGTGGAATCCACCTCCTGGTCGCCATAGCCCAGCGCGGTGGCGCTGGCATTGCTTTCGACGTAACCATCGAGCTTGACCTTCTGCCAGGTGACGCCCGCCACCGGGCCGTGGCGGAAGCCGCCTTGCTGGCCGAACTCGTAGCCGGCGTTGAGCGCGGCGGTCAGGTTGCTGCCATCCGGCGAGCCCTTGTGCACGCGGGTGGCCGGGCCCAACTGCACCTTGCGGGCGACGTCATAGTCCAGCCAGCTGTAGCTGACCTGGCCGTTGACCCAGGTACGCTCGCCATACCAGCCGGCGAACAGGCCCAGGGTGGTATCGGACTGGGTGAAGTCGCCCTGGCTGTTGCCGAAATCGGCATCCATGCGGCCATAGCCGGCGAAGCCGCCGAATACCGTGCCGTTGCGCGCCCAATCGATGCCGAACAGGCCGGCCGGGGCCATGCCGTCGTACAGGTCGGCGTGGCCGTAACGCTGCATGTCGCCACGCACGTTGCCCCACCAACGCAGGCCGTCATCCTGCTGGCCGACCAGATGAGCACCGACCTGATCGGCACGGGCACGGCCGGTGGTCTGCGCCGAATGGCTCAGCACCTGCTGCAGGCGTGGTGCCTCGAGGATCGAGATGGCGTACTGGCCCAGGATCCGGTGCGCGGCGGTGGTCGGGTGCACGCCGTCGGCGAACACGTAGGCATCCGCTGCGCCGGGGCTGGCATAGCTCAGCGGGCTGCAGGTCAGCGACGACGCCGAGGCGCAGGCCATGTCGCTGACGTTGCTGAAGCCGTAGCTGCCGGGGTTGGCGACGATTTCCTGCAGGATGCTGAAGGTATCGACCGGGATCACCTGCAGGCCGGCCTGCTTCAGCCCGCCGAACAACGCGTCGTTGTAGGCCTTGGCCAGCGCGGTGCCCTGCGCCATCGCCACCGCGCCACCGGCGCGCGAAGACGGGGTCAGGCCGATGTCGGGCAGGTTCGGCACCATCACGTACTGCGCGCCGGCGCCTTCGAGCGTGGCGACCATGCCCACCTGGTCGGCCACCGCCGCACCGATGGTGGCCTGCGCCGGCGCGCCGGCAGCCACCGCGAACAGGTCGTTGGCGCCGCCCCACACGGTGTAGAGCGCATTGGCGTCGGCCTTGCCGCCATTGGCGGTCAGGTAGGCATTCAGCTGGGTCTTGAGCGACGGGGTGGCCGGCAGCATCGGGTTGAGCGGATTGGTGTTGTCCACGCCCACCCGCGCGCCGCCGGCGGCATAGTTGTCGCCGGTCTGGCCATTGCCATTGGGCATGGCATTGGTGCCGTAGTAATCGGCCAGATAATCGGACCAGACCCAGCCGGGGTTGGTGGTGAAACGGCCGACGATGGAAGCGCTGGGGTCAAGCTGCACCAGGACCGGGCGGTAATAGCCGGTGTCGGTCAGGCTGTCGCCGAAGAACACCGTCTTCGAGAACGGGGACTGCGCCAGTGCCGGTACGGCGGCAAGGGCAAGCGCCGCGGCAAGGGCCGAGCGCAAAGGACGGGACGGGAAACGCATGGGAGAACTCCTGGCGAACGAGGAAAGCGGCAGCGTACGCCGCCGCACGGTGTTAGTTTTTCATTACCCCACGGCGGGCTCACGCTGCACCGCGGCATCGGGCTGGGATTTTCCTCTTCCGCTGGCGAGAATGGCCGCATGAACATCCAGCTCAACGGCGAACCCCGCCAGTTTCCCGCTCCCCTGACCCTGGCCGCGCTGCTGGCCGCCGAAGGCCTGGCCGAACGCCGCGTGGCCGCGGAGGTCAACGGCGAGATCGTGCCGCGTGGCCGGCATGGCGAGCATCCGTTGAACGAGGGCGACGTGGTCGAGATCGTGCACGCGCTGGGCGGCGGCTGATTTCTCCCCCCAGTCGTAGGTGTGGGGCTTGCCCCACACGGAGCCTTGCCGGGGAAGCTCCATGCGGGGCAAGCCCCGCATCTACGGGGTAGCGCCACGCAACGCAGCGTTTGGCATGATCGGCGATAATCCGCGCATGAATGCACACGCCCCCACCGATTCGCTGGTCATCGCCGGCAAGACCTATGCATCCCGGCTGCTGACCGGCACCGGCAAGTTCAAGGATCTGGAAGAAACCCGACTGGCCACCGAGGCCGCCGGCGCGCAGATCGTCACCGTCGCCATCCGCCGCAGCAACATCGGCCAGAACCCGGGCGAACCCAACCTGCTCGACGTGCTGCCGCCGGACCGCTACACCATCCTGCCCAACACCGCCGGCTGCTACACCGCCGAAGACGCGGTGCGCACCTGCCGGCTGGCACGCGAGCTGCTCGATGGCCACAACCTGACCAAGCTGGAAGTGCTGGGCGATGCGAAGACCCTGTACCCGGACGTGGTGCAGACCCTCAAGGCCGCCGAGCAACTGGTCGCCGACGGTTTCGACGTCATGGTCTACACCTCCGACGATCCGATCCTGTGCAAGCGCCTGGAGGAAATCGGCTGCGCCGCGGTGATGCCGCTGGCCGCGCCGATCGGCTCGGGGCTGGGCATCCAGAACAAGTACAACCTGATCGAGATCATCGAGAACGCCAAGGTGCCGATCATCGTCGACGCCGGCGTCGGCACCGCCTCGGACGCGGCCATCGCGATGGAACTGGGTTGCGACGGCGTGCTGATGAATACCGCCATCGCCGGCGCGCGCAACCCGGTGCTGATGGCCGCCGCGATGCGCAAGGCGGTGCAGGCCGGGCGCGAGGCATTCCTGGCCGGGCGCATCCCGCGCAAGCGCCACGCCAGCGCCTCCTCGCCGGTGGACGGGTTGATCGGCTGATGACCAACCCGTTCGACAGCGCCGGCGCCAAGGCGCCGCCCAAGCCCTTCACCGTCACCGAGGGCCGCCGCGAGGTACGCAGCTTCGTGCTGCGCCAGGGCCGCTTCACCCCGGCCCAGCAGCGCGCGTTCGACGAACGCTGGCCGCGCTTCGGCATCGACTTCGACGGCCAGCCGCGCGACCTCGACGCCACCTTCGGCCGCAGCGCGCCCAAGGTGCTGGAGATCGGCTTCGGCAACGGCGCCGCGCTGCGCCATGCCGCGCGGTTCGACCCGTCCAAGGACTACATCGGCATCGAGGTCCACGCCCCCGGCGTCGGCCGCCTGCTCAACGCGCTGGCCGAGGACGACGCAAGCAACGTCCGGCTCTACCACCACGACGCGGTGGAAGTGCTGGAGAAGGAGATCGCCGACGGCGCGCTGGACGAGGTGCGCATCTACTTCCCCGACCCGTGGCACAAGAAGCGCCACAACAAGCGCCGCCTGGTGCAACCGGCGTTCGCCGCGCTGCTGGTGCGCAAGCTGCGCCCCGGCGGGCGGTTGCACTGTGCCACCGACTGGGAGAACTATGCCGAGCAGATGTGGGACGTGCTCGACGCCACCCCGGGGCTGGTCAACCGCGCCGGCCCGCGCGGCAGCGTGCCGCGCCCGGACTGGCGGCCGCAGACCCACTTCGAGACCCGCGGGCAGAAGCTGGGCCACGGCGTATGGGATTTGCTGTATGACAGGCAGGGAACAGGGAACGGGGACTGAGGGAATGAAACTGCCATGACGCTTTCACGTTCCAGCGGGGCCCTGCCAAGCGCAAGCGCCGGAAGCAACGCGCGGATGAAGGCACCTGCCCTCTTCCATTCCCGGTTCCCCGTTCCTCGTTCCCTGCCGTAATGGATACCGCGCTGACGCTGACCACCGACATGAAGCTCGTGCTCGGGCTGGTCGGCTTCACGATGGCGATGTTCCTGTTCGAGCGCATCCGCTCCGACGTGGTGGCGCTGGTGGTGATGGTGGTGCTGGGCGTGACCGGGCTGATCGCGCCGGAAGAAATCTTCGCCGGCTTCTCCGGCAACGCGGTGATGAGCATCATCGCCACCACCATCCTCGGCGCCGGGCTGGACCGCACCGGCGCGCTGAACCGGCTGGCCAGCTGGCTGCTGCGGCGCTCGCGCGGCATCGAGCAGCGCCTGCTGCTGCTGGCCAGCGCCACCGCCGGCATCAATTCCGCGTTCATGCAGAACACGTCGGTGATGGCGCTGTACCTGCCGGTGGCCGCGCGGCTGGCCTCGCGCAGCGGGCTCACCCTCAAGCGCCTGTTGATGCCGATCACCGCCGCCATCGTGATGGGCGGCGGGCTGACGATGGTCGGCAACTCGCCGCTGATCCTGCTCAACGACCTGCTGATCTCGGCCAACAACAACCTGCCCTCGGGCAGTGCCACCATCGAGCCGCTGCGGATGTTCGCGCCATTGCCGATCGGCGTGGCGCTGCTGGTCGCCTCGCTGCTGTACTTCCGTTTCCACGGCGACCGCAAGTCGCTGGCCGGAGAAGACGGCGACGGCGAAAGCCAGGCCCCGGCGCGCACCGAGAGCTACTTCGCCCGCGCCTATGGCATCGAGGGCGACGTGTTCGAGCTGACCGTCTCCACCGAAAGCCCGCTGGTCGGCATGACCGTCAGCGAGGCCGAGAACCTGTTCGACGCGCCGCTGCTGCTGGCGCTGAAGACCGGCAGCGACACCCGCCTGGCGCCGCCGGCGGACATGCGCATCTGGGTCGGCAGCGTGATCGGCGCGATGGGCCCGCGCCAGCAGGTGGCCGACTTCGCGCAGAACCAATTCCTGCGCATGTCCTCGCGCCTGCGCAATCTCGGCGACCTGTTCAACCCCAGCCGTGCCGGCATTTCCGAGGCGGTGATCCCACCGACCTCGAAGCTGATCGGCAAGACCGCCGGCCAGTTGCGCCTGCGCAAGGAGCGCGGCATCAGCCTGCTGGCGATCAACCGCGACAAGCAGGTGATCCGCGAGGACGTGCGCAACGTGGCGCTGCGCGCCGGCGACATGCTGGTGTTCCACAGCATCTGGCAGGACCTTTCCGCCGCGGCGGAAAGCCGCGATTTCGTGGTGGTCACCGACTACCCGAAGGGCGAGCAGCGCCCGCACAAGTTCAAGATCGCGATGGCGATCTTCGCCATCACCATCATCATCGCCCTGACCTCGCGGCTGCCGGTGGCGCTGACCCTGCTCACCGGCGTGGCCGGCATGCTGCTCACCGGCGTGCTGCGCATGGACGAGGCCTATGCGTCGATCAGCTGGAAAACCATCTTCATGATGGCCGGGTTGATCCCGCTGGGCTGGGCGATGGATTCCAGCGGCGCGGCGGCGTGGGTGGCCGGGCACACCATCGACAAGCTGCCCGACGGCATCCCGATATGGGTGCTGGAACTGGCGCTGGCGCTGCTGACCACCGCCTTCTCGCTGGTCATCAGCCACGTCGGCGCCACCATCGTCACCGTGCCGATCGCGGTCAACCTGGCGCTGGCCGCTGGCGGCAATCCCACTGCATTCGCACTGATCGTGGCCCTGTCGGCCTCCAACAACCTGATGACCGCCTCCAACCCGGTCATTTCGATGGTGATGGGCCCGGCCAAGTACACCCCGCGCGAGATGTGGCGCATCGGCGCGCCGCTGTCGCTGCTCTACACGGTGATCGTGGTGGTGATGATCAACATCATGTTCTAGGAGGGGCGACCCGTGGATGCGGGGCTTGCCCCGCATGGGCATTACCGGGAGAGCCATGTGCCGGGCAAGCCCGGCACCTACGGTCACCACTCAACCCAGCACCACCATGCCGTCCTCCACCCGCACCGGCACCGCGCGCAGCGCATCGCCCTTGCACGGGCCGGCCACGCAGCACCCGCCCTGCAGTTCGAACGCGGCGCCATGCACCGCGCAGACCAGGTGGCCGTCACCGCTCTTCAGGAACTGGCCCGGCGCCCAGTCAAGGTTGCGGCCGGCATGCGGGCAGACATTGAGCCACGCCCGTACCTGCCCGCCGTCGCGGTAGAGGATCAGCGGCTCGGCATCCCCGTCGATCACCGCCTCGGCGGCATGGAAACCCTGGTCGGGCAAGGCATCGAGCGGAACCAGCTCGACTGGCGTGGAGGCGTTGGCTGACATGGCGATACGCGCGGAGACAGGGATTGATTGTCGCATGGGCCGGCAACGGGCACGGTGCGCGGGGCTTGCCGCGAGGGGCGACAGGACGCCGGTGCCCGCCTGCGCGCCGACCGGATTTAACGACAACTTCACGCAATACCCCTCCCCAGCACCGATACTGCCCTTTGCCATACCGTCATCCTTCCGTCATGCAGACCCGTTACTTCCAGTTCGCCCATCTCCGCAACCTGTTCGCGCCGCGCAAGCCGCGCAACCCGTTGCTGCGGGTCGTGCTGGGCCTGCTGGGCCTGGCGATCCTCGCGGTGCTGGTGGTGGCCGGCGTGGTCGTCGGCGCGGCGATGATCCTGATCGGGCTGGCGTGGAAACTGCTGGCCGCGCGCAAGGCCCGCAAGGCCGCCGGCAACGTGATGGATGGCGAATACCGGGTGGTGCGCAAGCCGGCGCTGCCCGGCACGCATTGACCTCTGCATCCCGGTAACGCTTGTTTGCGGTAGCGCCCGACCGTTGGTCGGGTGGCGATGGTTGCCACCAAATACCAGTGCCGACCAACGGTCGGCACCCACCGGCGCTATCTGCACCCTTTCATCCTCCGGCATCATGGCGCCTGCCCATCGCTTTCCGGACGACCCATGACCGACCTGATCCCCGCCCCGCCCGTGCCGCGCATCCCGGTGGCCGGCGGCGGCACCTTCCCGGTGCACCGCATCTACTGCGTGGGCCGCAACTTTGCCGACCACGCGCGCGAGATGGGCGCCAGCGCCCCGGCCTCGGCGGCCGGGCGCGGCCAGCCGATGTTCTTCATGAAGCCGGCCGATGCCATCGTCACCGACGGCGCGGCGGTGCCCTACCCGTCCGCCACGTCCGAGCTGCACCACGAAGTCGAACTGGTGGTCGCGCTGGGCAAGGATGCGCCGGCCGGCGTGCTGCCGGTCGCCGAAGCCATGGCGCTGGTGCTGGCCTGCGGCGTGGGCCTGGACCTGACCCGCCGCGACCTGCAGGCCGCGGCCAAGGCCAAGGGCGGGCCGTGGGACATCGCCAAGGGCTTCGACCACTCCGCGCCGGTCGGCGAACTGGTGCCGATCGCGCAGGTGGGCGAACTGGCGACGCTGGAATTGTCGCTGGAAGTCAACGGCGAGCCGCGCCAGCGCTCCACCCTCGACAACCTGATCTGGAACGTGCCGGAAATCCTGCACGAGCTGTCGAAACTCTACGCGCTGCGCGCCGGCGACCTGGTGTTCATGGGCACGCCCGCCGGCGTGGCCGCGCTGCAACCGGGCGACCGCTTCAGCGCGCGCCTGGGCGACGTCGCCCGCTGCGACGGCGTGATCGCCGGATGAACCCGCGCCGGGGTAGTCTGTGCCGGCTCCCTTTCATGCATGCCTACAGGAGAAACACATGGGAATGATGGCTGAATTCAAGGAATTCGCGATGCGCGGCAACGTCATCGACCTGGCGGTCGGCGTCGTGATCGGCGGCGCGTTCGGCAAGATCGTCAGCTCGCTGGTGGACAAGGTGATCATGCCGCCGATCGGCTGGCTGATCGGCAACGTCGACTTCTCCGACCTGGTCTGGACGCTGGCCCCGGCCAAGGTGGCCGCCGACGGCAGCGAGATTCCGGCGGTGGTGATCGGCTATGGCGACTTCATCAACACCCTGATCCAGTTCGTCATCGTCGCCTTCGCCATCTTCATGCTGGTCAAGGTGGTCAACAAGCTCTCGCGCAAGAAGGAAGAAGCCCCCGCCGCACCGGCCGAGCCGAGCGAGGAAGTGCTGTTGCTGCGCGAGATCCGCGACAACCTGAAGAAGTGACCCTCCGGGCACGCTGTTCGCTGTCAAGCTCCGGCAGCAAGTAGGCCGGGGTTACATCCCCGGCGCTTTCCGATTCATGGCGTCGGGGACGTGGCCCCGACCTACCCGACTGCAACGTAGGAGCGCACTTCAGTGCGCGATGAAGCATCCCCGGGAAGGCCCCATCGCGCACTGAAGTGCGCTCCTACGGACAGAAGCGATGACCTCCAGCACGTTTCACCTCGAAGCCGCGGGCGTATGCTCGCGGCTTTGCCGTTTGCGAATCCCTCGCAAGAGCACCGCACACTCCATGTGCGGGAATCCAACTTGACCCGGAGCCGCCCATGCGCCGTCTTGCCTTCGCCATCGCCGCCGTGCTCGCCTGCGCCAACGCGCAGGCCGCGCCCACCCGCATTCCCGAGCAGGCGCTGGCACAGGCCGCGCAACTGCGCGAGCAGGCACTGGCCGACGATACCGGCTGGAAGGTGGTCGAGGCGCTGACCACCGAGGTCGGCCCGCGCCTGGCCGGCAGCGAGGCCGACGCGCGCGCGGTGGAATGGGCCAAGGCGCGGTTCAAGGCGCTGGGCTTCGACAAGGTGTGGACCGAGCCGGTCACCTTCCCCAAGTGGGAGCGCCGTGGCGAACGCGCCGAGGTACTGGGCGCGCATGCGCAGCCGTTGTCCATCACCGCGCTGGGCGGCAGCCCCGGTGGCAGCGCCGAGGGCGAGGTCGTGCGCTTCGACGGCCTCGATGCCTTGAAGGCCGCGCCGGCAGGTTCGCTGGCCGGCAAGATCGCCTTCATCGACTACCAGATGAGCCGCAGCCGCAACGGCATGGACTACGGCATCGGCGGCACCGTCCGCAGCCAAGGGCCATCGGAGGCGATCCGCAAGGGCGCGGTGGGCTACATCATGCGCTCGGCCGGCACCGATTCGCACCGCGTGCCGCATACCGGCATCACCCACTTCGATGAGGGCCTGACGCCGGTGCCGTCGGCGGCGCTGGCGATGCCCGACGCCGACCAGCTGGCGCGGCTGGTCGCGCGCGGCCCGGTCCGCATCCGCATGGCGCTGGATTGCGGCTGGGACGGCAGCTACACCTCGCAGAACGTGATCGGCGAGATCACCGGCCGCGAGTTGCCGCAGGAAGTGGTGGTGATCGGCGGCCACCTCGACTCGTGGGACCTGGGCACCGGCGCGATCGACGATGCCGCCGGCGTCGGCATCACGATGGCCGCCGGCCACCTGATCGGCCAGCTCGAGCAGGCACCCAGGCGCACCATCCGGGTGATCGCCTTCGCCAACGAGGAGCAGGGCCTGCACGGCGGCTTCGCCTATGCCGCCGCGCGGGCGAAGGCCGGGGAGATCCCGTTGCAGCACATCGGTGCGGAAAGCGACTTCGGCGCCGGCCGCATCTATGCGTTCAATACCGGCTCGGGCAACCCCGACGGCTCGCGCGAGGCCACCGCGCAGATCGCGCAGGCGTTGGCGCCGCTGGGTATCGAATACCGCCCCGACGAGGGCGGGCCGGGGCCGGACATCATTCCGCTGGCGTCCAAGGGCGGCGCCTGGGCCTGGCTGGCGCAGGACGGCACCGACTATTTCGACCTGCACCACACCGCCGACGACACCCTGGACAAGATCGACCCGAAGGCGCTGGCGCAGAACGTGGCCGCCTACACCGTGTTCGCCTACCTGGCCGCCGAGGCCGAGGGCGGCTTCGGCAGCGAGGCGAAGGACGTGGTACCGCCGCAGGAGTGACGCACCCGAAAACCCCTCTCCCTCCGGGGCGAGGCCGCACAGTTTACGCGCCACTGGCGCGTGTGCGGTTGAGCGCCCACGGCAGGGGCGCGGTGCGGGGGATTGGGAAAGGGTACGGGGCGAAGCCTCCGTGGAATTTGGCTACACCAGGCTTCGCCCGAACCCTCATCCACCCCTTCGGGGCACCTTCTCCCGAAGGGAGTAGGGAAAAACTCCCTCGCGCACCAAGGTGCGCTCCTACGGGATAATGCGGGCACCGCACAGCAAGGCAGCCGCTCCATGTCCCGTTCCCTCCGCATCGCCCTGGCGCAGCTCGATTTCCCGGTCGGCGACGTCGCCGGCAACAGCGCGCGCATCGTCGAATCGATGCAGGTCGCGCGCGACGAATACGGTGCCGACGTGGTGCTGTTCCCCGAGCTGGCGATCAGCGGTTATCCGCCGGAGGACCTGCTGCTGCGCCCGTCCTTCCTGCGCGACTGCGAACAGGCACTGGCGCGCATCGCCGCGCACGCGCAGGGCATCGTCGCCGTGGTCGGCTGGCCGCAGGACGCCGGCGCGGTGACCTACAACGCCGCCAGCGTGCTGCGCGACGGCGCCATCGCCGCCACCTACCGCAAGCGCGAGCTGCCCAACTACGCGGTGTTCGACGAACGCCGCTATTTCGACGTCGATCCGGATGGCGGCGACTGCGTGTTCGAGGTCGCCGGGGTGAAGCTCGGGCTGCTGGTCTGCGAGGACCTGTGGTTCGCCGAGCCGCTGGCCGCCACCGTCGCCGCAGGCGCCGAACTGGTGCTGGTGGCCAACGCTTCGCCCTACGAGCGCGGCAAGCATGCCCAGCGCGATGCGCTGCTGGCCGAGCGCAGCCGCGACGGCGGCATCGGCATCGCCTACGTCAACAACGTCGGCGGGCAGGACGCGCTGGTGTTCGATGGCTCGTCGGTGGTCGCCGACGGCGACGGCACGGTGCACCCGGCGGCGGTGGCGTTCGCCGAGGAAATGCTGGTGGTCGAGTACGACGCCGATGCGCGCGCGTTCACCCCGCTGCGTTGGATCGACGACGGCGACGAAAGCATGGACGCGCTGGCCTGGCGCGCGGTGACCCGCGGCATCGCCGACTACTGCCGCAAGAACGGCTTCGGCAAGGTCTGGCTGGGACTGTCCGGCGGCATCGACTCGGCGCTGGTGCTGGCACTGGCGGTCGATGCGCTCGGTGCTGACAACGTCACCGCCGTCGCCCTGCCCTCGCGCTACACCGCCGGCCTGTCCAACGACCTGGCCGCCGAGCAGTGCCGCGCATTGGGCGTGAAGCTGGAAACGGTGCCGATCGAGCCGGCGTTCCAGGGGCTGATGCAGTCGCTGTCGGCGCTGTTCGACGGCCTGCCCGGCGACGTCACGGAGGAAAACCTGCAATCGCGCAGCCGCGGCGTGATCCTGATGGCGCTGGCCAACAAGTTCGGCGGGCTGCTGCTGACCACCGGCAACAAGAGCGAGTACGCGGTCGGCTACGCCACCATCTACGGCGACATGTGCGGCGGCTACGCGCCACTCAAGGACCTGTACAAGACCGAAGTCTACGGGTTGGCGAAGTGGCGCAACACGGTGGGCGGTGCGCCGGTGATCCCGCCGGCGGTGATCGCGCGCGCGCCCTCGGCCGAACTGCGCGAGAACCAGACCGACCAGGATTCGCTGCCGGCCTACGACGTGCTCGATGGCATCCTCTACCGCTACGTCGACCAGGAGCAGTCGCGCGAGGACATCGTCACCGCCGGCTACGCGCCCGAGGTGGTGGACCGGGTGCTGCGGCTGGTGCGCACCAGCGAGTGGAAGCGCCATCAGGCCGCGCCGGGGCCGAAGGTGTCGCGCAGGGCATTCGGCCGCGAGCGCCGCTACCCGATCAGCAATGGCTATCGGGGTTGAGGGCAGTCGCCCGAGGACACGGTAGGTGCCGGGCTTGCCCGGCACGAGGCTTCGCCGGTGAAGCCCATGCGGGGCAAGCCCCGCATCTACGATGAACCCGGCATCCTTGCGCAATACCGACGGGCTTCGCTGGTGACTTGCGTCGCTCCTGTTGGTGTCATTGACGGCGCCGCCAGCCCGACAGGAACACCGCAGTGGCCGCGGCCACGTTCAGGCTCTCCACCGCGCCGGTGCCGGGAATCGACAGGCGCAGCTCGCAATGCTGGGCCAGCGTGCGGTCCATGCCCTCGCCTTCGGCGCCCATCACGTAGGCCATGCGCGCCGGCAGCGGCGTGGCGAACAGGTCGTCGCCGCCTTCGACCAGGGTGGCGGCCAGCGCGAAGCCGGCCCCGCGCAGTTGCGCCAACGCCTGCGGCAGCAGCGGCAGGCGCACCAGCGGCACGTGCTCGGCGCCGCCTTCGGCCACGCGCGCGGCGGCGCCGGACAGGCTCAGCGAAGACTCGGCCGGCAGCAGGATGCCAGCCACCCCGAAGTGCGCGGCCGAGCGCAGGATCGCGCCGAAGTTGTGCGGGTTGCCGACGCCGTCCAGCCACAGCGCCAGCGCCGGGCCGTCGCCCAGCGTGGCCAGCCACGCCGCCAGCGACAGCGGCTCGGTGCGCAGCACGTCGGCCACCACGCCTTCGTGGTGGGTGGTGGCGGCGAGCTTGTTGAGGTCGCCCTCGCCGACCACGCGGTAGCCGACGCGGTTGGCCACGCACCACTTGAGCAGCGGCTGCAGGCGCGGGATCAGCGCCTCGGCCAGGTACAGCTTGCGCAGCGCCTGCGGGCGCCGGGCGAACATCGCCCGCACCGCGTTGACGCCGTACAGGCGCAGCTCGTCGCTGCCGCGCAACGGCACCCCGGCCGCGGCCGGCGGCGCGCCGGGCGCTGCAGGCGGCGTGGCGCGCGGCGGGCGCGCGGATGGGCGCCGGTTGTTCCAGGGGTTATTCACCGCGCGCCGCCTCGCTCCTGCGCTCCACCCAGTAGTTCGCGTTGCGGATGCCCACCGCGTCCGGGTCGAACACCGGGTCCAGGCCCAGCTTCTTCTGCCGTTCGTAGTCGCGCAGCGCCAGCATCGCCGGCTTCTGCAGGATGAAGATCGCGATGACGTTCAGCCACGCCATCAGGCCGACGCCGATGTCGCCCAGCGACCATGCCATCCTGGCGTCGTGGAACGCACCGAACACCACCATGCCGATGATGCCCAGCCGCAGCAGCAGGGTCGCCAGCGGATGGGTGCGGCGGGTGCCGGCGATGTAGGTCAGGTTGGTCTCGGCCATGTAGTAGTAGGCCATGATCGTGGTGAAGGCGAAGAAGAACAGCGCCAGCGCGACGAAGCCCGCGCCCCAGCCCGGCAGCACCGATTCCACCGCCGCCTGGGTGTACTGCGCACCATCGGAGGGTTGCAGGCCCGGCACGCCGGAGACGATGGCTTCCAGCGTCTCCTTGCCGCCGTCCCTGACCACCCGGAAGGTGTTGTACATGCCGGTGGAGAGCACCAGGAACGCGGTGGACGTGCACACCAGCATGGTGTCGAAGTAGATCGCGAAGGCCTGCACGTAACCCTGCTTGGCCGGGTGCGAGACCTCGGCGGCGGCGGCCGCGTGCGGGCCGGTACCCTGGCCGGCCTCGTTGGCGTAGACACCGCGCTTGACGCCCCAGGCGATGGCCTGGCCGATGATCGCGCCGAACGCGGCGTGCGCACCGAACGCGCTGGAGAAGATGTCGGAGAACATCTTCGGCACCTTGTCGGCGTTGAGCACCATCACCGTGACCGCCATCAGGATGAAGGCCAGCGCCATGAACGGCACCACCACCTCGGCGAAGGTGGCGATGCGCTTGATGCCGCCGAAGATGATCGCCCCCAGCAGCAGCGCCACGGCGATGCCCGCCCACAGCTTGAACATCCCGGTACCGCCGACCGCGGCGCAACCATCGGTGCCGCACAGCACGTTGGCCGCGCTGTCGGCGATGGCGTTGGCCTGCACGCCCGGCATCAGGAAGCCGGCGGCGATGATCGTGGCGACGGCGAAGGCGACGGCGTACCACTTCAGGCCCATCGCCTTCTCGATGTAGTAGGCCGGGCCGCCGCGGTAGCGGCCCTCGGCGTCCTTGACCTTGTAGATCTGCGCCAGCGTGCACTCCACGTAGGACGTGGCCGCGCCGAGGAAGCCCATCACCCACATCCAGAAGATCGCGCCGGGGCCGCCATAGGCAATCGCGGTGGCGACGCCGGCGATGTTGCCGATGCCCATGCGCCCGGCCATCGACACGGCCAATGCCTGGAACGAGGACACGCCGGCGTCGGACTTCTCGCCGCGCACGGTGAGCCGGCACATCTCGGCGAAGCCGCGCACCTGCAGGAAGCGCGTGCGCAGGCTGAACCACAGCGCCGCGCCCAGGCACATGAAGATGAGCGCATTGCTCCAGATGATGTCGTTGACGAACTGGACGATGGATTCCACGTATTTCCCCGGATGGTCTGACGGCGATGGTTGCCGATGTCAGGAAGCGGCGATTCTTCCACGATTCAGCATGGATGTGCACCTGAATGGCGTAGATGCGGGGCTTGCCCCGCATGAAGTACACAGGCATCGGGCCTGTCTGGAACAAGGCATCACCGGGAAAGCTTCATGCGGGGCAAGCCCCGCATCTACGGTGCCGGCCAATGCCGGCACCCGCCACGGCGCGATCAGGCATGCCCGCCCACCGAGGGCGTTTCCCGTTCCTGTTTGGCCAGCTCGTTGGCCACGGTTTCCGGCGAGCGGGTGTACGGCGCCAGCAGCGCGTAGAACGCCGGCACCACGAACAGCGACAGGAAGGTGGACACGGCGACGCCGAAGATCACCACGATGCCGATGGTGCCGCGGCTGGCCGAACCGGGGCCGCCGGCCAGCACCAGCGGCACCGCGCCGACGATGGTGGCGATGGAGGTCATCAGGATCGGGCGCAGGCGCACCGTGGCCGATTCGACGATGGCCCGGTGCACGTCGCGGCCCTCGTCGCGCAACTGGTTGGCGAACTCGACGATCAGGATGCCGTTCTTGGCCGCCAGGCCCACCAGCATCACGATGCCGATCTGGCTGAACAGGTTGAGCGTGCCGCCGCTGAGGTACAGGCCGACGAAGGCGCCGAGCACGCCCAGCGGCACGGTGAGCATGATTACCAGCGGGTGGATGAAGCTCTCGAACTGCGCGGCCAGCACCAGGTACACCACCAGCAGCGCCATCGCGAAGGTCAGCAGCACCGCGCCGCCGGCCTTCTGGTATTCGCGCGACTCGCCCTTCCAGTCGATCTGCGCGTATTCGGGCAGTTCCTCGCGCGCGGCCTGCTGCACCCAGTCGATGGTTTCGCCCAGGGTATGGCCGGGGGCGATGCCGGCGCTGATGGTGATCGAACGCAGCCGGTTGAAGCGGTTCAGGGTGCCGGCCTCGGCCACCTCGCTGAGCGTGACCAGGTTGGACAGCGGCACCAGTTCGCCCGAGCGCGCGCGCACCTGGATGGCCGACAGGTCGGCCGGCGAGGCGCGGCCGTCGCGGCTGGCCTGCACCAGCACGTCGTACTCCTCGCCGTTGTCGACGAAGGTGGTGACGCGGCGCGAGCCCATCATCGTCTCCAGTGCGCGGCCGATGTCGGTGACGCTGATGCCGAGGTCGGCGGCGCGCTGGCGGTCGATGTTCACCCGCATCTGCGGCCGGGTTTCCTTGTAGTCCGAGTCGGCGCCGACCAGGCCGGGGTAGTCGGCCATGCGCGCCAGCAGACGGTCGCGCCACTGCGCGATCTCGGCGTATTCCGGCCCGCCCAGCACGATCTGGAACGGCTGGCCGAAGCTGCGCACCAGCCCGCCGCCCACCTGGGTGCGCACGCGCACCCCGCTCAGGCCGTTGAGCTCGCCCTGCAGCGCGTTGGCGACGTCGGCGGTGGCCTGGTGGCGCTGCCGCCACGGTTGCAGGAACACGCTGATGCGGCCGGTGTGCATTTCCTCGCTGTTGCCCCAGCCGCCGGGCACGCGCGGGTTGGCGCGCACGATGGGCTCGTCGGGGCCGACGAAGCGGCCGACGATCTGCTCCACCTGCTGCACCTGGCCGACGGTGTAGTCGAAGCCGGCGCCCTCGGGGCCGTCGATCATGATTTGGAACGAGCCGCGGTCCTCGGCCGGCGCCAGTTCCGAGGGCAACTGCGTGAACAGGCCCCAGCTGGCGCCCAGTGCGGCCAGCATCACCAGCCCGAACACCCAGCTGCGCTGCACGTGGCGATCGAGCACGCGCCCGTAGGCCGCGGCCAGCCGCGCCAGCTGGCGGTTGATGAAGCCATTGAGGCGGTTGCCCTTCCGCTCGCTGTGCGGGCGCAACAACTTGGAAGCCATCATCGGCGTCAGCGTCAGCGCGACGAACGCCGACAGCGCCACCGCCGCGGCCAGCGCGACGGCCAGCTCGCGGAACAGGCGGCCGGTGTTGCCTTCGAGGAAGCCCACCGGCAGGAACACCGCCACCAGCACCGCGGTGGTGGCGATCACCGCGAACGCCACCTGCGCGGTGCCGCGGCGGGCGGCCACCAGCGGCGGTTCGCCGAGGTCGATGCGGCGCTGCACGTTCTCGACCACGACGATGGCGTCGTCCACCACCAGGCCGATGCACAGCACCAGCGCCAGCAGGGTGAACAGGTTGATCGAGAAGCCGAAGGCGAACAGCGCGATGAACGCGGCCACCAGGCACACCGGCACCGTCACCGCCGGGATCAGCGCCGCGCGCAGGCTGCCCAGGAACAGCCAGATCACCACCAGCACCAGCACCATCGCCTCGATCAGGGTGGCGTAGACGCGCTCGACCGCCGCCTCGATGAAGGTGGTGTTGTCGAAGGCGACGAAGATGCTGGTGCCCTGCGGCAGGGTCGCGGCGATGCGCTCGGCCTCGGCGCGGGTGGCGCGGGCCACGTCCAGCGCGTTGGCGGTGGAGGTCTTGACGATGCCCAGGCCGATGCCCGGCTCGCCGTTGCTGCGGTAGTAGGCGCGGCGCTCGGCCGAGGCCAGCTCGACCTTGGCCACGTCGCCCAACCGCACCACGTAACCGTCGGCGCCCTTGCCCAATGGAATGCTGGCGAAATCGGCCGGGGCCACGTAGCTGCGCTCCACGCGCAGGGTGAAGTCGCGGTCGGCCGATTCGATGCGCCCGGCCGGCAGCTCCACGTTCTCGTTGCGCAGCGCGGTCTCCACCTCGGCCACGGTCAGACCGCGCGCGGCCAGCTGGTCGCGGTCCAGCCAGATGCGCATGGCGTAGCGCTGGCGGCCGCCGATGCGCACCTGGGCCACGCCGTCGATGCTGGAGAAACGGTCCACCACGTAGCGCTCGGCGTAGTCGCTCAGTTCCAGCGTGTCCATCGCCGAGGACGCCATGTTGAACCAGATGATCGCGTCGGCGTCGCTCTCGACCTTGGCGATCTCCGGCGGCCGCGCCTCCTCGGGCATGCGGTCGGCGACGCGGCTGACCGCGTCGCGCACGTCGTTGGCGGCGGCCTCGATGTCGCGGTTGGCGGTGAACTCGATGCTCACCGAGGCGCGGCCGTTGGTGCTGCGCGCGTTGATGGTGTCGATGCCCTCGATGCCGGCCAGCGCGTCCTCCAGCACCTGGGTGATGCGGCTTTCGATCACCGCCGCCGAGGCGCCGGTGTAGTCCACCGACACCGAGACGATCGGTGGGTCGATGGCCGGCAGCTCGCGCAGGGTGAGCCGGTTGAACGACATCACCCCCAGCACCACCAGCAGCAGGCTCATCACCACGGCCAGCACCGGCCGCTTGATCGACAGGTCCGACAGCTTCATCCGGCGCTGGCCTCCGTGGCCGGCGCGGCCGCGGCATCCTCGATGCGCAGGCCCGGGCGCAGCTTGCCGGTGCCGTCCACGACGATGCGGTCACCGGCCTCCAGCCCTTCGACGATCTCGACCACGCCGGCGCGGCGGGTGCCGGTGCGCACGTCCACCCGCTCGACCGTGGCGTCGTCCCCGACCCGGTAGACGAACGAATCGCGCCCGACCTGCACCACCGCGATCTCGGGGATCACCAACGCCTGCCGCTCGGGGCGGAACACGCGCACGTCCAGCAGCATGCCCGGGCGCAGCGCGTGGTCCGGGTTGGGGAAATCGGCGCGCACGGTGACCGCGCGGCTGCCGGGGTCGACCCGCGCATCGACGGTGCTGACCTCGCCGTCGAAATTGCGCCCGGGCCAGGCGATGCTGCTGCCGCTGACCTTGTCGCCGGGCTTGAGCGAGGCCAGCTCGGCCTCCGGCACCTGGAAGTCGACGTGCATGCGCGACAGGTCGTCCAGCGTGGCGATCACCGTGGTCGGGGTGACCAGCGAACCGGGGCTGACCTGGCGGATGCCGAGCACGCCGGCGAACGGCGCGCGTACCTGGCGGTCGGTGACGTCGGCGCGCATCTGCCGCACCCGCGCCTCGGCGGCGTCGCGGATCGATTTCTGCGTATCCAGCGTGGAACTGGCGACCAGCTGCTGGGTGGCCAGCTCGCTCTGCCGCCGGTACAGGCGGTCGGCCTCGTCGAAGGTCGCCTGTGCCTGCGCCAGCGCAGCCTGCTGCGCGTCCACCCGCAGCGTCACCAGCGGCGCCCCGGCGGCCACTTCCTGGCCGCTGCGGAAATGCACCGTGTCGATGATCTCGCTGACCTTGGCGGTGACGACCACCGATTCGCGCGCCTTGGCGGTGCCGATGGCCTGCAGGGTGTCGTTCCAGGCCGAGGCCCGGACCACCTGGGTGGTGACCGGCACCGCGCCCGCCTGCGCGCGCGGCGCTTCGTTCCCCTCCTTGCCGCAACCGGCCAATGCCAGCGCCAGCACCATGCCACCGGCCACGGTGGCGGCAAAACGTCGCAACATGCCCAATTCCGTCAGATACCCGATCCGGCAGTCTAGCCGGGCCATGTGACGACCGGATGTGCCATTGGGTGGGGCGCTCCCTTCCCCTTCCTGATGAATCCGGTGGGTGCCTGAACCCGGCGGGAGCCGACCGTTGGTCGGCGCTCTCGGCCGGTTCGCGGCAAGCCCCACGGCGCTGCGCGCCGTCGCCCGGCCAACGGTCGAGCGCCACCGGGGTGAGGTGCCGTAGGTCGGGGTTACACCCCTGACGCACGGGATACGGGAGTACCGACGTCGGCGGAAGATGCCCCGCAGGGGTGGATGCGGGGCGAACGTAGCCAGTGACGGTGAACCCTCTGGACTCCGTCTGCCCCTCACCCCAACCCCTCTCCCGGGGGGGGAGGGGCTTTCAAGGCCTCAGCGCAGCACCAGCCGCACTACCTGGTCGACCATCGCGTCCAGCGCCTCGCCATCGGCGTACAGGTGCAGCTCCGGGTTCTCCGGGGCCTCGTAGGGCGAATCGATGCCGGTGAAATTGGGGATCTGCCCGGCGCGCGCCTTGCGGTACAGGCCCTTGACGTCGCGCGATTCGGCCACCTCCAGCGGCACGTCGACGAACACCTCGATGAACTCGCCTTCGGCGAAGCGCTCGCGCGCCATCTGTCGCTCGGCGCGGAACGGGGAGATGAAGCTGACCAGCACGATCAGCCCGGCGTCGGCCATCAACCGCGCCACCTCGGCGACGCGGCGGATGTTCTCCACCCGGTCCTCGTCGGTGAAGCCGAGGTCGCGGTTCAGGCCGTGGCGGACGTTGTCGCCGTCGAGGATGAAGGTATGGCAGCCGCGCGCATGCAGGCGCTTTTCCACCTGGTTGGCGATGGTGGACTTGCCGGCGCCGGACAGGCCGGTGAACCACAGCACCTTCGGCGTCTGCCCCTTGATCCGCGCGCGCGCGGCCTTGTCCACGTCCAGGTGCTGCCAGTGCACGTTGCCGGCGCGGCGCAGGGCGAAGTCCAGCGTGCCGGCGGCGACGGTGGCGTTGCTCTGGCGGTCGATCAGGATGAAGCCGCCCAGCGCGCGGTTGCGCACGTAGGGCTCGAAGGCGATCGGCTCGTCCAGCGACAGGTTGCAGTAGCCGACCTCGTTCAGCTCCAGCCGCTTGGCCGCCAGCTTCTCCTGCGTGTTCACGTCGACGCGGTGCTTGATCTCGCTGACGCTCACCGCCACGGTGCGGCTGCCGATCTGCAGCCAGTACGGGCGGCCGGGCAGCAGCGCGGCATCGTCCATCCACAGCACGTGCGCGGCGAACTGGTCGGCCACTTCCGGCGGGTCGCCGGCGGCGGCGATGACGTCGCCGCGGCTGACGTCGATCTCGTCGGCCAGGGTCAGCGTCACCGCTTGCCCGGCGACGGCCACGTCCAGCGGGCCGTCCGGCCCCAGCACCTGCCTGACCGTGGAACGGCGCGCCGACGGCAGCACCACCACCGCGTCGCCGGCGCGCACCTGCCCGGCGGCGAGGGTGCCGGCGAAGCCGCGGAAATCCTGGTTCGGGCGGTTGACCCACTGCACCGGCAGGCGCAGGCCGCTGGCCGCGTCGTGGTCGGCGAGCTCCACCGCGTCCAGGTGTTCGAGCAGGCCGGGACCGGCGTACCACGGCATCAGCGCCGAGCGCGTGGACAGGTTCTGCCCTTCCAGCGCCGACAGCGGGATGACCTGCACGTGGGCGATGCCCAGCTGCGCGGCCAGCGCGCGGTATTCGTCGGCGATGCGCTCGAACACGCCCTGGTCGTAATCGACCAGGTCCATCTTGTTGACCGCCAGCACCACCTGGCCGATGCCCAGCAGCGAGATGATGTAGCTGTGGCGGCGGGTCTGCTGCAGCAGGCCCTTGCGCGCGTCCACCAGCACCACCGCCAGGTCGGCGGTGGAGGCACCGGTGGCCATGTTGCGGGTGTACTGCTCGTGGCCGGGGCAGTCGGCGACGATGTACTTGCGGCGGTCGGTGTCGAAGTAGCGGTAGGCCACGTCGATGGTGATGCCCTGCTCGCGCTCGGCGGCCAGCCCGTCCAGCAGCAGCGCGTAGTCAATGCGCTCGCCTTGGGTGCCGTGGCGGCGGCTGTCGGCCTCCAGCGCGGCCAGCTGGTCGTCGAACAGGCGCTTGCTCTCGTACAGCAGGCGCCCGATCAGCGTGCTCTTGCCGTCGTCGACGCTGCCGCAGGTGATGAAGCGCAGCAGCGGCTTGGATTCGTGTTGCTGCAGGTAGGTGGAGATGTCGGAAGACGTGGCGACCGCGTTCATCAGAAATAGCCCTCCAGCTTCTTCTTCTCCATCGAGGCGGACTGGTCGTGGTCGATCACCCGGCCCTGCCGCTCGGAGCTGGTCGAGACCAGCATCTCGGCGATGATCTTCTCCAGCGAGTCGGCTTCCGATTCGATGGCGCCGGTCAGCGGGTAGCAGCCCAGCGTGCGGAAGCGCACCTTGCGCAGCTGCGGCACTTCGCCCGGGCGCAGCGGCAGGCGTTCGTCGTCGACCATGATCAGGCTGCCGTCGCGCTCGACCACCGGGCGCTCGGCGGCCAGATACAACGGCACCACCGGGATGTTCTCGCGGTAGATGTAGAGCCAGATGTCCAGCTCGGTCCAGTTGGACAGCGGGAAGGCGCGCACGCTCTCGCCGGCGTGGATGCGGGCGTTGTACAGGTTCCACAGCTCCGGGCGCTGGTTCTTCGGGTCCCAACGGTGGCGGTCGTTGCGGAACGAGAACACCCGCTCCTTGGCCCGCGACTTCTCCTCGTCGCGGCGCGCGCCGCCGATGGCCGCGTCGAACTTCCACTTGTCCAGCGCCTGCTTCAGGCCCTGGGTCTTCATCACGTCGGTGTGCACGGCCGCGCCGTGGGTGACCGGACCGATGCCCTGGGCGATGCCGTCCGGGTTGATGTGCACGCGCAGGTCCACGCCGGTCGCGGCGGCGCGGCGGTCGCGGAAGGCGATCATCTCGCGGAACTTCCAGCGCGTGTCCACGTGCAGCAGCGGGATCGGCGGCACCCCCGGCGCGAACGCCTTGAGCAGCAGGTGCAGCAGCACCGAGCTGTCCTTGCCCACCGAATACAGCAGCACCGGGTTGGCGAAGCCGGCCGCGACCTCGCGCAGGATGTGGATGCTCTCGGCTTCCAGCCGGTCCAGGTGCGACAGCGGTGCGGTAACGGTCATTGCGGGTGGGCGATCTGCGCGAAGGGGAAAAGGGTAGCAGCGTGGCCGGGCGGTCCCCCGGCAGGGCGGCCAGTGTGGGCATTGGCCGGCGGCGGCAGAAATAAACGCATGGCATGAAGCGATAACCGTCCATCCTTTCCGCCACGCGCGACGGCTGCCTAGCATCGGCCATCCACCTCCAGACCGGACAGGACATGACCGCCGCCGCTGCCACCGTGCCACCCAGCCCCCTGCCCGAAGACCGCCGGGTCCTGCTGACGCGCCTGGTGGACGGCCTGGACGGCAACAGCCTGTGGTGGCTGTCCGGCTTCGCCGCCGGGCTGGCGCAGGGCCACCCGCCGCCGTCGCTGGCGCTGGTCCAGCCCGCCCAGCCGGCCACGCAGGCTGCCGGGCGGCTGACCATCGTCTACGGCAGCCAGACCGGCAACGCGCGCCGCAGCGCCGAACAGCTGGCCGCCGAGAGCGAAGCCGCCGGCCTGTCGGTGCGCCTGCTGCGCGCCGATGCCTACCCGACCCGCGAGCTGGCCGGCGAGCGCCTGCTCTACGTCGTCATCAGCACCCAGGGCGAAGGCGACCCGCCGGACGACGCCATCGGCTTCGTCGAGTTCCTCAACGGCCGGCGCGCGCCCAAGCTGCCGGAGCTGAAATACGCGGTGCTGGGCCTGGGCGATTCCAGCTACGCCGATTTCTGCGGCATCGGCCGCAAGCTGGACGCGCGGCTGGCCGAACTCGGCGCCCAGCGCCTGCAGGCGCTGGGCGAGGCCGACCTCGACATCGACACCGTGGCCACGCCGTGGCGCGCCAAGGCATTGGCCGACGCCCGCGAGACGCTGGGCAATGCCGCCGTGCCCGCCGCCAGCAACGTCACCCCGCTGCGCCACGGCCAGGCCAGCGCGTGGAGCGCGCAGCACCCGTTCAACGCCGAGCTGCTGTCGCGGCAACTGGTCAGCGGCCGCGACTTCAAGGGCCCGGCGTTCGCCGTGCAGGCCGGCATCGACAAGCGCGTGCACCACCTCGAGCTGTCGCTGGAAGGCAGCGGCCTGCAGTACGAACCGGGCGATGCGCTGGGCATCATCCACCGCAACCCGCCGCGGCTGGTCGATTCCATCCTCGCCGCCACCGGGCTGGATGGCGACGCCACGGTCGAGCACGATGGCCACGCGCGGCCGCTGGCGCAATGGCTGGCCGAACACCGCGAACTGACCCGCATCTCGCGCCCGCTGCTGGCCACCGTGGCCGAGCGCGGCGGCAACGCCGAGCTGGCCGCGCTGCTGGAACCGGCGCACGCCGGCGAGCTGGCTGCCGTGTTCGGCGACCACCAGCTGGTCGACGTGCTGCAGCGCTGGCCGGCCGACTGGGACGCCGCCGCGCTGGTGGCGGCGCTGCGCCCGGCCGCGCACCGCCTGTACTCCATCGCCTCCAGCCGCAAGCGCGTGGGCGAGGAAGTGCACCTGACCGTGGACGAGCTGGCCTACGCCGCGCACGGCCGCGACCACCTCGGCGCCGCCAGCGGTTTCCTCGCCGCACTGGAAGAAGGCGCGCCGGTGCCGGTGTTCGTCGAACCGAACGAACGCTTCCGGGTGCCGGCCGACGCCAGCCGCGACATCATCATGGTCGGCCCCGGCACCGGCGTGGCGCCGTTCCGCGGCTTCGTGCAGGAGCGCGCCGAGAGCGGCGCGGCGGGCCGCAACTGGCTGTTCTTCGGCGCGCGCCACTTCAACAGCGAGTTCCTCTATCAGGTCGAGTGGCAGGAAGCCCTGCAGAAAAAGGAACTGCACCGCCTCGACCTGGCCTTCTCCCGCGACCAGGCCGAGAAGATCTACGTGCAGCAGCGCCTGCGCGAGCAGGGCCGCGAACTGTACGACTGGCTGCAGAACGGCGCGCACTTCTACGTGTGCGGTGCCATCGGCATGGGCAAGGACGTGCACGCCGCGCTGCTGGAGATCGTCGCCAGCCACAACGGCGGCGACGCCGAGGCGGCGGCCGAGTACCTGTCCAGCCTGCAGCGCGAAGGCCGCTACGCCCGCGACGTCTACTGATCCCCTCCAGATTCCCCGTAGGAGCGCACCTTGGTGCGCGAGGGGCTTCACCGGGAAAGCTTCATCGCGCACCAAGGTGCGCTCCTACGAAAAACGCAGACAGCCAAAGACCATGAGCCACCCCTCCGTCGAAGACATCAAGATCAACAGCCACCGCCTGCGCGGCACCCTCGCCGAAGGGCTGCTCGACGCCACCACCGGCTCGCTGAACTTCGAGGACCAGCGCACCATCAAGTTCCACGGCAGCTACCAGCAGGACGACCGCGACCTGCGCGACGAGCGCCGCCGGCAGAAACTGGAACCGGCGCACCAGTTCATGATCCGCATCCGTGCGCCGGGCGGCGTGTTCACCCCGCGGCAGTGGCTGGGGCTCGACGAGATCGCCACCACCTACGCCAGCCATTCGCTGCGCGTGACCACGCGGCAGACCTTCCAGATCCACGGCGTCATCAAGCGCGAGCTGAAGGCGACGATGCAGGCGATCAACGCCGCGGCGATGGACACCATCTCCGCCTGCGGCGACGTCAACCGCAACGTGCTCGGCGCCAGCAACCCGTTGCAGTCGGCGCTTCATGCGCAGGTGCATGACTGGGCGCAGCGGCTGTCGCTGCACTTCAAGCCGGCCACCCGCGCCTACTACGAAATCTGGCTGGACGAGGAGAAGGTCGCCGAGAGCGGCGTCGAGCACGAGCCGATCTACGGCGACGCCTACCTGCCGCGCAAGTTCAAGATCGCCGTGGCGGTGCCGCCGTACAACGACGTGGACGTGTTCGCCAACGACCTCGGGCTGGTGGCCATCGTCGACGACGCCGGCCAGCTGGCCGGCTTCAACGTCGCCATCGGCGGCAGCATGGGCGCCAGCCACGGCATCGCCGCGCACTACCCGCGCATCGGCAACGTGATCGGCTTCGTCACCCCGGAACAGGTATTCGCCATCGCCGAGGCGGCGGTGACGGTGCAGCGCGACCTCGGCGACCGCGAGGACCGCAAGCACGCGCGCTTCAAGTACACCATCGACGACCACGGCTCGGACAGGATCGTGGCGATGATGGAAGCGCGCGCCGGCTTCACCCTGCAACCGGCGCGGCCGTTCCATTTCGAGCACAACGGCGACCGCTTCGGCTGGGTCGAGGGCGACAACGGCCTGTGGCACCTGACCCTGTCGCTGCCCAGCGGGCGCATCGCCGACACCCCCGGCCGCCCGCTGCTGACCGGCCTGCGCGAGATCGCCAAAGTGCACGAAGGCGAGTTCCGCATGACCTGCAACCAGAACGTCATCATCGCCGGCGTGCCGGCCGCGCAGCGCGCGCGGATCGACGCACTGGTGGCGCAGCACGGGCTGGACCGCGAGAACAACGCGCCCACCGCGATCGCGCGCAGCGCCGTGTCCTGCGTGGCCCTGCCCACCTGCGCGCTGGCGATGGCCGAGGCCGAGCGCTACCTGCCCGGCTTCCTCGCCGCGCTGGAACCGTTGCTGGACAAGCACGGCCTGCGCGAGGCGCCGATCCTGCTGCGCATCTCCGGCTGCCCCAATGGCTGCTCGCGGCCCTACCTGGCCGAGATCGCGCTGGTCGGCAAGGCGGTGGGCCGCTACAACCTGTTCCTCGGCGGCGACCACCGCGGCATGCGCATGAACACGCTGTACCGCGAGAACATCACCGAGCCGCAGATCCTCGAAGCGCTGGAGCCGCTGCTGGGGCGCTATGCCGCCGAGCGCGAAACCGACGAACGCTTCGGCGACTTCCTGCACCGCGCCGGCATCGTCGAACTGCCGCCCTACCCCACCAACCGCCAGGTTGCACTGGAACTGCACGCATGAGCGCCCTGTCCGTTTCTTCCTTCGCCGACGCCGATACCGAAACCGCCGCGCTGCCCGACGACCTGGCCGGGCCCAACGCGCAGCTGGAAACGATGGACGCCGGCCAGCGCGTGGACTGGGCATTGCGGCACCTGCCCGGCACCCACGTGCTGTCCTCGAGCTTCGGCGCGCAGTCGGCCGTGGCCCTGCACCTGCTGACCCGCCAGCGCGCGGACATCCCGGTGATCCTGGTCGACACCGGCTACCTGTTCCCGGAAACCTACCGCTTCGTCGACGAACTGAGCGACCGGCTCGGCCTGAACCTGAAGGTCTACCGCCCGCTGGTCAGCCGCGCCTGGATGGAGGCGCGCCACGGCCGCCTGTGGGAGCAGGGGCTGGTCGGCATCGAGCAGTACAACAACCTGCGCAAGGTCGAGCCGATGAAGCGCGCGCTGGAGGAACTGCACGCCGGCACCTGGTTCACCGGCCTGCGCCGCGGCCAGTCGGCCAGCCGCGCCGGCACGCCGATCCTGCAGAAGCGCGGCGAGCGCTGGAAGTTCAACCCGATCGCCGACTGGAACGACCGCGACGTGTGGAAGTACCTGAAGCAGCACGAGCTGCCCTACCACCCATTGTGGGAGCAGGGTTACGTCTCCATCGGCGACACCCACACCACCCGCCGCTGGGAGCCGGGCATGCGCGAGGAGGACACCCGCTTCTTCGGCCTGAAGCGCGAGTGCGGGTTGCACGAGGAAATCTGAGCGGCCGGCGGCAACGCCAGCGGGTCAATCATCCATCGCTTGCTGCCGTTCCCAGAACGCAAGCAGTTCGCGCAGGCCGGGCGGATTGCCGGCCAGGGCCACGTCCTCGCGCAGGTAGCCGGCTTCCTGCCGCCACTGCCGGCTGCTCAGTTCCTGCAGCACGCTGCCCTCGGTGTGGCTGCAGCCCATGTGCCAGCGGGTGAAATACAGCCGTTCCACCGGGCCGTTCCGCAGTTCCTCCAGTTCCACGTGCATGCGCGAGGCAAGGACGCGCGCGTAGATGCGCGCCACGCCGTCCTGCGGGCCTTCGAAATACTGGAAGAAGCGGTACCCGTCATGGAGCAACACGCCGGTGACGCCCTCCAGGCGATTGTGCGCGCGGGCATCGACCAGCAGGTGGTCCAGGTCGGCGGGCGTCAAGCCGGCCACGGCGACACTGACGTAGGCCACCGCATACTGCGTCATCTGCATTCTCTCCGGCCGGACCGGCCAAGCATGCCACAGGCGTCCCGCTGCCGGCCGACCGGCAGCGGGAGGAGCCGCGTCAGTAGCGGTAGTCCAGCTTCAACCACAGCGTGCGGCCGGGCTCGTTGATCCGCACCGGGTCGGCGGGGAAGCCGAAGTCGGCGCTGCCGGCCAGGTTCAGGTGCTCGGCATAGGCGCGGTCGAACAGGTTGTCGACGCCGGCACTGGCACGCAGGTGGTCGTTGATGCGGTAGGCGGCGTTGAGCGCGAAGGTGGCGAAGCCGGCGGTGGGGCCAAGGTCGCGGGCGACGACGTTGCCCGCGTCCAGCGCCACCCGGTCCTGCCGGGCCACCACGCGCAGCAGCGCGCCGGCCGACCAGCGTTCGCGTTCGTAGGCCGCGCTCAGGCGCGCTTCCAGCGGCGGGATCTGCGGCATCGCGCCACCGTCGCTGCGGTTCTCGCCCCACGCCCAGGCCAGCGTGCCGCCCAGCTTCCATGCCTCCTGCAGGCGCCATTCCACGCCGGCCTCGGCACCGGCGATGCGCGCATCGACATTGGCCGCGCGGGTGCTGTCGCCCATCATGCCGCCGCTGGAATAGGTGAACAGGATGTAGTCCTGCACGTACCCGGCATAGGCCGACACCCAGGCGCTGCTGCGCTTGCCGCGGAACTGCGCGCCGACGTCCAGCTGCGTGGTCTTCTCCGGCTTCACTCCGGCGAAGGCGTTGGCGGCGCCGGCCGGGCCGGCGTCGGCGGAGAACAGTTCCCAGTAGTCGGGCATGCGTTCGGCATGGCCGAGGCCGGCGTACCAGGTCCAGTCCTTGCCGTGGTCGCGCTCGTAGCGCAGGAAGCCGCTGCCGAGGTCTTCGCTGCGGGTGTGGCCGGCGGTCGGGTTGGACATGGCCATCATGCCGCTGGTCTGGCGCAGGTCGGTGGCTTCGGCATGGTCGATGCGCAGGCCGCCGATCCAGCGCGCCGGTCGCTCCTCGCCCAGGGTCAGTTCGGCGAATACGCCGCGGTTGTCGAGATCGGCATCGCGCGTCCACGCCTTCTGCTGCCACATCCCGCGCATGCCACTGCGCTTGCGGTGGCGGCTGTCCTGCGCGTCGATGCCGGCGACGACGGCCACGTCCTGCCAGCGCCATTCCGCGGCGATGCGTCCGCCGCGGGTGCGCCGCTCCACGTTCGAGGCCATCGCCATCGGCATGCTGCCGTGCGGGTTGGGTTCGCGCAGGCTGTAGTTGTCCATCACGTGGTCGGCGGTGTTGGCGTACAGGTTGGCCTGCAACTTGTCCCACGCGCCGGGCAGGTTGCCGCGCTCGAAACGCAGGCCGTAGCTGCTGCGCTTGAACGCCGCGCCATCCATGCCGCGGCCGGCATAGCGCGCCAGCGCATCGCCGGTGCCGGCGCTCAGCTCCAGCACGGTGTCGGCGTCGGGCGTCCAGCCGATGGCGGCATCGGCGTTCCACTTGCGCCAGCGCGAGGGCACCACGTCGCCGTTGCCGTCGCGGTAGTCGTCGGATTCGGAACGGTTGCCGTTCACCCGCACGTAGCCGGGGGCGCTGCCGAAGGTGGCGTCGAGCACCTGGTCGTTGCGGTTGTTGGAGCCGGCCAGCGCGCTGGCTTCCAGCTCCATGCCCGGCGCGCTGAAACGCGGGGTGTCGCGCTCGAAGCGCACCGTGCCGGCCGAGGCGCCGGCGCCCCAGCGCACGCTCTGCGGGCCCTTGATGACGGTGAGCCGGTCGAAGGTTTCCGGGGCGACGTAGGACAGCGGATTGTCCATCCGCGACGGGCAGGCGCCCATCAGGTTGCCGTCGTTGGTGAGGATGTTCAGGCGCGAACCGGACATGCCGCGCAGCACCGGGTCGCCATTGGTGCCGCCGTTGCGGATCGCGGAAAAGCCAGGGACGGTCTTCAGGTAGTCGGCGCCGTCGCTGGCCGGCACCGGCTGCCGCGGCAGGCTCGGGTCGGTGACCCATTGCAGCGGCGAGGACGGCGCGCTGGCGGTGACGACCACCGTTTCCAGGGTGATCGGGGAACCCGGCGCGTCGGCATGGGCCGCGGCCGGGAACAGGGCAAGCAACAGGCAGGAGGACAGGCACGCCGGTACGACCGGCTTGCGGGGGGAAGCGGGCAACATGGGATTCTCCGTGGGACACGGCCGCGCCACGCCATCGAGGGCGCAGGTCACGCGGCAAAAAAGGGAGGTGTCGTCAGGAGAAACGCGGCGGCCCGCGGGCCAGGTGCGCGGACCAGCGCAGGCTGGCGGGAACATCGACCCGGCGCGGCGAAAACGGTGCCAGCCGGTACGGCAGCGGCGCCAGCACCAGCAGCAGCGCCATCCACGGCAGCAGGCGCATGGCCAGCACGCAGTATTCGCAGGCTTCGGCGTGGTTGGCGTGGGGGCCGGCGGGCGCATCGTGCCCGTGCTCCGGCATCGACGGCGCGTGGCCGGCGTGATCCATGCCGGGCATTGCGTGCGACAGGTGTTCGGCCACCACCGCGGCCATCGCCACTGGTTGCGCCTGCAACGCGCGGCTGACCAGCGGCGCGAGCACCATCAGCAGCGTCGCCACCACGGCGAGCCGGGACATCCAACGGTGCAGGGGCAGTGAACGGATCACGCCGCGATTTTAAGCTGCCGCTCCATTCACCCACGTGCGACACATCGCCGCAGCGGGCGGCGAGGAACGAATGGAGAGGAACGGGGAACGAGGGAAGGAAGAAGCAAGGACATCGCGCAAGCGCTTCAATCCACAGCTTTTTCTTCCAGTCGTTGCTGGCTTCAACTGGTGATGGTCTGGGTCAGTTCTTCCCAGCTCGGCGGCGGCGGCCAGCCGGCTTCTTGATTTCCGTCAAGTACCCGGCGCAGGTCGCGCTTGTCGATCTGCGGGGCAAGCACGTGCACCAGTTCCAGCGCGTAGTCGCGCAGCACGCGCTCGCGCGGCAGCACCGCCCAGGCGATGCACTCGGGCACCGCGTCCGGCGCCGGCCATGCGCGCAGGTCGACATCGTTGCTGTTGACCGCCATTTCCGCCAGCAGGCCCACGCCCAGGCCGGTGCGCACGTAGGTCTTGATCAGGTCGGCATCGAGCGCGGTCAGGGCCAGGTCCGGTTCCAGCCGCTTGGCGGCGAAGGCGCGGCGCAGCGAGGAATTGGGACGGGTGGAGGATTCGTAGCTGATCAGCGGATGCGCGGCCAGCGCGGCCATGTCCGGCACCTTGCCGGCGCGGTCGAGCGGGTGGCCCTTGGGCACCACCACCAGCCGTCGCCAGCGGTAAAGCGGCACGGCGATGCCGGTGGTCGGCTCGCTGCCGGCGGTGCTGACGATGGCCATGTCGGCGTCGCCCTGGCCGAGCAGGTCCAGCGCGTCGCTTTCGGCGGCCTGCTGCAGGTGCACGCTGACCTGCGGGTAGGCCTGCTTGATCCGCGCCACCGCCGGCGGCAGCACGAAGCGCGCCTGGGTGTGGGTGGTGGTCAGCACCAGCTGGCCGTGGCTCTCGCGGCGCTGGTTGGCGGCATAGGTGCGGATGTTGTTGGCCTCGGCCAGCACCGCTCGGGCGCGGCCGATGACTTCCTCGCCGGCCGGCGTCACCGACTCCAGGCTGCGGCCCTTGCGCACGAACAGCAGGAAACCCAACTCGTCCTCCAGCTGCTTGAGCTGCTTGGACAGCCCCGGCTGGGTGGCGTGCACGCGGGTCGCCGCCAGCGTGATGTTCAGCTCGGCGTCGGCAATGGCGACCAGGTAGCGCAGTTGGGTGAGGGTCATCGCAGGGTCGGGGGATAAGGCCGCTCGGAAAGGATGATGAATGTAGGCCAGATTGCCCCCACCACTTATAACCGAAAGGAATCTGAATGGCGGCGCAAGTCATTTCCGGGTGTTCCGGTGCGGGGCTACGGTCATCGTCCCTTCCACCCACCCTGCCCTTGCCGCCTTGAACGCCCCCCTGTTTCCGTTGTTCGCCGATCTGAACGGCCGCGCCGTGCTGGTGGTCGGCGGAGGGGCGGTGGCCGCACGCAAGGTCGAGGCGCTGCTGCATGCCGGCGCGCGGCCGCGGGTGGGCGCACCGGAACTGGCGCCATCGCTGCGCGCGCTGGCCGACGCCGGGCGCATCGAATGGCTGCCCGGGCGCTTCACCCCCGACTGGCTGGCCGAGGACATCTGGCTGGTGGTCGCCGCCACCGACGACGTCGCGGTCAACCAGGCCACCGCCAGCGCCTCCGGGGAACGGCGGCTGTTCGTGAACGTGGTCGACGACGCCCAGTTGTCGCGCTTCCACCTGCCGGCGGTGGTCGAGCGCGGGCCGCTGCAGATCGCCATTTCCAGCGGTGGCGGCGCGCCGATGGTGGCGCGCCACGTGCGTCGCCGCATCGAGGAACTGTTCGACGACAGCTGGGGCCGGCTGACCGAACTGCTCGGCCGCAAGCGCGCGCACATCCGCGCCCGCTTCCCCGATACCGCCGCGCGCCGCCGCTTCTTCGACCGCCTGCTCGAAGGCCCGCTGCCGGGCCTGCTGCGCCGCGGCCAGCGCGCCGCGGCGGAAGACGCGCTGCGCCACGCACTGGCCGGCGAAGCCCCTGCCGCCGCCGGCTCGGTGATGCTGGTGGGCGCAGGCTCCGGTGACCCCGGCCTGCTGACGCTGGGCGCGCTGCGCGCGCTGAACCAGGCCGACGTGATCCTGCACGACCGGCTGGTCAGCGCCGAGGTGCTGCAACTGGCGCGGCGCGACGCCGAGCGCATCGAGGTCGGCAAGTCCGCGCGCGGCCACAGCACGCGGCAGGAACACATCCACGCGCTGATGCTGGAGCACGCCCGCGCCGGCAGGCGCGTGGTGCGGCTCAAGGGCGGCGACGCCTTCGTGTTCGGCCGCGGCGGCGAGGAACTGCAGTTCCTGCGCGCCCACGGCATCCCCTATGAAGTGGTGCCCGGCATCACCGCGGCGCTGGCCTGTGCCGCCCACGCCGGCATCCCGCTCACCCACCGCGACCACGCCCAGCAACTGCGGCTGGTCACCGCGCACTGCAGGGATTCGCTGGACACGCTGGACTGGCCGGCGCTGGCCGCGCCGCGGCAGACGCTGGTGTTCTACATGGGCGTGGCCGCGCTGGCGCACATCCGCACGCAGTTGCTCGACGCCGGCCTGCCCGCCGCCACGCCGTTCGCACTGGTGGAAAACGGTTCGCGCGCAGAGCAGCGCGTGGTCACCGGGCAGCTGCGGCAACTGGCCGAGGCGGCCGAACGCCACCGGGTGCAATCACCGGCGCTGCTGGTCGTCGGCGACGTGGCCGCGCTGGCCGACGAGCTGCACTGGTTCGGCGACGCCCCGCTGCACGCGGCCGCCCCCTCACTTTCCGCACCCACGACGACGCCGACACTGGCCGACGCCGCCTGATCCCATCCCCAGGAGAACCTCATGGCCATCTACAACAGCATCCTCGACACCATCGGCAACACCCCGATCATCAAGCTCAACCGCGTGGCCCCGGCCGGCGTGGACGTGTACGTCAAGGCCGAGTCCTTCAACCCCGGCAGCTCGGTCAAGGACCGCCTGGCGCTGGCGATCGTGCTCGACGCCGAGCAGCGCGGCCTGATCAAGCCCGGCGACACCATCGTCGAGGCCACCTCCGGCAACACCGGCGTGGCGCTGGCGATGGTCGCCGCCGCGCGCGGCTACAAGTTCGTCGCGGTGATGACCGAGACCTTCTCGATCGAGCGCCGCAAGGCGATGCGCGCCTATGGCGCCAAGGTCATCCTGACCCCGGCCGCCGCGCGCGGCACCGGCATGGTGGAGAAGGCGAAGGAACTGGCCGACAAGCACGGCTGGTTCCTGGCCAGCCAGTTCGCCAACCCGGCCAACCCGGCCTACCACCGCAACACCACCGCCGCCGAGATCCTGCGCGACTTCGCCGGCAAGCGCCTGGACTTCTTCGTCAGCGGCTGGGGCACCGGCGGCACCCTCACCGGCGTGGGCGAGGTGCTGAAGGTCGCACGCCCGGATACCCGCATCGTCGCCACCGAGCCGGCCGGCGCATCGCTGCTCAAGGGCGACGAATGGAAGCCGCACAAGATCCAGGGCTGGACCCCGGACTTCGTGCCGGAAGTGCTCAACCGCGCCGCCTACGACGAACTGCGCTCGGTGCAGGACGAACGCGCCATCGAGACTTCGCGCCGGCTGGCCGCCGAGGAAGGCATCTTCGTCGGCATCTCCGCCGGCGCCACCGCCGCCACCGCGCTGGAGCTGGCCGCCGGCGCTCCGGCCGGCACGGTGATCCTGGCGATGCTGCCCGATACCGGCGAGCGCTACTTCTCCACCCCGCTGTTCGCCGATGTCAACGAAGGCTCGGACGACGACTGGCTGGCCGGCCTGCCGTAAGCCACGGTTTCGACCACCGGGGATTCCCCGGCGGACCGCACCGCGACCGGGGGACGCCCCGGTCATCCCCGGTGCCCGCGGCTATTCCATCCCCCGCATTTTCTGCTGCATCCCATGTTCCTCCCCCGGTACGAAGGCCGCCCCGCGCGGCCTTCGTGCTGTCCGCCGCGCGGAAATCCGCGCGTGCTGGCGACCGCCTTCCGTCGCAGCTGCCGAGACCCTTCGCGGGCAGACTTGCCGCCCGCGAAGGGCGCCCCTGCCCTCACGTTCCGCTCACCTCACGGCACGGGAAGATCAGCGCCATGAACATCGACATCCGGCAAGGCGACATCACCACCCTGGCCGTGGACGCCATCGTCAACGCCGCCAACGAAAGCCTGCTCGGCGGTGGCGGCGTCGACGGCGCCATCCACCATGCCGCCGGGCCGGGCCTGCTGGCCGAATGCGCGCGCCTGCCGGAACTGCGCCCGGGCGTGCGCTGTCCCACCGGCGAGGTACGCGCCACCGCCGGCCACGCACTGCCCGCACGCCACGTGTTCCACACCGTCGGCCCGGTCTGGCACGGCGGCGGCCGCGACGAGGCCGCGTTGCTGGCCAACTGCTACTGGAATTCGCTGCAACTGGCCGAACGGATGCAGCTGGAGTCGATCGCCTTCCCGGCGATCAGCTGCGGCGTCTATGGCTACCCGCTGCATCAGGCCGCCAGCATCGCCGTCACCGAGACCGTCACCTGGCGCAGGAGCCACGCCCGCCCGCTGCAGATCATCCTGGTGGCCTGGAATACCGCCACCTTCAAGGCCTACCAGCAGGCACTGGCGGTGGCCGGGCAGGCCGACGCCTCGTCGCCGCAAGCAATCCCACTGTTGCTTCCGTAGGTGCGAGGCTCGCCTCGCACGGGGCCTTGCCAATGAAGCCCCATGCAAGGCAGGCCTCACATCCACGACGCCAATGAAAACGCCGGCACGAGGCCGGCGTTTTCACTCATGCATAAACAATTGGCGATCAGCCTTCCCACTTGCCCAGCGCGGCCAGGCCATTCTCCCTGGCGCGCTCGTACACGGTCTTCTGCGCGGCGTCGTAGTTGCCCTTCATGTCCTTGGCCCACAGCTTCAGCGCGGCCTGCTGCATCGCGCGGCCGTAGGAGAAGCTCAGCGGCCACGGCAGCCTGTCGAGCTGGTTCATGGCGTTCAGGTGCGCGGTGGACTGCTCGTCGCTCTGCCCGCCGGACAGGAATACCACGCCCGGCAGGATCGCCGGCACGGTGCTCTTCAGGCACATCACCGTGGCCTCGGCCACCTCCTCGACGTCGGCCTGCTCGTCGCAGTCCTTGCCGGAGACGACCATCGAGGCCTTCAGGATGGTGCCTTCCAGCAGCACGTTCTGCTGGTACAACGCGTCGAACAGCGAGCGCAGGGTGGCTTCGGTGACTTCGTAGCAGGTCTCGATGTCGTGGTCGCCGTCCATGATGACTTCCGGCTCGACCATCGGCACCAGGCCGCACTCCTGGCACAGCGCGGCATAGCGGGCCAGCGCGTGGGCGTTGGATTCGATGCAGGTGCCCGACGGGATGCTCTCGCCGATGTTGATCACCGCGCGCCACTTGGCGAAGCGCGCGCCGAGCTTGTAGTACTCCTGCAGGCGCTCGCGCAGGCCGTCCAGACCCTCGGTGACCAGTTCGCCCGGGCAGCCGGCCAGCGGGTGCGCGCCCTTGTCCACCTTGATGCCCGGGATCATGCCGTGGTCGGCCATGTACTTGGCGAACGGCACGCCGTCGCGGGTTTTCTGGCGGATGGTTTCGTCGTACAGGATCGCGCCGGAGATGTGCTCGTTGAGCTTGGGCGTGGTCAGCAGCAGTTCGCGGTAGGCGCGGCGGTTCTCTTCGGTGTTCTCGATGCCGACGCTGGCAAAGCGCTTGGCGATGGTGCCGGTGGATTCGTCGATGGCGATGATGCCCTTGCCCGGGGCGACCATTGCCTGTGCGGTTTCAGCCAGCAGTTCGATGCTCATGAAGTTCCTGTCACGGGGTGCGGAGAAACCCGGATTATAGCCCGCACCCATCGTGGGCCAGCCGTGAGGCTGGCCTGGAAACGCTTACACCCTGTCCGCGCGGGACAGAATTTGTCCTTGGCGTGTCCGGTAGTGCCTGCCGACCAACGGTCGGGCGTACCGAGGCGAGTGTCGCTTACAGCTCGCCCAGGCCGTTGGCATGGCCATCGCTGCCCACTTCCAGCAGCCGCAGGGTGTTGGTGGCACCGTGGGTTTCCATGTGCTCGCCGCTGGTGAACACCACGCGGTCGCCGACCTCCAGCAAGCCGGCCTCGACCAGCAGGCGGATGCTGCCGCGCGCGGCCTCGCGCGGGGTGAAGCCGCGGCTGTCGAAGTTGATCGGGAACACGTCGCGCATCAGCGCCATGCGCCGGCGCGCGCTGTCGTGGCGGGTCACCGCGAACACCGGCGCCTTGGCACGGAAGCGCGACAGGTAGCGCGCGGTGCCGCCGGATTCGGTCATCGCCACGATCGCGCGCACGCCCACGTGCTGGGACAGGAACATCGTCGCCATCGCGATGGCCTGGTCGGCGCGCTCCAGATTGCGCGGCGAGGCGTTGAAATCGGTGTCGATCTGGAACTGGCGCTCGGCGCCGAGGCAGATGCGCGCCATCGCCTCGACCGCCTTCACCGGCCACGCGCCGGCGGCGGTTTCGGCCGACAGCATCACCGCGTCGGTGCCGTCGATGACCGAGTTGGCCACGTCCAGCACCTCGGCGCGGGTCGGGATCGGGCTTTCGACCATCGACTGCAGCATCTGCGTGGCGGTGATGACCACCTTGTTGTGCGCCAGCGCGGCCTTGATGATTTTCTTCTGCAGGCCCGGCAGTTCGGCGTCGCCGATCTCCACGCCGAGGTCGCCGCGCGCGACCATCACCACGTCGCTGGCCTCGACGATCTCTTCCAGGTTCTCGATGGCCTCGGTACGCTCGATCTTCGACACCAGCGCCGCGTCGCAGTCGTGCTGGCGGGCGACGGCGCGGGCGTCGTGCATGTCCTGCGCGTTGCGGCAGAACGAGACGGCGATGAAGTCCACGCCGATCTTCGCCACGATGCCGATCAGTTCCTTGTCACGCTCGGTCAGCGCGCCCAGCGACAGGCCGCCGCCCTGCTTGTTCAGGCCCTTGCGGTCGGACAGCACGCCGTCGTTGAGCACGGTGTTGACGATGCGCTCGCCCTGCACTTCGACCACCTGCAACTGCATCAGGCCATCGTCGAGCAGCAGCACGTCGCCGGGGGCCACGTCCTGCGGCAGGCCGAGGTAGCTCACGCCGACCTGGGTGGCGTCGCCCGGCGCGGCGTTGGCGTCGGCGATCAGGTCGAAACGGTCGCCGGCCTTGAGCTGCACCTTGCCTTCGGCGAAGCGCTCGATGCGGATCTTCGGCCCCGGCAGGTCGGCGAGGATGCCCACCTCCACGCCCACGCGCTGCGCGGCGGCGCGCACTTCGGCGGCGCGCTTGGCCTGGCCGGAGGGATCGCCGTGGGAGAAGTTCAGGCGCACCACGTTGACGCCGGCGCGGAACAGATCGTCCAGCACCCCGGGGGCGTCGGTCGCCGGGCCGAGGGTGGCGAGGATCTTGGTGCGGCGCTGGCGTTCGATCATGGCGTGCTGTCTCCGTATGGAACCGGCGAAAGTAGCACATCCGTTGCATGACAACGATGTCGCATACGATTTCAGGAGACACCATTCGCGCTGTCCGGGAGACAGCCGGGACAGGCCATCCGGACAGTGTCCTGACAGGACAACCGCAGGTCGGGGCCATGCCCCGACGCTTGATGTTCGGATGCACGGAGCGTCGGGGGCATGGCCCCGACCTACGGCGATCAGGCCGACAGCAGTCCCTGCAGTTCCAGCGGCGTCGTGGCCAGCACGTCAGCACCAGCCGCCTGCAGTTCCTCGCGGCCGCCGAAGCCCCACAGCACGCCGACGTTGCGCATGCCGTGGTGGCGCGCGCCCTCGATGTCCATGTGCCGGTCGCCGATCATCCGGCACCGGGCCGGCGGCAGCGACAGCCGGCGCAGCGCCTCGGCGATCAGCTCCGGCTTGTGGCTGCGCGAGCCGTCGGCGGTGGCGCCGACGATGTTCTCGAAGCAGCCGCCGAACGGCAGGTGCTCGACGATGCGCCGCGCATGCGGTTCGTTCTTCGCCGTCACCACCGCCAGCCGGTGGCCGGCCGCGTGCAGGCCCTGCACCACTTCGCCAATGCCGGCATAGATCTCGTGCTCCTGCCAGCCGAGCACGTCGAAACGCTCGCGGTACAGCTCCACCGCCTGCTCCACCCGCGCCGCGTCGCCGAACACCGGGGCGAAACTGGTGCGCAGCGAGGGGCCGATCCACTTGCGCAGTTCGGCCATCGCCGGCACCGGCTGCCGCATCTTCTCCAGCGCATGGGCCACGCAGCGGGTGATCCCGACGGCCGAATCGATCAGGGTGCCGTCGAGGTCGAAGAACAACACGTCGCGGCTCACGCGCCGCGGGCCTCCAGCGCTGCCACCGCCGGCAAGGTCTTGCCCTCCAGGAACTCCAGGAACGCGCCGCCGCCGGTGGAGATGTAGCTCACCTCATCGGCGATGCCGTACTTGTCCACCGCCGCCAGCGTGTCGCCGCCGCCGGCGATCGAGAATGCACTGGAGCCTGCGATCGCGCGCGCCAGCGCTTCGGTGCCCTTGCCGAAGGCGTCGAACTCGAACACGCCGACCGGGCCGTTCCAGACCACGGTGCCGGCCTTGGCGATCAGCCCGGCATAGCGCGCGGCGGTGGCCGGGCCGATGTCGAGGATCATGTCGTCGGCGGCCACTTCGCCCACCGGCTTGACCGTGGCCGGCGCGTCGGCGGCGAACGCCGGGGCCACCACCACGTCGCTCGGCAGCGGGATTTCGGCACCGCGCGCCTTGGCATCGGCGTCAATCCTGCGCGCGGTGTCGAGCAGGTCGTTCTCGACCAGCGACTTGCCCACGCCGTGGCCCTCGGCGGCGATGAAGGTGTTGGCGATGCCGCCGCCGACGATCAGCTGATCCACCTTGCCGACCAGGCTGGACAGCAGTTCCAGCTTGGTGCTGACCTTGGAGCCGGCGACGATGGCCAGCAGCGGCCGCGCCGGGTTGGCCAGCGCCTTGTCCAGTGCGTCCAGCTCCGCCATCAGCAACGGGCCGCCGGCGGCGACCGGGGCGAAGCGGATCACGCCGTGGGTCGAGGCCTGCGCGCGGTGCGCGGTGCCGAAGGCGTCCATCACGAACACGTCGCACAGCGCGGCGTACTTCTTCGACAGGGTTTCGTCGTCGGCCTTCTCGCCGACGTTCATGCGGCAGTTTTCCAGCAGCACGATCCTGCCCGGTGCGACATCGACGCCCTCCACCCAGTCCTTGACCAGCGGCACCTCGACGCCGAGCAGTTCGGACAGGCGCGCGGCCACCGGCGCCAGCGAATCGGCCTCGCTCCACACGCCTTCCTTCGGCCGGCCGAGGTGCGAGGTGACCATCACCGCGGCCCCCTTTTCCAGCGCCAGCTTCAGCGTCGGCAACGAGGCGGTGATGCGCTGCTCGGAGGTGATGCGGCCATTGTCGATGGGGACGTTGAGGTCTTGCCGGATCAGGACACGCTTGCCGGAAAGGTCAAGGTCGGTCATGCGAACGATGGACATGGCAGCACGGCTCCGTGGCGGTGGGGAAACCGCGATTCTCGCCCGCGCCGCCAGCGCGGGCAAACCGGCACCTGCCCCCGGTAATGCCGGCCGCTGGCCGGGGCAGCCCCGTGAACCTTCGGCGGAGTCCCGCAGTTGCCGGCCAGCGGCCGGCACTACCCGGCTTGCCTGCCGCGCAGCAGGCTGACGGCAAAACCGGCCACTGCCAGCGCCCCCGCCACCAGCACCGCCCACAGCACCAGGTTCTTCCAGTCGCGCGGTGCCGGCGCCGGCTGGTAGGCGGCATCGCCGGCGCGCTGCACGCCGGTACCGAGGCTGGCGGCGGCCGGCTGCCACTGCGCGCCATTGCGGGTACGCAGCGCGGCCAGCATCGGATCGAGTGCGGCCGGACTCTCAATGGCGTTGGCGCTGCCGGCCACCAGCAGGTACGGCGCGCGGCCCTGCGCCAGGAACACCACGCTGCCGGGGCGATAGCCTAGGCGCAGTACCGGGGCCGATGACGGCAGCCCGCCCGGTTCGGCCTGCAACCGCCACTGGTGGTCGTCCACCGTGCCGGGGATTTCCAGCGGCGCCGAACGCTGCTGCCCACCTGCTTCGCTCAGGTTCCAGGTGTTCCAGCCGCGGGCCAGCACCCGCCAGACGGGAGCGTCGCCATCGGCTGCCGCGCGGTCATCGTCGCGGCTGGACACGGTCCAGCCCATCGCGCTGTTGGTCGGCAGCACCACGTCCAGCCGCTGCACCGGGAAGCGTCCCTGCAGGCGGTACAGGTAGCCGTCCTTGCCATCGCCACCGGCCTCGGCCTGCAGTTCCTGCCACTGCCAGTCACCGGTGTCGACCGCATCGTCCATTTCGCCGGCGATGCCGCGCAGGCGCGGCGCACCATTGCGTTGCAGCGGCACCAGCCGCAGGTAGCGCAGCGATGTCGCCACCTCGATGCGGTTGCTGCGCAGTTCGCGCTCCCGGTTGCGCAGCTGCACCAGCCGCACCTGCGGGTCCAGCACCTGCCAGCCGCGCAGGTCGTTGCTGGCTTCCAGCCGGTAGCCCAGGTCCAGCGTCGCGCCGGCATCGTCCCATTCCACGTCCAGCGCGCGCAGCTTGCCGGCGTCGTTGCCCAGGTCGAGCAGCCACGCCGGGTCCGCGGCAGCGGCCGCGTTGGAGGCCGCCACCGCGTTGCGGATCGATACCACCCTGCCACCGGCATCGCGCTGCACCACCACGCTCAGGTCGTCGCCAGCGGCAACCGTTGCCGGCGGCAACGCGAACCATTGCAGCGCCTGCCGGCGCAGCGGCCCCGGCAACGGCGTCGCCGCCGCATACGCCACGCTGGGTACCGGCTTGCCGTCGGCGTCGAGCACGCGCACGTCGCGCAGGTCGCGCCAATGCGCAGCCTGATGGACCGACGCATCCAGCGGCACGCGGTAGGCGCCGGCATCGGACCGCGACAGCTGCAACGGCCACTGCCGCGCAAAATCATCATTGGCCTGCGCCGCCAACGGCAGCAGGGCCAGCACCAGCAGGCGCTTGATCATGCGGAAGTCTCCTCGTTGTCCGCGGTAACCGGCACCCGCCGCGGCGGCGCCGGCGCCAGCCAGCCGACCAGCGTGCACAGCAGGCCATAGGCGATGAACGCGCCGATGCCAAGCAGGTCGCCCAGGTTGCCGCGGTCGATCAGCAGCAGCTTGGCCAGCACCACGCCCATCAGGATCGCGCCGGCCAGCCACAGCCCCCACTGCCCGCGCCGCGAGCCGGTCACCCAGCCGAGCACGCCGAGCAGGCTCCACACCACGGTCAGGCTGGTCTGCGCGAGGCGGGTGTCGAGCAGGCGTCCGTTCCACGGCTCGCCGCCCCAATGGTGCACGGCGCGCAGCGTCATCACCGTCACCAGCACCAGCGCGGCCAGTGCCGCCCCCACCCACAGCCACGGCGGCGTGTGTTCGTCGCGGCCCCGCCACAGGCACATCGCGGCCAGCACCAGCACCGCCACCTGCACCAGTTCCAGCGGATTGAGCAGGGCGACCCACGGCAGCGGCGTCGCGGCCGCAGGGTTGCCCAGCGACAGCAGCCACCACACGCCCAGCACCGCGAACACCGTCACCTGCAGCACCGTGCGGTAGCGGTCGAATGCGTCGCCCAGCGGCTGCGCCAGCCAATGCCAGCGGCGCATGGACAGCCACGCCAGCAACAGCCACGGCAGCGCCAGCAGCATGCCGACCCAACCGCCGGCCAGCTCGAAATGGCGGCCGACATGCCAGGCCAGCAGCGAGAACACCGTCGGCCACAGCAGCCACCATGCCAACTGCGCCAGCCCGGCGACGGCATCGCCGGCCACGCGCAGGCACAGCAGGCTGCGCACGCCCAGCACCGCGAACAACAGCCACGTCCATGCACCGATGCCGGCAAACGGCTGGCCGTCCCGGGCCACCTGCATGAACGCCAGCGGGAACGCCAGCAGCAAGCCGCCCAGCGTGGTCAGCGACAGGGCCAGCGCCGGCCGGCGCCGGTGCACTTCGGCCGCCAACCAGCCGGTGACACCCAACAGCAGCAACAGCCCGTGCAAACGGCTGTTCGGCTCGACGAAGCGCTCGATTTCGGTGGCGACGTTGCCCAGCCACCACGCCAGGCCCCAGCCATAGGCCGCCACCGCCAGCGGCGCGTTGCCGGCATTGCGGTACAGCCATGCGCTGACCAAGCCGGCCAGGGCGATCAGCAGCGCGCCCATGAACGCCGCATTGGCCACGGCCACCACGCCGCCGTGCATGCCGGCAACGCCTATTGCGAAAGCGAACGCCGCCGCCAGTTGCAGGCCGATGCCGGTCCAGCGCGCCAGCCGGCGCTGCTGCATCAACCCCAGCCACACCAGCCCGGCACCTTCCAGCGCGAACACCGAGGCGGTGGCCTTGGCCGACAACGCCAGCGGTACCGCCAGCGTGGCGAAGCCCACCGCCAGGATCGCGTAGCCCTGCGCCAACGTATGCAGGCGCCCGCGCCCCAGCAGCAAGCGCGCCAGCACCGCATACAGCGCCGCCACGCCCAGCGCGCACAACGCCAGCGGCATGCGCTCGCCCTGCAGCAGGCAGGCCTGCAGCGAAAACGCCACCAGCGGCGTGCCGAACAGCAGGCAGCCGTCGATGCGCGCGCTGCCCTCCGTTGCCGCCTTGCGCGCGTACAGCAGCGGCAGCAGCAGGTAGAAGGCGAAGAACAACAGCAGGAACGGCTCGGTGCTGGCGAACCTGGCCGGCGAATACTGCAACACGCCCCACGCCGTGCCGATGCCCCAGGTGAAGGCGAAGCCGAGCAGGTTGAGGACGCGCCACGGCCGCACCCAGGCGATGGCGAAGATGCCGGCGTTGAGCACCGCGTAATACGAGAACAGGCCGACGTGGTTGCCGCTGCCGTCGGACAGCCAGACCGGTGCCATGAACCCGGCCAGCACGCCGAGGATGGCCAGCGTGCGCGACTCCTGCAGTACCGCCATCACGCACAGCCCGGCGATCAGCACCACGCTGATCGCGAACGCCGGCAGCGCGTCGATCATGCCGTAGTTCTTGAACGCGGCGAACACCACCAGCAGCAGGATGCCGATCATGCCGCCCTGCATGGCCAGCGCGAAGCTGCGGTGACTCTCGCGCCTGCGCCAGGCGAACACCAGCCCGGCCAGTGCCGCGGCGCTGATGCCGGCCAGGCGCAACGCCATCGGCACGCTCAACCAGCCCGCATCGCTGGCGTATTTCAGCAGCGCCGCCACGCCGGCCAGCATCACCAGCATGCCGACCTTGATCGGCACGTTGCCGGAGGTGAACCACTGTTTGACGCGCTCGACGCCACGCTCGATGAAATTCGGCTCCGGCGGTTCCGGCGGCGTCCAGGTCGTCCGCTGCCGGTATTCCGGCTCGGTGCGGGCCGCGGCGGGACGGGCTGGGCGCTCCGGCAACGGCGGCAATGGCGGCGGGGGCGCCACCGCCGCGGGTGCGGGCGTTTCCGGCTCCGGCACGGCCGGCCCGACGGCCTCCACGACCACCATCGGCTCGGCCACGGCGGCAGCCCGTGGCGAAACCGCCGCGGTGGCGTCCGACTCCCCGGCCCGGTGCGCGAACGCCTCTTCCAGCGCCGCCACCCGCCGCTTCAGCGCGGACACCGATACCAGCGCCATGACCAGCAGCACCGGCACCGCCAGCAGCAGGGCCACCACCAGCAAACCCAGGACCACCCACATCTCGTCCATTCCTCGTCCTTGTCCCCGCGGGGTGCCGCACATCCTTGACGGCATGCCCCGGAAACGCAAGACGGAAAGCGCCCGCCAACGGCAGCAACCATGCGCGATCGGCGCCGGCGTGCCCGGAGCGGCCCCGGGCATCAGGCGCGGCCGGAAGCAAGGAAACGACCAAGGGTGCAGGGCTTTCCCCGGTACGGCCGCACCCCGGATAAAACGAGAATTGTTTTCATTTACAATCCACACCCTCGCCAACCTCCATCCCTGCCGAGGGTCCCGTGCCGCACGTTCCCGCCATGCCAACCGGTTGCCTTCCCGCGCCAGCGCCGGCGCGATTCGCCCGGTGATGGCCGCCATGACCCCGCATCGCCCGACCCGCTGGTATCGCCTGAACCTGTGGCTGCACCGCTGGTGCAGCCTGGTGGCGACGCTGCCGTTCCTGATCCTGTGCCTGACCGGCACGGTGCTGATCTTCCACGAGGAAATCGACGCGGCGATGGGCGTGGTGCCGGCCAGCGTGGACGACGCGCGCCCGCGGATGCCGTTGCAGGCGTCCATCGACGGGATACTGGCGGCCAACCCCGGCGAGCGCGTGGCCAGCATCGGCATCGACCCCAAGGAACACCCCGGCCTGTTGCTGCTGGTGACGGTGCCGACGCAGGCGCACAAGTTCGAGGACATGAAGCTACGCTTCACCGAACTGGCCACCGCGCTGCCGACCGAACACGCCTTCGACCCCACCTCCACCCTCACCGGCTTCCTGCTGGAACTGCATGCGCACTGGTTCCTCGGCGTGCCGGGCGAGCTGATCGGCACGCTGATCGCGCTGCTGGTGCTGATTTCGCTGCTGTCGGGCGTGGTGGTCTACTGGCCCTACGTGAAGAAGGTCGCGCTCGGCCTGCTGCGGCGCGGACGCGGGCCGCGCCTGCGCCAGCTCGACCTGCACAACCTGATCGGCGTGGTGGTGCTGGGCTGGGCACTGGCGGTCAGCCTGACCGGGTTCCTGCTCGGCTTCGGCACCGTCGCCACCAGCGCCTGGTCGTACACCGCCTTCGCCGAACTGCGCGGCCAGCACGACGACGCCGCGGTCGATGCACGCCGGCCGCCGGTGGACGCGGACATGGCGATGGCGGCGGTGCAGCGCCAGCTTCCGCCGGACTGGCACATCGCCTCGCTGATCTTCCCCGACACCGAGTTCTCCACCCGCCACCACTACACCGCGCTGGCGGTCGGCCCTTCCGGGCTGGAAGGGCGCCTGTACCGCGTCGGGCTGGTGGACGCCGGCAGCGGCGAGGTCGTCAAGTTGACCGAAATGCCCGGCTACATGAAGGCCATCGTGCTGTCGCAGCCGCTGCACTTCGGCGACTACGGCGGCCTGCCGTTGAAGATCCTGTGGACGCTGTGCACGTGGCTGACGCTGTTCATCACCGCCAACGGCGCATGGCTGTGGTGGGACCGGCGCCGCAGGCGCAAGGCGGGTGCGCGATGACCGGCGCGCGCGCGATGTGGCTGGTGGTGGCGCTGGCGCTGGTGTCCGTCGCCGGCATCGTCGGCATGCTGCTGGCCGAAAGCGGTTGGGACGGGCTGTTCTTCGCGATGACGGCGCTGCCGCTGGCGGCCGGACTGTGGTTTTGGCGACGGGCTGGCGGCTAGCCGGCAGGCACTACCGAGGTCACACGTAGGTGCCGGGCTCGCCCGGCACGGGGCGTGACCGGTAAAGCCCCATGCGGGGCAAGCCCCGCATCTACGCAGAACCATGCAACCGGTCAGTGCAATAAACCCGGTGGGTGCCGACCGTTGGTCGGCACTATCGCTCTCGCATGAAACCCACCGGCGCTGCACGCCGTTGCCCGGCCAACGGTCGGGCACCACCGATGCCGCAAACAAAAAACCGCCGGGAGCGGTTTTTGACATCGCTTGTCGATGGCCCGAAGGGTTGCCGCCACGGACGGCGGCAACAAAAAAGGGTGCCACTGGCACCCTTCTTCGTCATCCAACCGTGCTGCGGATCAGGCCGCGACCACGCGCACCATTTCCAGGCACTTGTTGGAGTAGCCCCACTCGTTGTCGTACCAGCTGACCAGCTTGACGAAGGTGGAATCCAGCGCGATGCCGGCGTCGGCGTCGAACACCGAGGTGTGGGTCTCGCCGCGGAAATCGGTGGCCACCACCTTGTCCTCGGTGTAGGCCAGCACGCCCTTCAGCGCGCCCTCGCTCTGCGCCTTCACCTCGGCGCAGATCTCGGCGTAGGTGGCCGGCTTTTCCAGCTCGCAGGTCAGGTCGACCACCGACACGTCCGAGGTCGGCACGCGGAAGCTCATGCCGGTGAGCTTCTTGTTGAGCTCCGGGATCACCACGCCGACGGCCTTGGCCGCGCCGGTGCTGGACGGGATGATGTTCTCGAGGATGCCGCGGCCGCCGCGCCAGTCCTTGTTGGACGGGCCATCGACGGTCTTCTGGGTGGCGGTGGCGGCGTGCACGGTGGTCATCAGGCCGCGCTTGATGCCCCACTTGTCGTTGATCACCTTGGCCAGCGGCGCCAGGCAGTTGGTGGTGCACGAAGCATTGGAGACGATGGCCTGGCCGGCGTAGGTGGCGTGGTTGACGCCGTACACGAACATCGGCGTGTCGTCCTTGGACGGGGCCGACAGGATCACCTTCTTCGCGCCGGCATCGAGGTGCTTCTGCGCGGTTTCCTTGGTCAGGAACAGGCCGGTGGATTCGATCACCACGTCCACGCCCGCCTCGTCCCACTTCAGGTTGGCCGGGTCGCGCTCCTGGGTCAGGCGGATCTTCCTGCCGTTGACCAGCAGGTGGCCGCCCTCGACCGCCACGTCGGCCTTGAAGCGGCCGTGCACGGAGTCGTACTTGAGCATGTAGGCCAGGTAGTCCGGCTCCAACAGATCGTTGATGGCGACGACTTCGATGTCGCTGCCGAAGTTCAACACCGCCGAGCGCAGCACGTTGCGCCCGATGCGACCGAAACCGTTGATGCCGACCTTGATTGCCATGTTCGAGAACTCCTGCGGCCGCAGATGCTGCGGCGGGGTGGAAGGGGACCCGCATTGTAGCAGCCGGGCCTGCCCGGCTGGCTTGCCCGGCTGGCCGCGGCGCACATGACGAAAGCCGCGTGCGGCACACGCGAAATCATGAACCCGTTCTGAGTGCAAACGCCCGTTTGATCCGGATCAAGGCGAGCGCGCGGTGCCGTGCGGAGACTGGCTCCACCCCACCACGCAATGGAAACACGCAATGCGCAAGACCTCCGCCCTGCTGCTCTCCGGCCTCGCCGCCGCCATGACCCTGGCCGCCGCTCCCGTCATGGCCCAGTCCAAGGGCGACTGGACGCTGGGCGTTGGCGTCCACGCCGTCGACCCGAAATCCGACGCGGGCGACCTCGACGGCTCGGCGCTGGGCCTGGGCGCGTTGCCGACCAAGGTCGACAGCGATGTCAAGCCGACCGTCACCGCCGAGTATTTCGTCGCCGACAACCTCGGCATCGAGGTGCTGGCGGCGTTGCCGTTCAAGCACGACGTGAGCATCGACGGCGTCGGCAAGGTCGGCCAGACCAAGCAGCTGCCGCCGGTGGTGTCGCTGCAGTACCACTTCACCAACGGCAGCAAGGTCACCCCGTTCGTCGGCCTCGGCGTGAACTACACCAAGTTCTTCAGCACCGACGCCAAGGGCGCGCTGGAAGGCACCCGGCTCAAGCTGGAAGATTCGTGGGGCCTGGCCGCCCATGCCGGCCTGGACTTCGCCGTCAGCGAGAAGGGCGCGCTGCGCGTGGACCTGCGCTGGGCCGACATCGACACCCGGGTGAAGGTGGACGGCAACGCGCTCGGCACCGCCAGCATCGACCCGCTGGTGTACGGCGTGGCCTACGTCTTCAAGTTCTGATCCACCGGCACCCTCCCGCCATCGCGGGAGGGTGGCTTCCCCCCGGGCCTGCATGCGATCCGCCGCGAGCCAAGCGCGACGGGGGCGCATGCAGGCCCGCCTCTTTCGGCACATGGCTGCGATGATGCCGCCGCTAGAATGCGGCGATGAATACCGCCACCCGCCTTCCCGTCTTTTTCTCCGGTCTGGTCCTGGCCGCAACCGCCCTGCTCCCCGCGCCGGCCTCGGCTTGGGGCGCGCAGGGCCACCGCCTCGTCGCGCGCATCGCCGAAACCCGGCTGGAGCCGCGTGCGCGGGCCGAAATCGACCGCCTGCTGGCCACCGAGCCCCGTGCGACATTGGCCGGCATCGCGCCGTGGGCCGACCAGTTGCGCGCCGAAGACCCCGACCTGGGCAAGCGCTCGGCCGGTTGGCACTACGTCAACATGGCCGAGGACGACTGCATCTACGACCCGCCCAAGCATTGCCGCGACGGCAACTGCGTGATCGAGGCGTTGAAGGCGCAGAGCGCCCGCCTTGCCGACCCCAGCCTGTCCGACGCCGAGCGCTTGCAGGCGCTCAAGTTCGTCGTGCACCTGGTCGGTGACATGCACCAGCCGATGCACGCCGGCTACGGCCACGACAAGGGCGGCAACACCTACCAGCTGCAGTTCAGCGGCCGCGGCACCAACCTGCACTCGCTGTGGGACAGCGGCATGCTCAACACGCAGAAGCTGGACGACGACCACTACCTGCAACGCCTGCTGGCCCTGCCTGCCCCGGCCGGCATCGCCGTGCCGGACCTGCAACGCGACCCGGCACGCTGGGCCGAACAGAGCTGCCGCATCGCCATGCGGCCGGGCGTCTACCCCGCCGGGCACACCGTGGGGGATGCCTACGCGGACAACTGGCGCCCGGTTGCCGAAGCGCAGTTGCGGCTGGCCGGCGAACAGTTGGCGGCGCTGTTGAACGAGCTGCTGGGCCCGTAGATGCGGGGCTTGCCCCGCATGTGGCCTTGCCGGGAAAGCCCCGTGTGGGGCAAGCCCCACACCTGCCCAGCGCGACAAGCGCAGATTCCTCGTGGATGCGGGGCTCGCCCGGCATGAAGCTTTCCCGCTGAAGTCCTTACCGGGCGCCCGCGGCCGCATGCTCCATCAACGCGGCGGCCTGCCCACCCGCACCTGCGCCTGCCCCTGCACCACCTCGAAGGTGAACGCATAGGGCAGCGTCACCGGCACTTCCTCCACCTGCGCGGCGCCGGTGCAATCCCCTGCCGTCACCGGCACGGTGCCCGGGGCGAAACGGCAGATCGCCGCCGGGCGGAAGCGCCAGCCGCGCACGGCATCGGCCGCGGCCTGCAACAGCGCCCCGTTGCGCGCCTCGTTGCCCGCGCCGCACTGGCTGTGCGCCAGCAAGGGGAAACCGCGCTGCACCTGCCCCCGCGCATCGACGACGACGTTCAGGCATACCGTCACCGGTGGCAGTGTTTGCCGCGACGCGGTGGCCGGCAATTCCGGCAACGGCGCATGCAGCGGCTCGGGCATGCGGAACACCTCCCTCCCCGACAATTCATAGGGCTGCACCTGCCCCGCCTGCCCGCCTGCCCGCCGGCGGATTCCGGCGCCAGCAGGCGCTGGCCGATGGAGGAAACAGGTTCGGCTTCCTCCACCATCGGCGACGTCGCGCAGCTCGCCAGCAGCAGCGCCGGCAGCACCATCGACAAACGCATGCTCAGCTTCCGCCATTTGCACCGGCGTGGTCGGCATCCTCGTCGAGGTCGTACCAGATCGGTACCCGCACCTTGCCGGCCACCGGCTCGCCGTCCTTCATTGCCGGGGTGAATTTCCACTGCTTCGCGGCGGCCACCGATGCGGCATCGAACACGCCCTGCGGCTGCGCGCTTTCCACCCGTACGTCGGTGGGCGTGCCATCGGCAGCGACCTCCACGACCAGCACCACCTTGCCGGTGATGCCGTTCTGGTAGGCCTCGCGCGGATAGGACGGCGGCGGCATGCGGTCGACCACAGGAATCTGCGCCGGGGTTCTGGCGAATTCGGGCTCGACCGAAATCCTCCCTTTGTCGGGCACCGCACTCCCTGCATCCTGCGCCACGGCTTCCATCGGCTTGGCCGGCTGCGCCGCCCAGGCCGCATAGCCCACCATCGACGACAGGCCTGCCGACAACAACACCATCGCCAACCACTGCTTTTTCCCTGGAACCGGACGCTTCAACATGGCAATACGCTCCTTCAACGGGTGGTGGTCCTGCCAGTGGCAACCCACCGGCAGGGGAGATTCCGCCAGCCCGGTCTTGAGCATGGCGTTGGCATAACTGCGGCGTGCGCCATCGCCCCGGGCGATCACGCGCTCGTCGCAGGAAAGCTCCTGGTCCTCGCGGCAGCGGCGCAACGCCAGCGGCAGCAGCGGGTTGAACCAGTACAGGCACTGCAGCAGCGCCAGCAGCGCATTGATGGCGATGTCGCCGCGGCGCAGGTGCACCCGTTCGTGCAGCAGCACCAGTTGCCGCTCGCGGTCGCTGTAGCGCTGTTCGAAGCCGGCCGGCAGCACGATCCGCGGCCGCCACAGGCCGACCACCGCCGGCAAGCCCGCGGTGCTCCGCGCCTGCCACAGGCCGTCGTCGCGGCGCCGCAACCGGCCGAGCCCGCGCACGAAACGACGCTGCTGGCGCAGCAGCCAGAGGGCGACCGACGCTGCGCCAAGCAGCCAGAACGCCCCCAGCAGCAGCGGCCACGGCAGCATCCGCGCACCCGGTTGCAAGGCCAACACGTCGGCCTGCATCAGGTTGCCGACCGCCGCCATCGCCACTGCCTCGACGCGGGGCGCCGGCAACAGCACCGCCACCAGCGCCACCGGCACCGCCAACCACAGCAGGTAGGCGGCACTGGCGCCCAGCCAGCGCCGCACCGGTACGCGCAGCGCCAGCACCAGCGCCATCGCCGCGCTGCTGGCCAGCGTGGTTTCCAGCAGCAGGCGCAGGACGTCAGCGTTCATCGTCGAGCTCCTCCAGCAGCCTGCGCAGTTCGGCCACGTCGTCGCGGCTCAATTTCCGGTGCTGGCTGAAGTGCGCCACCAGCGGCGCGACGCGGCCGTCGAACAGGCGTTCGAGCAGGCTGCTGCTTTCCTCCAGCACCCAGTCCTCGCGCGCGACCTGCGGCGAGTACAGGTAACGCCGCCCATCCTTCTCCGCGCTGATCGCGCCCTTGTTGAGCAAGCGGTTGAGCAGGGTCTTGATGGTCGGCTCGGCCCAGTCGCGCCCGGCCAGCGCGGCGACCACTTCATCGGCCGCAAGCGGATGGTTCCGCCACAACACCTCCATCACCACGGCTTCGGCAGCACTGATCTGGATCATCATTTACGTCCGTAATTTTTATTGATTACACGGGTAAACGAAACAGGTGTCAAGCCTCCTGCCCATCAGCGGGAAAACGCATGGCAGCGCGAACGGCGCCGCGCCGAGGGTCAGGTCAGGATGGATGACAAAGCCGGCAACAGCCGCACGCGTTCCCACGGGAACGGCTTCACAGCTTTCCGGGAACCTGATTAGCACGAACTCT
>NZ_LDJP01000017.1 GCF_001431505.1 Stenotrophomonas daejeonensis
AGCAAGACGGTATCTACGGCCGGGTTTCACCGGCATGCAGCAGCCACGCCAACTTGCGTTCGCGTGGCTGCTGCTTGATCTGCCATTCGGCGCGCGACGCCGCCGCGCGGTCGGCATAGACGCGCATGCCGAGGATGCGCAATGGCGGATGCGCGCGCGTGTAACGCGCGCCCTTGCCGGCAAGGTGCGCGCGGAAGCGGGCTTCCACGTCGGTGCTGATGCCGGCGTAGTAACTGCCGTCGCGGCATTCGAGCAGGTACAGGAACCAATGGCCCATCTTCCCCGCCCCGTCCTGCGTTACATGCTGGCCGCGTCGGCGATCTTGCACAGGCCCTGGCCAACGGCCTTGTTGGACGTCATCTGCCCGCCCTTGATGCTGAAACGCACTTCGACGCGGATGCTGCCGTCGTCCTGGCGGCGCACGGTGGTGCGCAGCGGCACGGTCGAACCACCGCCGCCACGCACCGGGTTTTCCGCGGCGATGTAGCCGGTCTGCTCGTTCGGCGATATCGAGACCATGCCTTCGGCCTCGATCGCGGCCACGGTCTTGGCGAAGGCATCGGCATAGCTGATGCCTTCGTGGTCGGTCGAGGCAAGGAACTGCTTGCCGGTGGTGAACCCGCCGGACACGGCAAGGTTCTGCAGGCAGCCGCTGCCCGAATCCTCGACGGGCTTGCGGGCGGCAAGCGCCAACGACGGCACCAGCGCCATCGCCAGTGCCACGGTGCAAATACGGGTACGCATCACTTCCTTACTCCCTGGAGCGGTGGTTTCATCGGCTTCCTGCCGGGCGAGGCGCTCTCCCTGTCTCCGCGGCAAGCGGGAGGCACGCCGCCTCCCGGCGGGTAAATTACTTGGACCGGCCAACGCATGCCAGTGCGACGCGGCGCGCCGGCATCGTCAGGCCGCGGCTTCCAGCTGCACGCGGCGACGCCCGCGCACCGCCTCGGCCAGCCGCTCCAGCACCTGCACGGTGCTGTCCCAGTCGATGCAGCCGTCGGTGATGCTCTGGCCGTAGACCAGTGGCTGGCCTTCGACCAGATCCTGCCGGCCGCCAATGAGGTGGCTTTCGATCATCACCCCGACGATGCGCGATTCGCCCACCTCCATCTGCGCGGCGACGTCTTCCAGCACCTGCGGCTGGTTCTCCGGCTTCTTGCTGCTGTTGGCGTGGCTGGCATCGATCATCAGCCGTGCCGGCAGCTGCGACCTGCCCAGCACCTCGCTGGCCGCCTGCACGCTGGCCGCGTCGAAGTTCGGCGTCTTGCCGCCGCGCAGGATGACGTGGCAGTCCGGGTTGCCGCAGGTGGCGACGATGGCGCTGCCGCCCTCCTTGGTCACCGACAGGAAATGGTGCGGGTGCGAGGCCGCGCCCACCGCGTCGGCGGCGATCTTGACGTCGCCGGTGGTGCCGTTCTTGAAGCCGACCGGGCACGACAGCCCCGAGGCCAGCTCGCGGTGCACCTGGCTTTCGGTGGTGCGCGCACCGATCGCGCCCCACGCCACCAGGTCGGCGATGTACTGCGGCGATATGGTGTCGAGGAACTCGCAGCCGGCCGGCAGGCCCAGCGTGTTGATGTCGCGCAGCAGCCCGCGTGCCACGCGCAGGCCCTTGTTGATGTTGAAGCTGCCGTCCAGGTCCGGGTCGTTGATCAGGCCCTTCCAGCCCACCGTGGTGCGCGGCTTCTCGAAGTACACACGCATGACGATCTCCAGCTCGCCGCCGAGTGCGTCGCGCAGCGGGCGCAGGCGCCGGGCGTAGTCCAGTGCCGCCGCCGGGTCGTGGATTGAGCAGGGGCCGACCACCACCGCGAGGCGGTCGTCCTCGCCATGCAGGATGCGGTGCAGCGCGGCGCGGGCGTCGGCCACGGTCTGCGAGGCCGACTCGTCGCAGGGCAGCAGCGAGATCAGGTGCGCCGGCGGGGTCAGCGGTTCGAGCTTGTGGATGCGCAGGTCGTCGGTGTGGGGAGGCATGGGGGAATCTCCGGGTCGTTTTCGTGTGGGGGTTGCCCCGGCGATGGCGGCATGAAAAAAGCCGCCAGGTTCGCTGGCGGCTTTTCGGGAATGCGTCTGAAAGTTTCTTCAGGGTGAGCGCAGTCCTTCCTCCGCCAGCGGCTTCGGAAAGTAGTACCAAAAGTAAAAGCGGGCGCGGGCTGCGTTCATGGGGTGCATTGATAACACGCCCGTGGCGGCGATGCGAATGTTTCAGCGGCAACCGGACGCTTTCATCCGTGATGCAGCGGACCCGATGTAGAAGCCGGGCTTGCCCGGCTGAGGCCTTGCCGGGAAGGTGCCATGCGGGGCAAGCCCCGCATCTGCGGGAAGCACACACAAAAATCCCGCCTTGCGGCGGGATTTCTGCGGGGAGCGTGCCGACCAACGGTCGGCACCCACCCGTGGCTGCGTGCGTGGATCAGAAATCCATGCCGCCCATGCCACCCATACCGCCCATGCCTGCACCGCCGGCGGCCGGCTCGTCCTTCTTCGGGGCCTCGGCCACCATCGCTTCGGTGGTGATCATCAGGCCGGCGATCGAGGCGGCGTTCTGCAGCGCCGAACGGGTCACCTTGGTCGGGTCGAGGATGCCGAACTCCAGCATGTCGCCGAACTCGCCATTGGCGGCGTTGTAGCCGTAGCTGCCGGTGCCTTCCTTGACCTTGTTGAGGATGACCGACGGCTCTTCGCCGGCGTTGGCGACGATTTCGCGCAGCGGCGCTTCCATCGCGCGCAGGGCGATCTGGATGCCGTGGTTCTGGTCTTCATTGGCACCCTTCAGGCCGGCCAGCGCGGTGACCGCGCGCACCAGCGCGACGCCGCCGCCCGGCACCACGCCTTCTTCCACCGCCGCACGGGTGGCGTGCAGGGCGTCGTCGACGCGGTCCTTCTTTTCCTTCATTTCGATTTCGGTCGAAGCGCCGACCTTGATCACCGCGACGCCGCCGGCCAGCTTGGCCACGCGCTCCTGCAGCTTCTCGCGGTCGTAGTCGGAGGTGGTGTCCTCGATCTGCACCTTGATCTGCTTGACGCGCGACTCGATGGCCGCGGCATCGCCGGCGCCGTCGATGATGGTGGTGTTCTCCTTGGACACCTGCACCTTCTTGGCGCGGCCCAGGTCCTTGATCGTGGCCTTCTCCAGCGACAGGCCCACTTCCTCGGAGATCACGGTGCCGCCGGTCAGCACGGCCATGTCTTCCAGCATCGCCTTGCGACGGTCGCCGAAGCCCGGGGCCTTCACCGCCACGACCTTGACGATGCCGCGGATGGTGTTGACCACCAGGGTCGCCAGCGCCTCGCCTTCGATGTCCTCGGCGACGATCAGCAGCGGCTTGCCGGCCTTGGCGACGCCTTCCAGCACCGGCAGCAGGTCGCGCACGTTGGAGATCTTCTTGTCGTGCAGCAGGATGAACGGGTCATCCAGGTCGGCGGTCTGCGCCTGCGGGTTGTTGACGAAGTACGGCGACAGGTAGCCGCGGTCGAACTGCATGCCTTCCACGACGTCCAGCTCGTTCTCCAGGCCCGAGCCTTCCTCGACGGTGATCACGCCTTCCTTGCCGACCTTCTTCATCGCCTCGGCGATGATGTTGCCGATCGACTCGTCGGCGTTGGCCGAGATGGTGCCGACCTGGGCGATGGCCTTGTCGTCGGCGGTGGGCTTGGAGATGTTCTTCAGCTCGGCGACGGCGGCGATCACCGCCTTGTCGATGCCACGCTTCAGGTCCATCGGGTTCATGCCGGCGGCAACGGCCTTGGCACCCTCGCGGATCAGCGCCTGGGCCAGCACGGTGGCGGTGGTGGTGCCGTCGCCGGCGTTGTCGTTGGTCTTGGAAGCGACTTCCTTGACCATCTGCGCGCCCATGTTCTCGAACTTGTCGGCCAGCTCGATTTCCTTGGCGACGGAGACGCCGTCCTTGGTGATGGTCGGGGCGCCGAAGCTCTTCTCGAGCACGACGTTGCGGCCCTTCGGGCCCAGCGTTGCCTTGACGGCATTGGCGAGTACGTTGACGCCGCGCACCATGCGCGAACGGGCGTCTTCACCGAAACGGATATCCTTGGCAGCCATTGCTATACCTCAGTGGATCAGGGGTGTAAGGGGTCTTGGGGGTTCGGTCGCGGAAGCGCGGCTCAGCCGATGACGGCCAGCACGTCGTCCTCGCGCAGCACCTTGTACTCGACGCCGTCGGCCTTGTAGGTCGAGCCGGCGTACTGGCCATAGATGACCTTGTCGCCGGCCTTCAGCGCCGGGGCGCGGACGCTGCCGTTGTCCAGCGGCTTGCCGGGGCCGACGGCCACGACTTCGCCCTTGGTGGACTTTTCCTTGGCCGAATCCGGGATCAGGATGCCCCCGGCGGAGATTTCGTCGGCTTCGATGGGCTTGACCACGACGCGGTCGTGCAGCGGCTTGATGCTCATGTAAGACCTCTTGAGTTGTTGATTGGTCCGAAAAGTCCGGTGGTCGCCACCCCGTGCCGGGCAGCGGCGCCACGCGTAAAAACGCCCGTCGACCGGGCTTGGCTCGGAGATGGGGATCGCCGGGAGGCTTTCAAGGGCCCCTGCGCACTTCCGTTCCGACCGGACCGGGGCAGCGGTCCCACCCGCTCCGTCAGCCTTGGGCCGGAGCCAGGCTCAGCTTCCGCCCAGCCGGTACCGCACCGGGACCGGCATGGGGCCGGCGGCCGCAAAAGAAAAGGCGCGGACCGCCGGGAAACGGCCTGCGCCAGGCAGGGGAGAGAGCCGCCCCGGCTGGATGCCGGGGTCTGATGGTTGTTTCAGAGGTAACGCGACCACAGCACCGAGGCATTGGCCGGGCCGGCCGGGATCGCCGGGTTGCCGGCGCTGCAGACCGGGACGACGTTCAGGCTGCCGTCGCCGTCGGGTACGTCCACGGCGATGCCACCGGCGGAGATGGTGGTGTCCGAGCGCTCGTTGCTGCCCACGGTCAGGCTGCCCTGGATGGTCACGGTGGCGCCGTTGGTGAACAGCTTCTTGCCCAGCAGCACGCTGCCCTTGATCGTCCAGCCTGCCATCGTCGCGTCCTCCTCGCTGACCACGGCGGTATTGGCGATGGGCAGGCCGGTATAGACCCTGGGGTTGCCTTCGTCGTCCAGGTCGTTCGGGTTCTCCCAGGTCACGAAGCTGTCGCGGTCGGCGCACAGGTTGGCCGGGTAGAAGGCGCCGCCGCAGACCGCCGCCGCCCCGGCGAAGTTGGGGGCGACCAGGTCGCCGTGCCCCGAACCGGTCAGCGCGATGTCGCCGCGGTTGACCAGGGTGTTGAGCAGGTTGGTGCTGGTCCCGTCCACCGTCAGCTTCGCGTCGAACCAGAGCACGCCCGCGGGCATCTTGTTGACGCCGTGCAGCAGCCAGCTGCCGTCGCTCTGCCTGACGTTGAGGCAGCCCTTGTCGTTGGTGTTGTTGCAGGTCATCAGCTCCTGCAGGACCTGCAACTGGGCCGCGCTCGGGTTCTTCAGCGGGTAAACGCCGTCGATGGACGAACCATCGGCGCGCTTGACGTGCTGGATGGTGAGCTGGGGCTGGCCGCCGACGGACTCGAAGATGTAGTTCGCCATGCCCTTGTAGTTGTCCGCGTCGATGGGCTTCACCCGCGCATCGCAGTAGGGCAGGCCCGGCAGGCCCGGGCTGGTGCCGGCCTGCCCGGCCAGCACGTTGGCGACGGGCTTGTTGATCGAGCCCGCCACCCGGCCGGAACCGCCCACCGACACGTCGTTGACGTCGAGGTTGCCGCCGCCGAGCAGGCTGCCGATGGTGCCCGAGACGATATCGATGTCGCCGTTGCCCCACAGCGTGTCGTACTTGCCGCTCCAGCCCTTGACCGAGACACGGTGCCCCCACAGTTGGCCAATGATGAGGGTGTACAGGCCGGCATCGCCGCCGGTGATGGCGGTGGACCTGAATTCCAGCGCGTCCGGCAGCTGGCTGTCCTCCGCGCCCGCGAGCAGTTCGGCGGCCGCCGCCGCGCCGGATACCGCGCCGGTGGCGTCGTCGATGGCGACCTTGCCCATGTCCAGCAGGAACTGGCTGCCATCGGCCAGGGTGACGACCACGCGCCCGCTGGCGGCCGGCAGCACGGTGCCGGTGGTCCACGGGATGCCCCCGGTCACCGTGGAGGCGATCAGCCGGCCACCCACCTCCGACGTGCCGATGGCCTGATCGCCGTTGTGCACCGTCACCACGTAGGCACCGGCCTTGACCGCGACGTAGTTGCCGCCGCTGACGCCATTGCCGATGTTGACGTTGCGCCCCCACAGCGTGGTGCCGCTGGGGTTGCCCATGCCGTCGATCTGGATGCTGCCTTCGGAATAGATGTGGCCGTTGTCGGTGATGCCGCCACCGCTCAGCTTCACGTCGCCCTTCATGCAGCCGGAGATGCGCGCGCTGGAGCCGCCGCCGACGGTCAGGTTGCCGGCCACCACGATGTTCTCGTAGGTGGTGGAATTGGTCACGTCCAGCTTGCCGCCGCTGTAGTCCAGGTTGCCGTTGAACACCATCGGCGCCGGTGGCAGGGAGGCGCACACCGGCGGCACGCCCGGCCCGCCGGCGCCCGGGCCCACGTCGTAGACCACCTCGACGGTGGCGGTGGTCAGGGCGCTGCCGACGCCGGCCTCGCCGGTGACCGTGGCGTTCACCCGGTACCGGTCCACGCCGTGGGGCGCGACGCCGACGATGGCCGCCGACCTGACGCCGAGCGCGCCCATGCCCTGCACGGGCCCTTGCAATGCTTCCAGCTCGGCCTTGTTCAACTGCAGCAGGTACAGGCGCAACGCCTCCACGCCGCGCCAGGCCGCGGCCTGCGCGGCGGTGGCCGAGTGCGTGGTCAGCTGCCGCGACTGGGTGCCGCGCAGCGAATACACGGTGGCGGCCACCGTCACCGAGACGGCCAGGCCGACCACCAGCACGATCAACAGGGTGGCGACGCCGCGCTGGCGGCGGGGCGGCGGGGAGTGCGGCTTCCGGTTCCTGTTCATGCGCGGGTTCCTTGGCGGTGTCGCGTGCCTGTCGGCAATTCGAGGGAGGCGGTCGTCAGGTCAGGTTGGGCAGGCATACCGAGAACAGCTGCTTGCCGTCCGCATTCGCCAGCCGCACCCGCTGCGCCGCCGGCGCGGGCGTGCTGGCGTAGTCCTGTTGTCGGTAGGGCAGGCACGCGGCGGGTTCCTTCCTGAAGGTGTAGCCGGCCAGCGATGCGCCGCCTTCCTCGTCGGCGGCGAACGCGATCAGGTTGCCGTCCGGCGTGGTGGGCATCAGCGCCAGCGGCTCGCGCTGGTTCGCGGCCCACGCCGCGGCGGCGGCATCGACGCAACCCATCACGGGAGGCAGGCGATAGATACCGTTCGCATCCACCCACAGGCCGGCGCACACGTCGTTGGCACCGTCGTTGTAATGCCATGCCACCTGCTTGCCATCGTTGGAGATGGACAGGCGGCTGGCGAGCGGCGCGGCGGCCGGGTCCACGCCGAACCCGGCGGACTGCAGTTCGATCTGCGCGGCCAGCAGCCCGGCCGACACCTGCCCGTCGCGGCGGGCCGCCACCGATGCCTCGTTGGACACGCCCACCATCGTCTTGTACAGCGTCAGCATGGCGGCAATGGTGATCAGCGAGATCACCAGCCCCACCATCATGCTGACCAGGCTCTGGCCGGTCTGGCGCCGGCGCGCGGAGGCGGGAACGGGGCGCGGCTTCATGGTCATTGCCTCGACGACACGATCAGGGGCGCGTTTTCATCGCCGATGCCCAGGTCGGCGGCAGCGACCCGCAGCTCCACCCGCTGCGGCGCATCGACGGCGCGCGCGATGCCGGCCACGGTGATGTTGGCCGCGGCGACCTCGCAGTCCACGTCGACGGCCTTGTCGCCGCCGGGCAGCCTGATGGTGACGGCGCCGCCGTCGCACAGGCTGATGCCGCCGCTTTCCAGTTGCGCGCGCAACTGCTCGACGGCGACGTTCTCCACCTTCGCATCGCGCTGGCCGCTCAGCACGCGGCTGGCCACGTGCGCCAGCCCGGCGCCGATGATGCTGGTGATCAGCACGCCCACCAGCGCTTCGAGCATCATGTCGCCGCGTTGCCGGCGGCGCGGATCAAAGCAGGTCGACATAGAGCGGCTCCTGTTCGTTGAAACCGATGGCGATGCGGGGGGTGCCGGCGGCCGTGGCGCAATCCGCGCCCGCGACCACGCGGTGGCCGCGGTTGTCGAAGGCCACGCAGGTCCAGTCAGCCGCGTCGATCACGTTGGCCGCGCTGGCCAGGTGCAGCGTGCTGGTGTCGCCGCCGGGAAGGACGACGCTCTTCCACACCACCCGATCCGGGTTGGCATCGGGATCGGGCACGCATGGAATGGCGGCACCATCCGGCGCGACGCCATCGACGCACGCCACCTGCAGGACGCCGGCGCCGGTGCGCTCCAGCCGGGCCGCCGGGCCGGCAGTGGTGCCACCAGGGTTGCGCAGGGCCACCGCGCGCGACTGGGCAATGCCCTCCCACAGCAGGTTGCGGGCCTGCATCTGCCGGTTGCTTTCCATCCACGACTTGGCGAACGGCATGCCGGCCAGGGCCAGCACGGCCATGATCGCCACGGTCACCATCAGCTCGATCAGGGTGAAGCCGGCCGCGCGCTTCATCACCACCCCGCCAGGCAGCCGGCGTCGCCCGTCGTGCCGTCCTGCGCCAGGGTCAGCGTGCAGCCGCTGAGCTTGCCGCTCGCGCCGCTGGCGGTGAGGGTGTAGCCGTTGGCGTCGGAATTGGCCGAGAAGCCGAAATCGACGGACTTGGCCGCCGGGTTCCATGCCGGGAAGGCGGCCTTGACCGCGGCCGTGTCGGCGGGCGCCGCCACCGGGTAGAGCAGGGTGCGCTGGCGGTGGTTTTCCAGTGCCGCGGACAGCGCGCGCAGGTCGGCCTGCGCCGTGCGGATCTTGCTGCGCGCGACGTAATTGGCATAGGACGGCAGCGCGATGGCCGCCAGGATGGCCAGGATGACCACCACCACCATGACCTCGATCAGCGTGAAGCCCCGATTGTTGCGTCGATCCACGACATTCCCCCCTTGGATGCCATATCGGCGCGGGCAAGCGCGATCACCATCACACTAAACCCGCCGCCTACTTTGCTCCGCAATCCTTGTCCAGTGATGACAACGATGTCAAATAACCAGAAGTAATGTAGGAAAAGAGCCCGCCGATTTCTGCGAAAATCCGGTGATGGACGCCCATGACGCCCGCCTGGTCTTCTGCACCTGCCCCGACACCCCCACCGCACAGTCGCTGGCCCGCCACCTGGTGGAGCGGAAACTGGCCGCCTGCGTGAACTTGTTGCCGCCGATGCAGTCTGTGTATCGCTGGCAGGGCCGGGTGGAACAGGCCGGGGAAGTGCAGTTGCTGGTCAAGACCTGCGCCGACCGGCTGGACGCGCTCACCGCCGCCATCACCCGCCTGCACCCCTACGAAGTGCCGGAGATCCTGGCGCTCACCCCCAGCGCCGGGTTGCCGGCCTATCTGGACTGGATTCGGGCACAGACCCGTGAGGAAGACCCACGTTGAAGAGGTTGCTGCGACATTTCACCGCCCTGCTCCTGCTCGCCGGCTGCGCCCTGCCGGCATGGGCGATCAGCGAGAAGGACCTGCTGCCGGTCGACCAGGCCTTCGCCCTGCGCGTCGAGGCGGGCAGCCGCGACCGCATCGAGCTGCACTGGGACATCGCGCCGGGCTACTACCTGTACCGTCACCGCACCAGTACCAAGGCCGGGCCGGGCTTCGACGCCGGCGCACTGCGGATGCCCGATGGCGAGAAGAAGCACGACGAGTTCTTCGGCGACGTGGAGACCTACCACCGGCAGTTGCAGGCCACCCTGCCCGGCACCGCCGCCCCCGGCACCGACACGGTGACGCTGGAAGTGCGCTACCAGGGCTGCGCCGACGCCGGCGTGTGCTACCCGCCGCAGAAGCGCACGCTCGAAGTGAAGCTGCCGGCCGCCACCGCCGGCAGCGCGCCCGCCAACCCGCTCGCGCGTGCCAGCGGCGGCGGCCTGAAGCTGCCCGGCGTGGCGGCCAGCCAGAACCTGCCGCTGCCCTCGGAGCAGGCGTTCGGCTTCGAGGCCATCGTCGATGACGGCAACCGCCTGCTGCTGCGGTTCTCGCCGGCGCCGGGCTACTACCTGTACCGCGACCGCACCTCGCTGGCACTGGAAGGCGTGGCCGGCATCCGCACCGGGCAACCGCGCTGGCCGGCCGGCACCTCGCACCGCGACGAGCACTTCGGCGACGTGGTGGTGTATTTCGACCAGGTGGACGTGCCGCTGCCGCTGCGCCGCGAACATGCCGGGCCCGCCAGCGCCACGCTGGTGGCCACCTTCCAGGGCTGCCAGACCGACGGCATCTGCTACCCGCCGATGACCCGCCGGGTGCGGCTGTCGCTGCCGGCCGGCAAGGTGTCGCACAGCGACGAGGCCATCGTCGTGCCGCGGGTGATCCCACCGCTGCCCAGCCGCGACAAGGACGCGGCCGCGCCGTCGCCGGCCGCGGACCCGGGCAGCCTGCCGGCGCCGCAACCGCTGGTGATGCATGCCGCTCCCGGGGCCGGGGCGACCACGGCGGACGCCTCCGCCGACAACGACCGCCGCAGCCTGCCGCCGGCCACCGCCGGCCGCGCCGATTCGCTGCTCTGGATCCTGCTGCTGGCGCTGGCCGGCGGCCTGGTCCTCAACCTGATGCCGTGCGTGCTGCCGGTGCTGTCGCTGAAGGTGCTGGGGCTGGCGCAGAGCGGCGAGAGCCGCCGCCACGCCCGCCGCCACGCACTGTGGTACACGCTGGGCGTGCTGGTCGCGTTCGCCGCGGTCGGGGCGCTGGTGCTGGCGCTGCGCGCGGCCGGACAGGCCGCCGGCTGGGGCTTCCAGCTGCAGCACCCGTGGTTCATCGCCGCGCTGGCCTACCTGATGTTCGTGGTCGGCCTGAGCCTGAGCGGCGTGTTCACCCTGGGCGGCAACCTCGGTGGCGTCGGCCAGTCGCTGGCGCAGCGCCAGGACGCGGCCGGCGACTTCTTCACCGGCGTGCTGGCCTGCGTGGTCGCCAGCCCGTGCATCGCCCCGTTCATGGGCCCGGCGCTGGCCTATGCCTTCACCGCGCCGGCGGCGGTGGCGATGCTGGTGTTCCTGATGCTGGGGCTGGGGCTGGCGCTGCCGTTCCTGCTGATCGGCTTCGTGCCGGCGCTGGCGCGGCGCCTGCCGAAGCCGGGCGCGTGGATGGAAACCTTCAAGCAGGTGCTGGCGTTCCCGATGTACCTGACCGCGATCTGGCTGTTGTGGGTGCTGGGCAAGCAGCGCGGCATCGACGCCACCGCACTGCTGCTGGCCGGCATGGCGGTGCTGGCGCTGGGCCTGTGGTGGTTCGAGCGCAGCCGCTGGCACAGCCGCCGGTTCGGCATGGCGCTGGGCGCGGCGATCGTGCTGCTGGCGCTGGCGCCGGTATGGGGCGTGACCCGCATGCAGCCGCCGGCGCGCGCGGCCAGCGAGGGCACGGTGGCGTACTCGCCGGAGATGCTCGACCGGTTGCGCGCGGACAACCGCGTGGTGTTCGTCAACATGACCGCCGACTGGTGCGTGACCTGCAAGGCCAACGAGCGCAACGTGCTCGACCGCGCCGCCTTCCGCGACGGGCTCAAGCGGGTGGACGCGGTGTACATGCGCGGCGACTGGACCAACGTCGACCCGCAGATCAGCGCCTTCCTCGAACAGCACAAGGCGGTGGGCGTGCCGCTGTACGTGGTCTACGGCCCCGGCGCGCCGCCGCGGGTGCTGCCGACCGTGCTGACCCAGTCCGTGGTCGAGGACGCGCTGCTGCGCGCGGCACGCTGACATGCGCGCGCGGCTGTGGTGGGTGGCGGGAATCGCCGCGGCGGCCGGGCTCGCCGCCGGCGCCTGGCTGAGCCGCCCGGCCGCACCCGGACTGCTGCCGATGACCTCGCCCTCGACCGCCCCGCGGCCGGCGCCGCCGGTGCCGGTGGCGCGTCCCGGCGAGCCGTTGCCGGCCTTCACCCTGCCCGACCTGGACGGCATGCCGGTGCGCTTCCCCGACCAGTTCAAGGGCAAGCCGCTGCTGATCAACGTCTGGGCCAGCTGGTGCGGCCCGTGCATCGAGGAAATGCCGGAACTGGCGCGCTTCGCCGCCAAACACGCCGACAGCGGCCCGCAGGTGGTGGGGCTGGCACTGGACACGCCCGAGGCGGTGCTCGACTTCCTCGGCAACGTGCCGGTGTACTACCCCATCGTGATCGACAGCCCCGGCCCGGCCGATGCCAGCGTCAGGCTCGGCAACACGCAGGGGCTGCTGCCCTACAGCGTGCTGGTCGATGCGCAGGGCCGGGTGGTGAAGCAGAAACTGGGGCCGTTCAAGGCCGGCGAGATCGAGGAATGGATAGCAACCCCGTAGGAGCGCACCTTGGTGCGCGATGATGCTTTCCCGGTAAAACCCATCGCGCACCAAGGTGCGCTCCTACCCCGGCGGCCCACTCCAAAAATTCAAACATCCGATTAAATCACCGGCAAGTTCGCCGAACTGGACAGCATTGCCGGCTTCGATCAGACTCCCGCCCTTTCCCACCCACCGCTGGCACATGGCAAGACTGCTGGTCCTCCACGGCCCCAACCTGAACCTGCTCGGCAGCCGCGAGCCTGAGGTCTACGGGCACACCACGCTGGCCGGCATCGACGCGGCGCTGGCCGCGCAGGCGCTGGCCGCCGGGCACGTACTGGAGAGCCTGCAGTCCAACGCCGAGCACGTGCTGGTCGAGCGGGTGCAGGCCGCCCGCGGCGACGGCACCGCCTTCATCCTGATCAACCCGGCCGCCTTCACCCATACCTCGGTCGCGCTGCGCGACGCGCTGGCGGCGGTGGCCGTCCCGTTCATCGAAATCCACCTGTCCAACCCGTACGCCCGCGAACCCTTCCGCCAGCACAGTTATTTCAGCGACAAGGCGGTCGGCGTGGTCTGCGGCTTCGGCGCGGACAGCTACCGCTACGCCCTGGACGCCGCCCTGCAGCGGCTCTGACCCCATTCCCCGGCGGCGGTGCGCGAACGCGCCGCCGCCGACAACACCCAAGAGGCTCTCTATGGACCTGCGCAAAATCAAGAAGCTGATCGACCTGCTGGAAGAGTCGAACCTGGCCGAGATCGAGATCAAGGAAGGCGAAGAATCCGTGCGCCTGTCGCGCACCCCGGTCGGCGGCTACGTGCCGGCACCGGTGGCCGTCGCCGCACCGGTCCACGCCCCGGCCCCGGCCGCGGCCCCGAGCATGCCGATGAACTCGCCGACCGAGGCCTCCACCGGCGGCACCGCCAAGCCGGGCAACGCCCTGCCGGACGGCCACGTGCAGCGCGCGCCGATGGTCGGCACCTATTACGCCTCCGCGGCCCCGGACAAGCCGCCGTTCGTCAGCGTCGGCCAGCAAGTCAAGGCCGGCGAGACGCTGGCGATCATCGAGGCGATGAAGATGTTCAACCCGATCGAGGCCGAGGTGTCCGGCACCGTGGTCGCCATCCTCGGCGAAAGCGGCAACCCGGTGGAGTTCGACCAGCCGCTGTTCGTGATCGCCTGAGGCGCCGGCCATGCTCGACAAGGTCGTAATCGCCAACCGTGGTGAAATCGCGCTGCGCATCCTGCGCGCGTGCCACACCCTGGGCATCCGCACGGTCGCGGTGCATTCCACCGTCGACCGCAACCTCAAGCACGTGGCGATGGCCGACGAGTCGGTGTGCATCGGCCCGGCGCCGTCGTCGGAGAGCTACCTCAACATCCCGGCGCTGATCGCCGCGGCCGAGGTCACCGACGCGCAGGCCATCCACCCCGGCTACGGCTTCCTGTCGGAGAACGCCGACTTCGCCGAGCGCGTGGAGCAGTCCGGCTTCATCTTCATCGGCCCCAAGGCCGACACCATCCGCCTGATGGGCGACAAGGTGGAGGCGATCCGCGCGATGAAGGCCGCCGGCGTGCCGTGCGTGCCCGGCTCGGGCGGCCCGCTCGGCGACGATGCCGCCGCCAACATCAAGATCGCCCGCGAGATCGGCTACCCGGTCATCGTCAAGGCCGCCGGCGGCGGCGGCGGCCGCGGCATGCGCGTGGTGCATTCGGAAGCGGCGCTGGTCAACGCCATCGCCACCACCAAGCAGGAAGCCAAGGCCGCGTTCGGCAACGACATGGTCTACATGGAGAAGTTCCTGGAGAACCCGCGCCACGTGGAGATCCAGGTGCTGGCCGACGGCCAGGGCGGCGCCATCCACCTCGGCGAGCGCGACTGCTCGATGCAGCGCCGCCACCAGAAGGTGGTGGAGGAAGCGCCGGCGCCGGGCATCACCGCGGAACTGCGCGAGGAAATCGGCAAGGTCTGCGTGGAAGCCTGCATCCGCATCGGCTACCGCGGCGCCGGCACCTTCGAGTTCCTGTTCGAGAACGGCCGCTTCTACTTCATCGAGATGAACACCCGCATCCAGGTGGAGCACCCGGTGACCGAGCTGATCACCGGCATCGACCTGGTCGCCGAGCAGCTGAAGATCGCCGCCGGGCACAAGCTGTCGATCAAGCAGAGCGACATCAAGATCAACGGCCACGCCATCGAGTGCCGCATCAACGCCGAGGACCCGGAGACGTTCTTCCCCTGCCCCGGCACCATCACCGGCTTCTACCCGCCAGGCGGCCCGGGCGTGCGCGTGGACACGCACATCTACGGCGGCTACCGGGTGCCGGCCAACTACGACTCGATGATCGGCAAGCTGATCGTGCACGGCCCGGACCGCGACACCGCCATCGCCCGCATGCGGGTGGCGCTGAGCGAGATGGTGGTCGACGGCATCAAGACCAACGTCGCGTTGCAGCAGCGGATCATGCGCGACAAGGGCTTCCAGGCCGGCGGGCAGAACATCCACTACCTGGAAAAGCGCCTGGCCGAACGCAAGAACCAGTCGATCGCGCTGACCTGAGCCGGCGCCGGCCGACGTTGTGAAGAAGAAGGCGGGGAAACCCGCCTTCTTCCGTTTCGTAGGTCGGGGCTATGCCCCCGACGGCACCACGAATCGTCGGGGGCGTAGCCCCGACCTACCCCCGGTGGAGCGGCCGGCACCCGCCAACGCCCATGCATCCACTTCGCCGCATCGTCTAGGATGCCCGCTTCCGTTCCGTCGTCGCCGTACCGCCATGCCCTTCCTCGAACTCACCCTGCGCTGCACCGAAGCCACCCAGCCCCGCTACGAGAACGCGCTGGAGGACGTCGGCGCGCTGGCGGTGACCCTGCTCGACGCCGATGCCGACACCGGCAACGAACACGCGATCCTGGAGCCGGGTGTGGGCGAAACCCCGCTGTGGAACGCGTTGGTACTGACCGCATTGTTCCCCGCGGAAACCAATGCGCTGGCGTTGCTGGCGGCGCTGGAAGCCTTCGACGCCGGGCTGGACTGGAGCAACGCCGGCTTCCGCGCGGTCGAGGACGAGGACTGGGAGCGCGCATGGCTGGACCAGTTCCAGCCGATGCAGTTCGGCCGGCGCACCTGGATCGTGCCGTGGAACCACGAACTGCCCGCAGCCGCGCAGGCCGCCGACGCTGCCGTGGTGCGGCTGGACCCCGGCCTCGCCTTCGGCTCCGGCACCCACCCGACCACCGCGCTGTGCCTGCGCTGGCTCGACCAGTTGGCCGCCGACGGCGAACTGGCCGGCCGCAGCGTGCTCGACTTCGGCTGCGGCTCCGGCATCCTCGCGCTGGCTGCGCTCAAGCTCGGCGCCGCCAATGCGGCAGGCGTCGATAACGACCCGCAGGCGCTGCTCGCTACCGCCGACAACGGCGAGCGCAACGGCGTGCACATCGCCGCGTACCTGCCCGAGGACGAGCCGGCCGCCACCTACCCGGTCGTGGTCGCCAACATCCTCGCCTCGGCGCTGGACGCACTGGCCGAACGGCTGGCCGCGCGCGTGGCGCCGGGCGGGCGCATCGCCCTGTCCGGCATCCTGCACGGGCAGGAAGGCGAATTGCTGGAGCGCTATGCGGCATGGTTCGAGCAACTGCAAACCGCGCAGGACGGCGACTGGATGCGCATCACCGGCGTGCGCCGTGCTTGAATGGGGCCAGTCCCATGGCCCTCGATGCGCATGACCGCCGAAACCCCGCCCGACCGCCGCCCGCTCGCCACCTTCCTGCACGGCCCGCAGGCCGAAGCCGGCAACGCAGCCGCCGCAACCGGCGACACACCGGCACCGGCCACGGATGAAACTGGCGACGAGGCTGGCGACGAAACCGGGGCCATCGCCGATGCCGCACCGACCGACGACACCATTGCCGTCGAGGCGGCCGCACTGGAACCGGCGGTACCGGCGGCGACCACCGCTGCCCCGGCCTTCCTGCGTGGCCCGCGCCCGGCGCTGCGCACGCCACGCTGGCAATGGGGTCTGGTCGCCGTGCTCGGCGTGCTGCTGCTGTTGCAGATCGCCGTGGCCGACCGCGCCCGCCTTGCCGGCGACGCCCGCACCCGCCCGCTGATCGGCGCGGTGTGCACGGTGCTGCGCTGCGCCCTGCCGGCCTGGCACGAGCCGGCGGCCTACACCATGCTCCAGCGCGAGGTGCGGCCGCTGGCCGGCCAGCCCGGCGTGCTGCAAGTGCAGGCCAGCTTCCGCAACGACGCGCGCTGGGCGCAGGCGTGGCCGGCGCTGCGGTTGTCGCTGTCCGACGCCGACGGCCGCGTCATCGGCCGCCGTACCCTGCAACCGGGCGACTACCTCGACCCCGCGCAGGGCCCGCGGCAGCTGCTCGAACCCGGCCAGAGCGCGCAGGTGGCGTTCCTGCTGCGCGAGCCGTCGGCGGCCACCGTCGCCTATACCTTCGAGTTCCGCTGACCATACCGGCCGGCATGACGCCACCACGGCCCACGCGCTAGACTGCCCCCTTCCACCGCCGGCCGCGTTCGCGCCCCGGCCACGTTGAATCCGGGAATCCCCTTGAACGCTGCCCCCTCCCGTCCTGACAGCAGTCGTGGCGCTCCGAAGCCGCCGCTGCGCGAACACGTCGCCCAGTCCGTGCGCCGTTACCTGCGCGACCTCGACGGCTGCGAGGCCGACGATGTCTACGAGATCGTGCTGCGCGAAATGGAGATCCCGCTGTTCGTGGAAGTGCTCAACCACTGCGAGGGCAACCAGAGCCGCGCCGCGGCGATGCTCGGCATCCACCGCGCCACCCTGCGCAAGAAGCTCAAGGAATACGGGCTGGCCTGAGGCGAGGGTAGCTCTCTGGTGGGTGCCGACCGTTGGTCGGCACGGGCCATCAACCGCCCGGCGCTTCGCGCCGCCGCCGCGACCAACGGTCGGGCGCCACCGCATGGCCCCTGCGGCGGTCACCGCTGCAACCAAACCCCGGGGCCGCGGGCCGCTACAATACCGGCCCGTTTCCGCTTCCCCCGCACCTCATGTCCGCTGATCTGCTGCCCGTGCGCCGGGCCCTGCTGTCCGTTTCCGACAAGACCGGCCTGGTCGAACTGGCCCGCGCGCTGGCCGCGCGCAACGTCGAACTGCTGTCCACCGGCGGCACCGCCAAGGCGATCCGCGAGGCCGGGCTGCCGGTCAAGGACGTGTCCGACGTCACCGGCTTCCCGGAAATGATGGATGGCCGGGTCAAGACCCTGCACCCGGTGGTGCACGGCGGCCTGCTCGGCCGCGCCGGGCTGGATGATGCGGTGATGGCCGAGCACGGCATCGCCCCGATCGACCTGCTGGTGCTGAACCTGTACCCGTTCGAGGCGGTCACCGCCAAAGCGGACTGCACCCTGGCCGATGCGGTGGAGAACATCGACATCGGCGGCCCGGCGATGCTGCGCAGCGCGGCCAAGAACTTCGCCCGCGTCGCCGTGGCCACCAGCCCGGAGCAATACGCCGGCCTGCTGGCCGAACTGGACGCCAACGACGGCAAGCTGTCCGCCGCCAAGCGCTTCGCGCTGTCGGTGGCCGCGTTCAACCGCGTGGCGCAGTACGACGCGGCGATCGGCAACTACCTTTCCTCGGTCACCGACGCCAGCGCCACCGTGCCGGCGCGCGAGGCGTTCCCGGCGCAGATGAGCTCCACTTTCGTGAAGGTGATGGATCTGCGCTACGGCGAGAACCCGCACCAGCAGGCTGCGCTCTACCGCGACCTGCATCCGGCGCCGGGCTCGCTGGCGACGTTCACCCAGTTGCAGGGCAAGGAACTGAGCTACAACAACATCGCCGACTCCGACGCCGCGTGGGAATGCGTGCGCCAGTTCGACGCCCCGGCCTGCGTCATCGTCAAGCACGCCAACCCGTGCGGCGTCGCCGTCGCCGCCAGCGTCGGCGGCGCCTACGAGCAGGCCTACGCCACCGACCCGACCAGCGCCTTCGGCGGCATCCTCGCCTTCAACCGCACGCTGGACGCGAAGACCGCGCAGACCATCCTCGACCGCCAGTTCGTCGAAGTGCTGATCGCCCCGGACTACGAGCCGGCCGCGCTGGACTACGCGACGAAGAAGGCCAACGTGCGCGTGCTGCGCATCCCCACCGCGGCGGCGACGCCGGGTTTCATCGACAGCAAGCGCGTCGGTTCCGGCCTGCTGCTGCAGAGCGCCGACGACCGCGTGGTGCTGCGTGACGAGTTGAAGGTGGTGAGCAAGATTGCACCCACCGAAGCGCAGTTCGCCGACCTGCTGTTCGCATGGAAGGTGGCCAAGTTCGTCAAGTCCAACGCGATCGTCTATGCGAAGGACCAGCGCACCATCGGCGTCGGCGCCGGGCAGATGAGCCGCGTGTATTCGGCCCGCATCGCCGGCATCAAGGCCAACGATGCGGGCTTGGTGGTACCGGGCTCGGTGATGGCCTCCGATGCGTTTTTCCCGTTCCGCGACGGCCTTGACGCCGCCGCCGAAGCCGGCATCAGCGCGGTGATCCAGCCGGGCGGTTCGATGCGCGACGCCGAGGTGATCGCCGCCGCCGACGAGCACGGCATCGCGATGGTGTTCACCGGCGTGCGCCACTTCCGCCACTGATGAAGCCGGGAACGGGAAACGGGAAACGGGGAATGACCGCTGCCACATGGCCCGCGTTGCCGCGCCCGCTGTGCATGGCCCTGTTGCTGCCGCTGCTGGCCGCCTGTGGCAATGGCACGCTGGGCGATGCGCAACGGCAGGCCATCGCCGCGCTCGGCAAACAGCTGCCCGCACCCTACCGTGACGGCCTGATCGTCGATGCCGTGCATCGGCACGGCGACGACCTGGTGTTCGTGATCCGTTCCCCCGACGCCACCGTGGCGGCGGCCAAGGCCAGGCCCGACGTATTCGCGGCCCTGCGGCGCGACGAGGCCGACGCCATCGCCGAATTGTGCACGAATGCCGCACTGGCACCGGTCTACGCCGCCGGCGGTGGCGTGCGCCGCCGCTTCATCGACGCCGACGGCGCGCGGTTCTTCGAAGTGGCGCTGAAGGCGTCCGACTGCCGCTCCCCATGAATGCCCCCACAGGACTGACCCCATGAAGATCCTCGTCATCGGCTCCGGCGGCCGCGAACACGCCCTGGCCTGGAAGCTGGCGCAGTCGCCGCGCGTGGGCGAAGTGCTCGTCGCCCCGGGCAATGCCGGCACCGCGACCGAATCGAAGTGCCGCAACGTCGCGGTGAAGGTCACCGACATCGACGGCCTGCTGCAACTGGCCCGTGACGAGGCCATCGCGTTGACCGTGGTCGGCCCGGAAGTGCCGCTGGTGGCCGGCGTGGTCGACCGCTTCCGCGCCGCCGGCCTGCGCATCTTCGGGCCTACCGCCGCCGCCGCGCAGTTGGAGGGCAGCAAGGCCTTCGCCAAGGACTTCCTCGCCCGCCACGGCATCCCCACCGCGTTCTATGCGGTGCATACCGAGGTCGAGGCGGCGCTGGCCTATGTGCGCGACAAGGGCGCGCCGATCGTCATCAAGGCCGACGGCCTGGCCGCCGGCAAGGGCGTGATCGTGGCGATGACGCTGGACGAGGCCGAGGCCGCGGTACGCGACATGCTCGCCGGCAATGCCTTCGGCGACGCCGGCGCACGCGTGGTGATCGAGGAGTTCCTCGACGGCGAGGAAGCCAGCTTCATCTCGATGGTCGATGGCCGTGTCGCGCTGCCGATGGCGACCTCGCAGGACCACAAGCGCGTCGGCGACGGCGACACCGGCCCCAACACCGGCGGCATGGGCGCGTACTCGCCGGCGCCGGTGGTCACGCCCGAGGTACACACGCGGGTGATGCGCGAGGTGGTCGAGCCGACCGTGGCCGGCATGATCAAGGACGGCGTGCCGTTCACCGGCTTCCTCTATGCCGGCCTGATGATCGACGCGACCGGCGCGCCGAAGGTCATCGAATTCAACGTGCGCTTCGGCGACCCGGAAACCCAGCCGGTGATGCTGCGCCTGCAATCGGACCTGGTCGATCTGGTCGAGAAGGCCATCGACGGCGCGCTGGCCGGCGTCGAAGCGCAGTGGGACCCGCGCCCGTCGCTGGGCGTGGTGATGGCCGCGCGTCCGTACCCGGAAACGCCGGTCAGCGGCGACGTCATCAGCGGCCTGGACGACGTACCGGCCAGCGCCAAGGTCTTCCACGCAGGCACCGCGCTGGACGCCGCCGGCAACGTGGTCAGCGCCGGTGGCCGTGTGCTGTGCGTGGCCGCGCTGGGCGACAGCGTGTCCGACGCGCAGAAGCATGCCTACGCCGGCGTGCACAAGATCCACTGGGCCAACGCGTTCCACCGCAGTGACATCGGCTGGCGCGCCATCGCCCGCGAGCAGCAATGACGTAGGTCGGGGCTACGGCCCCGACACGCCATGCCAAATACCAGCACGTCAAGGGAATAGCTCGCCCCCCACGTAGGTCGGGGCTACGCCCCCGACGTGCCATGCCTCAGAGCAGGCCCCCGCCGGCGCCATCCATGCGCCGTCGGGGGCGTAGCCCCGACCTACCGGTGCACGCTGCCGATGCTGGCTGCCGGATAGCGCGCCCCGGCGACCGCATCGACCGGGAACACCGCGTCGATCCGCGCCAGTTCATCGGCATCCAGCGCCACGTCCAGCGCGCCGAGGTTTTCTTCCAGATAGGCCAAGCGCTTGGTACCCGGAATCGGCACCAGGTCGTCGCCGCGCGCCAGCACCCACGCCAGCGCCAGCTGTCCGGCGCTGATGCCCTTGTCCGCGGCGATGGCGCGCACCTGTTCCACCAATGCCAGGTTGCGGGCGAAGTTGTCGCCCTGGAAACGCGGCGAATGGCGGCGGTAGTCGTCCGCGTCGAAGTCCTCCGGCGTGCGGATCGCGCCGGTCAGGAAGCCGCGCCCCAGCGGCGAGTACGGCACGAAGCCGATGCCCAGTTCGCGCACGGTGGCCAGCACGCCGTTCTGCTCCGGTTCGCGCGACCACAGCGAATACTCGGTCTGCAACGCGGTGATCGGGTGTACCGCATGCGCGCGGCGGATCGTCTCCGGCGCCGCCTCGGACAGGCCCAGCCAGCGCACCTTGCCCTGCTCGACCAGCCGCGCCATCGCGCCCACGGTGTCCTCGATCGGCACCTGCGGATCGACCCGGTGCTGGTAGTACAGGTCGACGTGATCGACGCCCAGCCGCTTCAGGCTGGCTTCGCAGGCCGCCTGCACGTACTCGGGGCGGCCATCGACGCCGCGCGCCTGCGGATCGGACGGGTCCAAGCGGACGCCGAATTTGGTGGCCAGGATCACCTGGCCGCGGCGGCCGGCGATGGCCCGGCCAACCAGCATTTCGTTGGTGTGCGGGCCGTACATGTCGGCGGTGTCGAGCAGGGTGACGCCGCGTTCCAGCGCGCGGTGGATCACCGCGATGGCCGCGGCATCGTCGCCGCGGCCGCCGTAGAACGCGCTCATGCCCATGCAGCCGAGGCCGAGGGCGGAAACCGTGGGGCCGTTGCGGCCGAGGGTGCGGGTCTGCATCGCGATGCTCCGGGGGAAAGGGAGGGCCACTGTAGGGCGTGGGCTTCAGGCGATAAATCAGGATAATCTTCAACTTCAATGAAGCATGACTTCACAATCAATCCTGCCCTGCTGCCCGCACTGGCAGCCTTCGCCTGCGTGGCGCGGCACGCCAGTTTCAGCCGCGCGGCCATCGAACTGGGCATGTCGCCCTCGGCGCTGTCGCAGTCGGTGCGCAGCCTGGAGCGGCGGCTGGGCGCGCGCCTGCTGCACCGGACCACGCGCCGGGTCGGGCTGACCGAATCCGGCGAACGGCTATTGCGCGAAACCCTGCCGGCACTGGCGCGCATCGGCGGCGCATTGCAGGCACTGGAGGAAAGCCGCGACGTACCCGCCGGGCACCTGCGCATCACCACGCCGCGGATCGCGGTCGAACGGCTGCTGCTGCCGCACCTGCCGGCATTCTGTGCGCTTTACCCGCAGGTGGAGGTCGAGCTGGAAGTGCAGGCGGCGCTGACCGACCTGGTCGCCGAGGGTTTCGATGCCGGCATCCGCCTCGGCGAATCGCTGGCCGACGGCATGGTCGCGGTGCCGCTGGGTCCGCCGCAGCGACTGGTGGTGGTCGGCGCCCCCGCCTACCTGCAACGGCACCCGCCACCGGACACGCCCGAAGCACTGGCCGCGCACGTGTGCATGCGTTACCGCCGCAGCGACGGCCGGCTGATGCCGTGGGAATTCACCCGCAACGGCCAGGATTTCAGCGTCGAGGTCGGCGGCGGGCCGATCTTCAACGACAGCGGGCTGGGCCGGCGCATGGCCATCGCCGGGCTGGGGCTGGCGCAGGTGTTCGAGGCCGCCGCCGCGGACGACCTCGCCGCCGGGCGGCTGCTGCGCGTGCTCGACGACTGGCAGCCGCCGTTCCCCGGCTTCCACCTGTACTACCCCTCGCGCGAACAGCTGGCGCCCAAGCTGCGGGTGTTCGTCGACTTCATGCGCGAGGCCAACGGCGCGCCGCCGTAGGTCGGGGCCACGTCCCCGACGCTTAACGCAATACGTGCCGGATGCGCCGCGCGTCGGGGACGTGGCCCCGACCTACCCG
>NZ_LDJP01000018.1 GCF_001431505.1 Stenotrophomonas daejeonensis
CCCGGAGGGAGAAGGAAACACAAGGAGCCCACCATGCTCGCCTACTACTTCAAGCTGGCTCTGCGCAGCTTCCGCCGCAACAAGGTGCTCACCGCGCTGATGGTGCTGGCCATCGCCCTGGGCATCGGCGCGGCGATGACCACGCTCACCGTGTTCAAGGTGCTCTCCGGCGACCCCATCCCGCACAAGAGCGAACGCCTGTTCTACGTGCAGCTCGACGCCTACACCCGCGAGGGCTACAAGCCCGGCGAGGAGCCGGAAGGGCAGCTGACCCGCTTCGACGCCGAGGAACTGCTGCGGCAGAAGAAGGCGCCGCGGCAGGCGATGATGACCGGCGGCGGCGGCATCGTCGATCCGCGGGTGGATGCGCTCAAGCCGTTCAGCGTCGGCATGCGCTACACCTCCGGCGACTTCTTCCCGATGTTCGACACCCCATTCCTGTACGGCCAGGGCTGGAGCGGCGCCGAGGACACGGGCCACGCGCGGGTGGCGGTGATCAGCCGCACCCTCAACGACAAGCTGTTCAAGGGCGCCAACAGCGTCGGCCGCGACGTGCTGGTCGAAGGCCACGCGCTGCGCGTCGTCGGCGTGCTCGACGACTGGAAGCCGCAGCCGCTGTTCTACGACCTGTTCGTCGGCCGCTACGACCGCCAGGAAGACGTGTTCGTGCCGTTCTCCACCTCGCGCGACCTGGAGCTGGACCGCAACGGCAACATGAACTGCTTCGGCCGCGAGATCGTCAACGACGCCACCGCGCTGAACGTGCCCTGCGCCTGGATCCAGTACTGGGTGGAGCTGGATTCGGCCGCCGACGCGCCCGCGTTCAAGGCCTACCTGGACAACTACTCCGACCAGCAGCGCGCCGCCGGCCGCTTCGAGCGCCCGGCCAACACCCGCCTGCGCAACGTGATGGAGCTGCTGGAATTCCGCAACGTGGTGCCCGGCGACGTGCGCCTGCAGATGTGGCTGGCGTTCGGCTTCCTGCTGGTGTGCCTGGTCAACACCGTGGGCCTGCTGCTGGCCAAATTCCTGCGTCGCAGCGGCGAGATCGGCGTGCGCCGCGCGCTCGGCGCCAGCCGCACGGAGATCTTCAAGCAATGCCTGGTCGAGGCCGGGACGATCGGCCTGGCCGGCGGCATGCTGGGCCTGCTGCTGGCATTGGGCGGACTGTGGGCGGTGCGCCAGCGCCCGGCCGACTACGCCTCGCTGGCCCACCTGGACGGCTCGATGCTGCTGCTGACCTTCGCCCTGGCCATCGCCGCCAGCCTGCTGGCCGGCATCCTGCCGGCGTGGCGGGCGATGCAGGTGGCCCCGGCCGTGCAGCTCAAGACGCAGTGACCCCTCTGCCCATCTGAAAACCCCGGAGTCCCACATGGAAATCCGCCCGATCCTTTCCACCCTGTCGCGCCACAAGACCGCCGCGGCGCTGATCGTGCTGGAGATCGCACTGAGCTGCGCGATCATCTGCAACGCGCTGTTCATCGTCACCCAGCGCCTGGAAACCCTCAACCTCGCCAGCGGCATCGACGACGACCGGCTGATCGAGATCGGCCTGAGCGGCATCGGCCAGCAGACCGACGGCGACGCCCGCACCGCCGAGGACCTGGCCTCGCTGCGTGCCGTCCCCGGCGTCGAGCGCGTGGCCATCACCAACCAGTTGCCGTTCCAGAACGGCAGCTGGAACACCTCGCTCTCGCTCACCCCCGAGCAGGAGGTGCCCACGCTCAACGCCACCCAGTACATGGTCAGCGAAGGCGCGCTGGCCACCATGGGCCTGAAACTGGTCGCCGGCCGCGACTTCAACGCCGACGAGTACAAAAGCAATGACGCGCTGCGCGAGGTGGAGGACGTCAGCGGCCTGCGCTCGGCGATCATCGTCAGCAAGGCGGCCGCCGACAGGATGTTTCCGGACGGCGGCGCGGTCGGCAAGACCGTCTATATGGCCAACATCCAACTGACCATCATCGGCGTGGTGGACACCCTGCTGCGGCCGAACATGCAGAGCAACAACCGCACCTATTCGGTGGTGTTTCCGATCCGCATGAACTTCTCCAACGGCGGCCGCTACCTGATCCGCGTGGCCGAACCGGCACGCCGCGCCGAGGTGCTCGAACAGGCGCTGGCGGCGCTGGACCGCAACGATCCCAACCGCCTGGTCTGGCGCAAGCTCACCTTCGAGCAGGGCCGCGCCGACTACTTCGCCAACGACCGCGACATGGTCGGCCTGCTGCTGATCGTGTGCGGCCTGTTGCTGCTGGTGACCGCGCTGGGCATCGTCGGCCTGGCCAGCTTCTGGGTGCAGCAGCGCACCAAGCAGATCGGCATCCGCCGCGCGCTCGGTGCGACCAAGGGCCAGATCCTGCGTTATTTCCAGACCGAGAACTTCCTGCTGGCGACCATCGGCATCGTGCTCGGCATGCTGCTGGCCTACCTGCTCAACCAATGGCTGATGGGCCGCTACGAATTGCCGCGCCTGCCGCTGCTGTACCTGCCCATCGGCGCGGCGGCGCTGTGGCTGCTGGGGCAAGTATCGGTGTTCGGCCCGGCCCGGCGCGCGGCGTCCATCCCGCCGGCCGTGGCCACGCGCAGCACCTGATGCCGGAACCGCCATGAACAAGCCCGCCCTGCACCTGCTGCCGCTGCTGCTGGCCTTGCCCGCCGCCGCACCGGCGGCCGGCGACCTCGCCGCCACCATCGCCACGCTCGACCGTGCCGTGTTCGACAGCTTCAACCACTGCAGCGACCCGGCGCAGTTGCAGCGGCACGCCGATTACTTCGACCCGGCGGTCGAGTTCTACCACGACACCGGCGGCGTCACCCGGACCCGCGAGGCGATGCTGGAAAACACCCGCAAGCACGCCTGCGGCCGCTACACCCGCGAATTGGTGGAAGGCAGCCTGCAGGTGTTCCCGATCAAGGATTTCGGCGCCATCGCCCAAGGCAGCCACCGCTTCTGCGACATCGCCGGCGGCAAGTGCGAGGGGCTGGCCGACTTCACCATGCTCTGGCACCTGCACGACGGCCAATGGACCCTCACCCGCGTGCTGAGCTACGGCCATCGCGCGGCCGCGGCGGCCGGACAACCCTGAAGCACATGTCCCCTGCCAGCGCGGGCCGCAACGTGTAAGGTCTGCGCTTCCCTTTCCACTCCCACCCTTGCAAGCCCCGATGCCGCAGATCCTGATCATCGACGACAACAGCGCCGTGGCCACCGCACTGGACGTGCTGTTCTCGCTGCACGACATCGAGACCCGCCACGCCGCCTCGCCCGCGCAGGGGCTGGCGATGCTCGAAGAGCAGGAGTTCGACCTGGTGATCCAGGACATGAACTTCACCGCCGACACCACCTCCGGCGACGAGGGCCGCGCGCTGTTCGGGCAGATCCGCGACGCGCACCCGGACCTGCCGGTGATCCTGCTCACCGCCTGGACCCACCTGGACAGCGCGGTGGAACTGGTCAAGGCCGGCGCCGCCGACTACCTGGCCAAGCCGTGGGACGACGGCCGCCTGCTGACCACGGTCAACAACCTGCTGGAGCTGGCCGAAACCCGCCGCGAGCTGGCGCGCCGTCGCCAGCGCGAACTGCGCCAGCAGACCAGCCTGCGCGAGCGCTACGACCTGCGCGGGGTGGTGTTCGCCGACCCGGCCAGCGAACGGGTCATCGCGCTGGCCTGCCAGGTGGCGCGCTCGGAGCTGCCGGTGCTGATCACCGGCCCCAACGGCGCCGGCAAGGAGAAGATCGCCGAGATCATCCAGGCCAACTCCGGCAAGCGCGGCGGCCCGTTCGTCGCGCTGAACTGCGGCGCGATTCCTTCCGAACTGATCGAAGCCGAGTTGTTCGGCGCCGAGGCCGGTGCCTATACCGGCGCCAACAAGGCGCGCGAAGGCAAGTTCGAGGCGGCCGATGGCGGCACGCTGTTCCTCGACGAGATCGGCAACCTGTCGCTCACCGGGCAGATGAAGCTGCTGCGGGTGCTGGAAACCGGCCGCTTCGAGCGCCTGGGCGCCAACCGCGAGCGCCAGGTGAAGGTGCGCGTGGTCAGCGCCACCAACGCCGACCTGCCGGCGATGATCCGCGACGGCAGCTTCCGCGAGGACCTCTACTACCGCCTCAACACCGTCGAGCTGGCGCTGCCGGCGCTGGGCGAGCGGCGCGAGGACATCCTGCCGCTGGCCCGCCATTTCCTCGGCGACGACGGCAAGCCGCTGTCGCCGCAGGCCGCGCAGGCGCTGCAACGCCATAACTGGCCGGGCAACGTGCGCGAACTGCGCAACGTGATCCAGCGCGCCAGCCTGCTGGCGCAGGGGCCGCGCATCGAAGCGGCCGACCTCAACCTGCCGCGTGCACCGCAGCGCCCCACCGCGCCGGCCGACGAACCGGACCGCGCGCGCATCGTCGCCGCATTGGAACGCGCCGGCGGCGTCATTGCCCAGGCTGCCGCCGACCTCGGCCTGAGCCGGCAGGCGCTGTACCGGCGCATGGACCGCCACGGCATCCCCCGCGAATGAAACGACCATGTTGAAGACACGCTCGTTCACCTTCCGCCTGTTCCTGCGCCTGCTGCCGGTGCTGGGGCTGGCCGCGGCCATGCCGTGGCTGCTGGCGTACTGGATGGACCGCGGCTGGCTGGTCGCCACGGCATCGACGGTGCTGCTGCTGGCGCTGATGTGGTGGACGCTGCGCCGCGCCACCGCGCCGATCCGCTCGCTGCTGCGCGCGCTGGCCGGCATCACCAGCAGCTACCGCGACGGCGAATACAACTTCGGCGTGCACTGGCGCGGCAACGACGAACTGGCACAACTGGTGAAGGCCCACGCCGAGCTGGGCGACGTGCTGCGCGAGCAACGCCAGTCGCTGGTGCAGCGCGAGCTGTTGCTGGACACGATGGTGCAGAACACGCCGGTGGCGATGCTGCTGCTGGCCGACGGCGGCGACGGCGTGCAGCGCGTGGCGTTCTCCAACCTTGCCGCGCGCAAGCTGCTGCATGGCGGCTGGAAGCTGGAAGGCAAGCGCATGCACGAGCTGCTGGAGAACATGCCGGTGGAACTGCGCAACGCCATCGCCCGCGGCGGCGACAGCCTGTTCGCGGTGCGCGAGGAAGGTGGCGACGAGGACGACGAGCAGGTCTACCACCTGTCGCGGCGCAGCTTCCACCTCAACGGCCGCCCGCACGAACTGCTGCTGCTGCGCCTGCTGACCGCCGAGCTGCGGCGGCAGGAAGTGCAGACATGGAAGAAGGTCATCCGCGTCATCAGCCACGAGCTGAACAATTCGCTGGCGCCGATCGCCTCGCTGGCCCACTCCGGCGCCGAGTTGGTACGGCGCGGCCGCAACGACCGGCTGGAGGACATCTTCGCCACGGTCGAGGAGCGCGCGCGCCATCTGGAAGGCTTCATCCGCGGCTACGCGCGCTTCGCCAAGCTGCCGCAACCGCAGTTGCAGACCATCGGCTGGGCCGCGTTCCTCGGCGGGCTGCAGCAGCAGATTCCCTTCCGCATGGCGCCGCCTGCCGAAGACCTGCACAGCCGCATCGATCCGGCGCAGTTCTCGCAGGCGCTGCTGAACCTGCTGAAGAACGCGCACGAGGCCAGCGCCGACAACGGCATCGACGCCGACGACGCGGTGGAAGTGCGGCTGGCGCGGTTGCCGCACTGGCTGCGCATCGAGGTGCTGGACCGCGGCAGCGGCATGAACGAGGCGGTGCTGCAGAACGCGCTGATGCCGTTCTATTCGACCAAGCGCAACGGCACCGGCCTGGGCCTGGCGCTGACCCGCGAGATCGTCGAGGCGCACGACGGCCGCATCTCGCTGCAGAACCGCAACGACGGCGGCCTGTGCGTGACCATCCTGCTGCCGGCCGCCTGAGCTCGACGCCGGCTGGAGCGGTCCCGGCGGCTACTCTGCAAGGGTAGGTCGGGGTTACATCCCCGACGCTTGATGTCTGGATGCGCAAGGCGTCGGGGATGTAACCCCGACCTACGCGCCTTTACTTTTTCACCGGCCGCTTCCAGCCTTCGATGGTCTGCTGGCGGCTGCGCGCCACGGTCAGCTTGCCTTCCGGCGCATCGCGGGTGATCACCGAGCCGGCACCAATGGTCGCGCCGTCCGCCAGCGTCACCGGCGCCACCAGCGCGCTGTTGGAACCCACGAACACCTTGTCGCCGATGGTGGTGCGGAACTTGTTCACGCCGTCGTAGTTGCAGGTGATGGTACCGGCGCCGATGTTGGTGCCGCTGCCGATCACCGCATCGCCCAGGTAGGTCAGGTGGTTGGCCTTGCTGCCCTTGCCCAGCGTGGTCTTCTTCGTTTCCACGAAGTTGCCCACGTGCACGCCGTCGGCCAGCACCGTGCCCGGGCGCAGCCGTGCGAACGGGCCGATCTGCGCCGCGCCCTCGCTGACCACGCCTTCCAGGTCGCAGTGCGGCCGCACCACGGTGCCGGCGCCGAGCCTGACGTCCTTCAGCCGTACGAACGCGCCGATGCTGACGCCGTCGCCCAGCTCGACCTCGCCCTCCAGCACCACGTTGGCGTCGATCTGCACGTCGGCCCCGGCCCTGACCGTGCCGCGCTGGTCGAAGCGCGACGGGTCCAGCAGGCGCACGCCCTGCGCGCACAGCGCACGCGCCGCGCGCAGCTGCCAGGCGCGCTCCAGCTGCGCCAGCTGCCACGGGTCGTTGGCGCCTTCGGCCTCCTGCGGATCGGCCACGTGCACCAGCGTGGCCGGCGTGTATTCGGCCGTGGCCGCGGCGAACACGTCGGTCAGGTAATACTCGCCCTGCGCGTTGGCGTTGGACAGGCCCGACAACCAGCGCCGCAACGCGGTGGATTCGGCGGTGACGATGCCGGTATTCACCGTGCGGATGCGCTTCTGCTCGTCGTCGGCATCCTTCTGCTCGACGATGGCCGCGACCTTGCCCTCGGCATCGCGCACGATGCGGCCATAGCCGGTCGGGTCGTCCAGGTCGGCCACCAGCACCGCCAGCCGCGGCGCGCCATGCAGCAGCGCGCGCAGCGTATCGGCGCGGATCAGCGGTACGTCGCCATACAGCACCAATACCTGCGCCGTGTCCGGAACGGCCGGCATCGCCTGCTGCACGGCATGGCCGGTGCCCAACTGCTGCACCTGTTCGGCCCAGTTCAAGTCCGCCTGGTCGGCAAACGCCGCGCGCACCGCCTCGCCGCCGTGGCCATGCACCACGTGGATGCCCGCCGGCTGCAACTGTCGCGCGGTGTCGATCACGTGCGCCAGCATCGGCCGCCCGGCCACCGGCTGCAGCACCTTGGGCAGCGCCGACTGCATGCGCTTGCCGGCGCCGGCGGCGAGGATGATCACGTGCAACGGCTGGGTCATGTCGGCGGATTTCCTGTAAACGATGGAGCAATTCTAGTGAACCTCTCCCCGCCTGCGTGAAGCACGCATTCCCCGCCGCGGGAATCCGCCGGCAACCGGTAACATGGCCGCCGGTCCCGTCGCCCAGGAATCCAATGAGCCTGTTCCGGCAAGGCAGCCAGTACCTCGCCATCGGCCTGCTGCAGTTGTCGCTGGACTGGCTGGTATTCGTCGCCGCCACCGCCGCCGGCCTGCCTGCGATCCCCGGCAACCTGCTCGGCCGCGTCAGCGGCGCGCTGCTCGGCTTCTGGCTCAATGGCCGTTATACCTTCGCCAGCGGCGACGAACGGCGCCACGGCTGGGGCCGGTTCGCGCGCTTCCTCGGGCTGTGGCTGTTGATGACCGCCATCAGCACCTGGCTGGTGGCGCTGGTCGCGCATGCGCTGGGTTTGCAGATGGCCTGGCTGGCCAAGCCGGTGGTCGAGGGTGCGCTGGCCGCGGCGAACTTCTTTCTGCTGCGGCACGTGGTCTATCGCTGAGCCCCCCGTAGGAGCGCACCTTGGTGCGCGATGGCTTCACCGGGAAAGCCCCATCGCGCACCAAGGTGCGCTCCTACGGGAAACCATCAAATACTTCTTCTCTTGATGCACCAACGAAAAACGCCGGGCAAGCCCGGCGTTTTCCTGTTCCAGCATGCCCGCACTCAGTGCTTGAGGTTGCGGCGCAGGCGCTCCAGCGCCTGCAACTGCGCGGTGATCTCGGCCAGCTTCTGCTGCGCCTCGGCCAGCTCCATCGCCTCGCCGCGGTGGGCCAGCACGCGCTCGGCTTCTTCCTTGGCCTTGCGCACCGCGGCCTCGTCGATGTCGGTGGCGCGGATGGCGGTGTCGGCCAGCACGGTCACGACCTGCGGCTGCACTTCGAGGATGCCGCCGGAAATGGCGAAATCCAGCTGCTCGCCGCCCGGCATGGTGACCACGACCTTGCCCGGCTTCAGGCGGGTTATCAGCGGCGCGTGCTTGGGCGCGATGCCCAGCTCGCCCAGCTCACCGGTGGCCACGACCAGGGTGGCCTCGCCACTGAAGATCTGCTGCTCGGCGCTGACGATGTCGCAACGGATGGTGCTCATGGTTTGGTTCTCAAAAGCGGGGAACAGGGAACGGGAAACGGGGAATGCGGGTCCACCGCGGCAGGCCCGTGGAACCGGGAACGTTCATTCCCCGATCCCGGTTCCCGCTCCAGCCTTCCTCAGGCCTTCTCGGCCATCTTCTTGGCCTTCTCGACCGCTTCCTCGATGCCGCCGACCATGTAGAACGCCTGCTCCGGCAGGTGGTCGTACTCGCCATCGACGATGCCCTTGAAACCACGGATGGTTTCCTTCAGCGGCACGTACTTGCCCGGCGAGCCGGTGAACACTTCGGCCACGTGGAACGGCTGGCTGAAGAAGCGCTCGATCTTGCGCGCGCGCGACACGGCCTGCTTGTCTTCTTCGGACAGTTCGTCCATGCCCAGGATCGCGATGATGTCCTTCAGCTCCTTGTACTTCTGCAGGGTCTGCTGGACGCGCTGGGCGGTGTCGTAGTGCTCGTGGCCGATGACCTGCGGGTCCATCTGGCGCGAGGTCGAGTCCAGCGGGTCCACCGCCGGGTAGATGCCCAGCGAGGCGATCGAGCGCGACAGGGTCACGGTCGAGTCCAGGTGGGCGAAGGTGGTGGCCGGCGACGGGTCGGTCAGGTCGTCCGCGGGCACGTACACGGCCTGGATCGAGGTGATCGAACCGGTCTTGGTCGAGGTGATGCGCTCCTGCAGCACGCCCATTTCCTCGGCCAGGGTCGGCTGGTAGCCCACCGCCGACGGCATGCGGCCCAGCAGCGCCGACACTTCGGTACCGGCCAGCGTGTAGCGGTAGATGTTGTCGACGAACAGCAGCACGTCCTTGCCCTTGCCGTTGGCGTCCTTCTCGTCGCGGAAGTATTCGGCCATCGTCAGGCCGGTCAGGGCGACGCGCAGGCGGTTGCCCGGCGGCTCGTTCATCTGGCCGTAGACCATCGCCACCTTGTCGAGGACATTGGAGTCCTTCATCTCGTGGTAGAAGTCGTTGCCCTCGCGGGTACGCTCGCCCACGCCGGCGAACACGGACAGGCCCGAGTGCGCCTTGGCGATGTTGTTGATCAGCTCCATCATGTTGACGGTCTTGCCGACGCCGGCGCCGCCGAACAGGCCGACCTTGCCGCCCTTGGCGAACGGGCACATCAGGTCGATGACCTTGATGCCGGTTTCCAGCAGCTCGGTGGACGAGGACTGGTCTTCGTACGACGGCGCGGCGCGGTGGATTTCCCACGAATCGGAAGCGGCGACCGGGCCGGCCTCGTCGATCGGGCGGCCCAGCACGTCCATGATGCGCCCCAGGGTACCGGCGCCGACCGGCACCGAGATGGCGCGGTTGGTGTTGGTGGCCACCAGGTTGCGCTTCAGGCCGTCGGTGGAGCCCAGCGCGATGGTGCGGACCACGCCGTCACCCAGCTGCTGCTGCACTTCCAGCGTGATTTCGGTGTTGTCCACCTTCAGCGCGTCGTACACCTTCGGCACGTCGCTGCGCGGGAATTCGACGTCGACGACCGCGCCGATGATCTGAACGATCTTGCCCTGACTCATTGCTGCATCCTCTAATTGAATACTTTGTTTGCGCGCGTCAGACCGCTGCCGCGCCGCCGACGATTTCGGAGATTTCCTGGGTGATCGCCGCCTGGCGGGCCTTGTTGTAGACCAGTTGCAGGGTGCCGATCAGCTTGTTGGCGTTGTCGCTGGCCGCCTTCATCGCCACCATGCGTGCGGCATGCTCGGAAGCGACGTTTTCCAGCAGCGCCTGGTACACCAGCGACTCGATGTAGCGCGTGATCACGTGCTCGAGCACGGTCGCGGCATCGGGTTCGTACAGGTAGTCCCAGTCGTGCGAGGACACCTGCGACTGGCTGGCCGGCAACGGCAGCAGCTGGTCGAAGGTGGCCTTCTGCGTCATCGTGTTGACGAAGTGGTTGTAGACCAGGTAGACGCGGTCGACCTTGCCCTCGGTGAAGGCGTCGAGCATCACCTTGATCACGCCGATCAGCGTCTCCAGCTTCGGCACGTCGCCGATGTGGGTGACGCTGCCGACCATGTCCACGTTGACCCGGCGGAAGAACACGCTGGCCTTCTGGCCGATGGTCACCACGTCGATCCCGGCGCCCTTGTCCTGCCACTCGCGCATTTCGCCGACGGTCTTGCGGAACAGGTTGTTGTTCAGGCCGCCGGCCAAGCCGCGGTCGGACGAGATGACGATGTAGCCGACCCGCTTGACTTCGTTGCGCTCGACCAGGAACGGGTGCTGCACGTCGGTGCTGGCCTGGGCCAGGTGGCCGATCACCTGCTTCATCGCCTGCGCGTACGGACGCGAGGTCTTCATCCGGTCCTGCGCCTTGCGGATCTTGGAGGCCGAGACCATTTCGAGCGCGCGCGTCACCTTGCGGGTGTTCTGCACGCTCTTGATCTTGGTTTTGATTTCGCGTCCGCTTGCCATCTCTTATTCCCGTAGCGCGGGGGCATGCCCCCGCTTTTGTCACAGTGAAGCGGGGCCAGCGCCCCGCTCTACATGCGGCTTACCAGCTGCCGGTGGTCTTGAACTCGGCGATGCCCTGCTTGAAGGCCGCCTCGATCTCGTCGTTCCAGCCGCCGGTGGCGTTGATCTTGTTGATCAGCTCGCCCTGCGTGTTGGCGAAATGGGCGTGCAGGCCCTCTTCGAACGCCAGCAGCTTGCCCACCGGCACGTCGTCGAGGTAGCCCTCGTTGACGGCGTAGATCGACAGCGACTGGTTGGCGATCGACATCGGCGCGTACTGCTTCTGCTTCATCAGCTCGGTGACGCGCTGGCCGCGCTCCAGCTGCTTGCGGGTCGCTTCGTCCAGGTCCGAGGCGAACTGCGCGAACGCCGCCAGCTCGCGGTACTGCGCCAGCGCGATGCGGATGCCGCCGGACAGCTTCTTGATGATCTTGGTCTGCGCCGAACCACCGACGCGCGACACCGAGATGCCGGCGTTCACGGCCGGGCGGATGCCGGCGTTGAACAGGTCGGTTTCCAGGAAGATCTGGCCGTCGGTGATCGAGATCACGTTGGTCGGCACGAACGCGGACACGTCGCCGGCCTGGGTTTCGATGATCGGCAGCGCGGTCAGCGAGCCGGTCTTGCCGGTGACCTTGCCCTCGGTGAACTTCTCGACGTATTCCTCGGACACGCGCGCGGCGCGTTCCAGCAGGCGCGAGTGCAGGTAGAACACGTCGCCCGGGTAGGCTTCGCGGCCCGGCGGGCGCTTGAGCAGCAGCGAGATCTGGCGGTAGGCCACGGCCTGCTTGGAAAGGTCGTCATAGACGATCAGCGCGTCTTCGCCGCGGTCCATGAAGTACTCGCCCATCGTGCAGCCGGAGTAGGCGCTGATGTACTGCATCGCGGCCGACTCGGACGCGGTGGCGGCGACGACGATGGTGTGGGCCAGCGCGCCGTTCTCTTCAAGCTTGCGCACGATGTTGGCGACCGTCGAGGCCTTCTGGCCGATGGCGACGTACACGCACTTGATGCCGGTGCCCTTCTGGTTGATCACCGCGTCGATCGCCATCGCGGTCTTGCCGGTCTGGCGGTCGCCGATGATCAGCTCGCGCTGGCCGCGGCCGATCGGGATCATCGAGTCGACCGACTTGTAGCCGGTCTGCACCGGCTGGTCGACCGACTTGCGCCAGATCACGCCCGGGGCCACGCGCTCCACCGGCGCGGTCAGCTGGGCGCCCAGCGGGCCCTTGCCGTCGATCGGCTCGCCCAGCGCGTTGACCACGCGGCCGAGCAGTTCCGGGCCGACCGGCACCGACAGGATCTGGCCGGTGGTCTTGGCCACGTCGCCTTCGCGCAGGTGCTCGTAATCGCCCAGCACCACGGCGCCGACCGAGTCGCGCTCCAGGTTCAGCGCCAACGCGTAGGTGTTGTTCGGCAGTTCGATCATTTCGCCCTGCATCACGTCGGCCAGGCCGTAGATGCGCACGATGCCGTCGGACACCGAGGTCACGGTGCCTTCGTTGCGCGATTCCGCGGACAGGGCGACCTTCTCGATGCGGTTCTTGATCAGCTCGCTGATTTCGGAGGGGTTGAGCGTGTTGGCCATGGTCAAGTCCTAGTGCCGGCGGTCAGGCCGGACGTTAAATGAATTCAGTGGGCGAGCGCGGTCTGCAGGCGCGACAGCTTGCCCTTGAGCGAGCCGTCGATCACCACGTCGCCGGCGTCGATCACGGCGCCACCGATCAGCGAGGCGTCCACCGCGGTCGTCACTTCGACGTCGCGACCGAAACGCCTGCGCAGCGCGGCCTTGATCTTTTCCAGCTCCTCGCCCGACAGCTCGCCGGCCGAGGTCACGGTGGCCTTGACCACGTTCTCGGCATCGGCGCGCAGCTGCTCGAACAGGCCGGCGATTTCCGGCAGTTGCTGCAGGCGCTGCGATTCGGCCAGCAGGTCCAGAAAACGGCCGTAGCTCTCGCCGGCCGCTTCCGGGGCCAGCAGCGCGACCGCGTCGCCGCGCGCCAGTTCCGGATTCGACAGCAGGGCCGACACGCGCGGATCGGCGGCAACGCGGGCGGAGAACGCAAGCGCGTCCGACCACGGCGCGAACTTGCCGTCCTCGCGCGCAATCGCGAACGCGGCGCGGGCGTACGGGCGGGCAAGCGTGAGGGCCTGGCTCATCGATCAGATCTCCGCGGCCAGTTCGTCGAGCAGCGCCTTGTGGGCGTTGGCGTCGATCTCGCGCTTGAGCAGCTTCTCGGCACCGCTCACGGCCAGCGCCGACACCTGCCTGCGCAGATCCTCGCGGGCGCGGTTGGCGGCGGCGTCGATCTCGGCCTGGGCCAGTTCCTTCTGCCGGTTGGCTTCGGCGATGGCCTCGTTCTTGGCCGCCTCGACGATCTGGTTGGCGCGGGCATGGGCCTGGTCGATGATCTCGTTGGCCTTGCCGCGGGCTTCCTTCAGCGCCTCGTTGACCTTCACTTCGGCCTGGGCGAGGTCCTTCTGGCTGCGGTCGGCGGCGGCCAGGCCCTCGGCGATCTTCTGCTGGCGCTCCTCGATGGCGTTCATCAACGGCGGCCAGATCAGGGTCGCGATGATCCAGATCAGGGCGGCGAAGGCCAGGGCCTGCGCAATGAGGGTGAAATTGATATTCATGGGTTGGCTCAATCGCTGTATCGGGGTGGTCGCGCCGCCACTGCGGACGGCGCAACCAGACCTTCATCCGTGGCCGGGCGCATCACGCGCCCGGTCATCTCGCTGCAACCGGATCAGCCCGCCAGCTTGGCGGCTTCGGCCAGCAGGGCCGAGGCCAGCGGGTTGGCGAAGGCCAGCAGCAGGCCGACGGCGACCGAGATGATGAACGCGGCGTCGATCAGGCCGGCGGTGATGAACATGCGGACCTGCAGCACCGGGATCAGCTCCGGCTGGCGCGCGGCCGATTCCAGGAACTTGCCCGACATGATGGCCAGACCCAGACCGGCGCCCAGCGCGGCCAGGCCGATCATGATGCCGACGGCAAGGGCGGTGGAGCTCTGAACTTGGGCGAGATTGGTCAGGACGGCGAAGTACATGGTTTTCTCCAGGAACGAGGTAGCTAAGGGTGATGAAACGGATGAAGGGTGGAACCGGATTGAAGCTTTGGAACTCTTAGTGGCTGTCTTCCGACAGGCTCAGGTACACGATCGACAGCATCATGAAGATGAATGCCTGCAGCGGAATCACCAGCAGGTGGAACAGCATCCAGCCCAGGCCGAAGGTACCGCCGGCAAGGGCGCCGAAGAAGCCGGCGCCGCCCAGCACCCAGATCAGCAGGAACACGATCTCGCCGCCGAACATGTTGCCGAACAGTCGCATGGCCAGCGAGATCGGCTTGCTCAGCCATTCGACGATGTTGAGGATCAGGTTGAACGGCATCATCCACTTGCCGAACGGCGCGGTCAGGAATTCCTTGACGAAACCGACGATGCCCTTGGACTTCAGCGCGAAGAAGAACATCAGGAACAGCACGCTGATCGACATGCCCAGGGTGGCATTGACGTCGGCGGTGGGCACCGGCTTCCAGTAGTGGATGCCGACCCAGCCCAGCGGGATGGCGATGAAGTCGGCCGGGATCATCTTGACCGTGTTCATCAACAGGATCCAGAAGAAGATGGTGATCGCGATCGGCGTCACCAGCTTGCTCTTGCCGTGGTAGGTGTCCTTGGCCTGGCGGTCGACGAACTCCAGGCAGATCTCCACGAACGCCTGCCACTTGCCCGGCACGCCGGACGTGGCCTTGCGGGTGGCCAGCCAGAAGGCGAACACCATCAGCAGGCCCAGCAGCACCGCGGTAACGATGGTGTCGACGTGGATCGTCCAGAAGCCGCCGCCATCACCGACCGGGGAGGTCAGGTTCTGCAGGTGATGCTGGATATAGGTGGTAGGGGTTAGAGCCTCGCCCGCCATGAGTACCGGAACCTTTGTGAATTCGATCAACGCCTGGCCAAGGCCAGAACCTGGAACATCAGCGCCACCGGAATGCCCGCCAGCAACGCCAAGGGAGGAAGCCGCCACCAGACAAACGCCAGCACCAGCACGGCAACAACCAGCACCGTCTTCAGCACGAACGCCATGACCAGCCGCGCCAGTGCCGAACCGGCGGCCTGTACGCCGCCGCCGAGTGCCACCCACGCCGCCAGCAATCCCCCCGCCACCACCGCCAGGCCCGACACGAGCGCGCCGAGGGCGTAGCTTGGCCCCACCAGCAGGAAGGCCAAGGCCAGGACAGCCACTGCGGCCAGCGGATAGATCGCGGCGCGCAACATCAGTCGCCGACCCGCTTCAACGGAGTTCAGCACGTGGTAGGTCCTGCTTCATGGAACTAGGGGAAACGGACGGCACCGGATGGCGCCTCGTCGAGCCGTGAGAGTATAGCAGCGGGACATTTTGCGAGACAACCGCCACAGGGCATCCTTGCGGCCATGCAAGTTCCCGCAATTTCAGGAATTTTCGGGTCCGGGCGGATGACGCCCGGGACATCCGCCCGGACCCGGCGGCCGGGAACTTGCCGGGCGCCGCAGGGTCTGACCGCTGCGTCCGCCACCATCACCTCGTCGATGCCCGCGGTGGGCGCAGGGCAAGGCGGTGCTGCCGTTCCCTGCAGCACCGCCTTGCCGCATTCGCGGCGGCCATGTGCAGGCGACGTCCACATGCTTCCACACCATCTGCACGATGCGCTCACGCAGGTGGTACGCCGCATTGCGGATAGTCCATTGCTTTCCGGCAACAGCAGAAGGCAATGCAATGCGCAATCTCCGCTTGATTCCCGCGATCGCCGCCCCGTGCGCACTGGCGCTGGGCCTGTTCCACGCGCTGCCGGCGCATGCCGCCGAGGACGACCCGCGCTTCACCCTGCGCCTGGGCGCGATGAACATCGACTCGGACAACACGCTGCGCGGCAGTGGCGAGATCGACGGGCAAGCCGCCTCGTTCAGCGAGGACTTTTCGCTCGGCGGCAAGGAATGGGAGCCGCGCGTGGATGGCCTGTTCCGCCTCGGCGACCGCCAGCGGCTGATCTTCGACTACTTCAGGTACGACAAGGACCGGCGCGAGACGCTCGACGAGGGCGTCAGCTTCGGCGATGCCAGCGTGCCGGCCGGCAGCTTCGTCAAGGGCGAACTGAAATACCAGGTGGCCAGCCTGGTGTACGACTACTCGCTGGTCGACGCCGAGCAGTTCGACTTCGGCCTGCAGTTGGGCGCCGAGTACGCCAAGGTTTCCGGCAAGGCCTACGCCGACCTGGGCGACCTGTACCAGGGGCGCTTCCTGGACGAATCCACCGACGGCATCGCGCCGGTGGTCGGCGCGCGGCTGACCTTCACCCCGTCCGAGCACTGGTTGATCAACCTGCAGGGCCAGTACCTCAACACGCGCTGGGGCAGCTTCGACGACTACAAGGGCGACCTGAGCCGCGCCAACGCCATCGTGCAATACAACTTCAACCGCAACTTCGGCATCTTCGCCGGCTACGACTGGTTCAAGCTCGACGTCGACAAGCGCGGCAGCGACGGGATCGTCGGCCTGAAGCAGGAGTTCAAGGGGCCACTGGCCGGCGTCAGCCTGAGCTTCTGAAGCCGGCTTTCACCCGCTTGCATTCCGCGCTGGCGTGCGAAACCGGACGATGCTTTCGCACCCGCCAAGAAGAAAACCCCGGCGTTGCGCCGGGGTTTCCATCGAAGCCTTACTTCTTCTTCGGCAGGTACAGGTCGGTGATGGTGCCGTCGTAGATCTCCGAGGCCATCGCCACCGACTCGCTCAAGGTCGGGTGGGCGTGGATGGTGTGGCCGATGTCCTCGGCTTCGGCACCCATCTCGATGGCCAGGCAGATCTCGGCCAGCAACTCACCGGCATGCACGCCAACGATGGCGCCGCCGATGACGCGGTGGCTCTCCTCGTCGAACACCAGCTTGGTGAAGCCCTCGGTGCGGCCGATGCCGATGGCGCGGCCGCTGGCCGCCCACGGGAACTTGGCCACGCCGACCTTCAGGCCCCTAGCCTTGGCCTCGGTTTCGGTGACGCCGACCCAGGCGATTTCCGGGTTGGTGTAGGCCACCGACGGGATCACCCGCGCCACCCACTCCTTCTTCTCGCCGAACGCGACTTCCGCGGCCAGCTTGCCTTCGTGCGTGGCCTTGTGCGCCAGCATCGGGTTACCGACGACGTCGCCGATGGCGAAGATGTGCGGCACGTTGGTGCGCATCTGCCGGTCGACCGGGATGAAGCCGCGGTCGGTGACTTCCACGCCGGCCTTGTCGGCGTCGATCTTCCTGCCGTTCGGCGCGCGGCCTACTGCAACCAGCACGCGGTCGAAGGTGGCGCTTTCCAGCGCCGGCTTCTCGCCTTCGGCGGCGGCCTCGAAGGTCACCGTGATGCCCTTCTTGTCGGCGCTGACGCCCGATGCCTTGGTCTTGAGGTGGACGTCGATGCCCTGCTTCTTCAGGCGGTCGGCCAGCGGCTTGACCAGGTCCTTGTCGGCGCCCGGCATCAGCTGGTCCATGAACTCGACCACGGTGACCTTGGCACCGAGGGCGCCATAGACCGTCGCCATTTCCAGACCGATGATGCCGCCGCCAACGACCAGCAGGCTGCCCGGCACTTCGGCCAGTTCCAGCGCGTCGGTGGAATCCATCACCCGCTTGTCGTCCCACGGGAAGTTCGGCAGCTTCACCGCCTGCGAGCCGGCGGCGATGATGCACTGCTCGAAGCGCAGCAGCTGGGTCTTGCCGTCGTCGCCGGTGATCTCCAGCTCGTTGGCCGAGACGAACTTCGCCACGCCCTGCACGGTGCGCACCTTGCGCTGCCTGGCCATGCCGGCCAGGCCCTTGGTCAGCTGGCCGACGACCTTTTCCTTGTACTCGCGCAGCTTGTCCAGCGCGATGGTCGGCTTGCCGAAGGCGATGCCCAATTCGTCGGCATGCGCGGCGTGGTCGATGATCTCGGCCGCGTGCAGCAGTGCCTTGGACGGGATGCAGCCGACGTTGAGGCAGACGCCGCCGAGGCTGGCGTAGCGTTCGACCAGCACCGTGTCCATGCCCAGGTCGGCCGAGCGGAACGCGGCGGTGTAGCCACCGGGACCGGCGCCCAGCACCACCATGCGGCACTCGATGTCGGCGGTGCGGCCGCTGGACGGCAGCGCCTTGGCGGCCACCGCCGGGTCCGGCGCGCGGTGCGACGGCGTCACCGGCGGCTTGCTGCCCGGTGCCACCTTGTCGGCGGCCGGCGCGGGCGCTGCCGGCGTTGCGGCGGCGCCTTCGGTTTCCAGCAGCAGCACCACGTCGCCTTCGGACAGGGTGTCGCCGAGCTTGACCTTGACTTCCTTGACCACGCCGGCGGCCGAGGACGGCACTTCCAGCGTGGCCTTGTCCGACTCCAGCGTGACCAGCCCCTGGTCCTTGGCCACCGTGTCGCCGGCGGCGACCAGCACTTCGATGACCGGGACCTTGCTGTAGTCGCCGATGTCGGGAACCTTGATTTCAACCGTTGCCATTTCTTCGTTCCCTCGCTTACAGCAGCACGCGGCGCATGTCGGCCAGCACCTGCGACAGATAGGTGGTGAAGCGCGCGGCCAGCGCGCCATCGATGACGCGGTGGTCGTAGCTCAGCGACAGCGGCAGCAGCAGCTTCGGTGCGAACTCCTTGCCGTTCCAGACCGGTTGGATCGACGACTTGGACACACCGAGGATCGCCACTTCCGGTGCATTCACGATCGGCGTGAACGCGGTGCCGCCGATGCCGCCCAGCGAGCTGATCGAGAAGCAGCCGCCGCTCATTTCGGCCGGGCCCAGCTTGCCGTCGCGCGCCTTCTTCGCCAGTTCGCCGGTTTCCTGCGCGATCTGCACCACGCCCTTCTTGTCCACGTCACGGATGACCGGCACGACCAGGCCATTCGGGGTATCGGCGGCGAAGCCGATGTGGAAGTACTTCTTCAGCGTGAGGTTCTCGCCGGACGCGTCCAGCGAGGCGTTGAACTCGGGGAACTGCTTCAGGGCCGCGGCGCTGGCCTTGATCAGGAAGGCGAGCATGGTCAGCTTGACGCCGCTCTTGCTCTTCTCCGCTTCCTTGTTGAGCTGCACGCGCAGGGCTTCCAGCTCGGTGATGTCGGCCTGGTCGAACTGGGTGACGTGCGGGATCATCGCCCAGTTGCGGGCGAGGTTGGCGCCGGAAATCTTCTTGATCCGCGACAGTGGCTGGGTTTCGGTTTCGCCGAACTTGCTGAAATCCACCTTCGGCCACGGCAGCAGGTTCAGGCCGTTGCCGCCGCCCGCCGGCGCACCGGCAGCGACGCCACCGCCCAACGCGGCCTTGACGAACTTCTGCACGTCGCCCTTGGTGATGCGCCCGCCCTTTTCGGTACCGGTCAACTGCGACAGGTCCACGCCCAGCTCGCGGGCGAACACGCGCACCGCCGGACTGGCGTAAGGCACCTGCGACGGCAGCACGCCTTCGGCGTTGAACTGCACCGGCGGGGTGGCCGGCTTGCCGGCCGGCAGCGCCTGCTCCTGCGCGATCTCGCGCTGGGCCAGCTTGTCCGGCACCGGGGCCACGGCCACCGGCTCGACCCTGGCGCCGGTTTCGGCGGCGGGTTCGACCTTGGCCGGCGCGGCCGGGGCAGCGGCGGCGGCCGGCTTGGCGGCCTCCTCGGCCACCTCGATCAGCGCCACGACCTTGCCTTCGGACAAGGTGTCGCCGATCTTGACCTTCAGTTCCTTGACCACGCCGGCCACGGCCGACGGCACTTCCATCGTCGCCTTGTCCGACTCCAAGGTGACCAGGCCCTGGTCCTTGGCCACCGTGTCGCCGACGGCGACCAGCACCTCGATCACCGGAATGTCGCTGTAGTCACCGATATCGGGGACAAGTGCTTCCTTGATTTCGGCCATGAACTAACTCCAGCAACAGTGAGGGGGAAACCCCTATTGTGGCCCCCCGCGTGGCGCAGCGCCAACCTGCAGCATTGGATTCGCATACGTATGTCCATGGACAGGACCGGGCCATGCCGGCTCCCGCGGGACACTGGATGCGCGGCAGCTTCGGCGTTTGTCCCGCACCGGCCAGGAGGGACAGGCGCTCGCCGGCCTCAACCGCCGATTCGTTCCATTGGCAACCATTGCGACAGCTGCTGCCATTCGCCCAGCAGCCGTGGCAGCGACCATCCCGCGTTGGCCGGACTGGTGGACGGCAGTGCCAACACCGGCAGCGCTGCCGCACCGGCCGGCAGCGCGGGTTGCACGTGGCGCTTGAACGCCTGCGCGGCGGTGGCGCCGTTGCAGGCGATGGCCGCCAGTTGCGGCAAGCCCGCGATCAGTGCCGGCAGCGGGTTCGGCACCTCGCTGCCACGCACGATGGCCGCATCCAGGCTGCCGCGCCGCCGGCACTGGCCGATCACGTCCCACACGCCGATGCCGGCCCGCTGCACCAGCTCCATCCGTCGCGGGTAATCCACCAACTGCGGATCGAACCGGCATAGCGCACCCATCAACGGCCAGAAGCGATTGCGCGGATGCGCGTAGTAACGCGCGGCGTGCAGCGATGCCGCACCCGGCATCGAGCCCAGCACCAGCACCCGGCAATCCGCATTCACCTGCGCGGGCAGGCCCTGCAACAGCGTTTCGGTCATCACGCGCACCACAACTCGATGAACGGCAATTTCCCACGTTTGCCGCAACGACGCATGTTCCGGCGCTTCCGGCTGAACGCCATCGCATGAAAGCGACCATGCAGGGGCGGCGATTCATCTTGCCGCCGCTACGGTTTTCCCCGCCCCGCACAGAGGGCATCGACAACAACGACGCAATCCCGAAAGACATCAAGCAACGAGGAGTCCCCCATGCGCTCGATCAAGATTCTCAGCCTTGCCACCCTTGGCGCCCTGGCGCTGTCGTCCACCGCATTCGCGCAGGAAAGCGGCGACACCGCGTCGGGCAAGCATTTCGCCGTGGTTGGCGGCGTGGCCCTGCTGCAGCCCAAGGACAACCCGGCGCCCGGCCTGGACAAGTTCGACGGTGGCCCGGCGCCGACCCTGAGCGCAAGCTACTACTTCAACGACAACATCGCCGTCGAGCTGTGGGGCGCGGCCGACAAGTTCGACCACCGCGTGCGCGCCGACAACGTCGGCAAGGTCGGCACCGTCGAGCAGCAGCCGCTGGCGCTGAGCGCGCAGTACCACTTCGGCGCGGCCGACAACACCTTCCGCCCGTTCATCGGCGCCGGCTACTACGAGTCGAACTTCAGCAACGAGAAGATCGACGGCCTGTCCGCCAACGGCGACCACGTCGGCGTGGAAACCGCCAAGGGCGCCATCGGCACGCTCGGCCTGGACATGAACATCAACGCCACCTGGTTCGCCCGCGCCGACGCGCGCTACATGCACGCGCGCCCGGAGCTGCGCATGGCCGGCGCCGGCACCGGGCAGGACCTGAAGCTGGACCCGTGGACCGTGGGCTTCGGCATCGGCGCGCGGTTCTGATGTTCTGACCCGGCGGTAGAACAAAGCCCCTCTCCCCCCGGGGTGAGAGGGGCAGCTTGCGAACCATCGGTTCGCTGCCCCTCGAACGCCCTTGCGTCAGCGCAAGGGCCGGGGCGCGGAGCGGGGGTTG
>NZ_LDJP01000019.1 GCF_001431505.1 Stenotrophomonas daejeonensis
CCCTCCGGGAGAAGGTGCCCCGTAGGGGCGGATGAGGGTTCGGGCGAAGCCGCGCCGCAAAGAATCACCGGCGATCGTGATGACGAACGCGTCGCCACGCGCCCGGGGGGAAGACAACCGGGATACCGCTGTTTGAATCAAGCCGCACGAGGGCTTCGCCCGAACCCTCTCCCCAACCCGCGCCCCGGCCCCCGCCAGCGGCGGGGGCGCTCCAAGGCACGCACGCCAGTGGCGCGCAAGCCGTGCCTTCTCGCCCCAAGGGGAGAGGGGCATTCACCTCGCGCCCTGTTGGGTAATGAGTCTTTGAATCCAAGGACACTCGCATGAAACGCATCGCCCCGCTCGCCCTGCTCGCCCTCGCCGCCCCGGTGTTCGCCGAGACGCAGGCCAGCGCATGGCCACCGAAGCTGACCTTCGCCAACGGCACCGAGGTCGCGCTCGCCGGCAACTTCGCCTGGGACGTCAACCACTTCGACGCCGACGGCAGCGCGCTGGAAAACGACCACGACTGGCGCCGCAAGGAATTCGGCGTCGCGCTCAAGCGCAAGGGCCTGTACGACTTCACCGCCGCCTACGATTTCCAGTCCGACACCTGGATGGACGTGGCGCTGCGGCTGGACGGCAAGGGCCTGACCGGCCGCGACATCGGCAAGTGGCGCATCGGCCAGATGAAACTGCCGCTGGGTTTCGAGGGCAACACCGCCACCCGCAACGGCGCCTTCATGGAAAACAGCCTGCCCACGCAGGCATTCTACGAAGGCCGCCGCATCGGCATCGACTGGGCGCTGGAGCGGCCGCGCTGGCTGCTCAACGCCGGTGCCTACGGCCACGACCTGCAAGGCAACAACCGCGGCGACAGCCAGGCCGTACGGCTGGCATGGACCCCGTGGAAGGAAAGCACCCACGTGCTGCACCTGGGCGCCTCCGCCACCCGCGAGCACCCCCATGCCGAAACCAATGGCCTGGGCGTGGAAATCGCCCCCAACGTGCGCTGGCGGGCCAAGCCCGAGGCCTCGCTGACCGGCACCCGGCTGGTCGATTCGGGCACCCTGCGCGACGTCGGCCGCATCGACCGCCGCGGCCTGGAAGCGCTGTGGATCGAAGGCCCGTGGTCGCTGCAGGGCGAATACCTGCGCCAGACCACCCACCGCCACGCCCTGCCCGACTACCGCGGCGACGGCTGGTACCTGCTCGGCAGCTGGCTGCTCACCGGCCAGTCGCGCAGCTACGGCGGCGGCAACGTCGCCAATCCCAAGGCCACCGGCAAATACGGCGCGGTGGAACTGCTGGCCCGCTACAGCCACATCGACCTGGACGACGCCGGCATCGACGGCGGCCGCGAGTCGAACTGGACGCTGGGCGCCAACTGGTACCTCGGCAGCCACCTGAAGTTCCAGGCCAACTACATCCGCGCCGACGCCCGCCGCGGCGGCAACCACGTGCAGCCGGAAATCCTGCAGTTGCGGGCGCAGCTGTACTTCTGAGGCATTGGCGGCCGCCGGCGCTTCCCGGCTCAAGGTTTCCCCGGCATCGCCGCTAATTGTCAAAAGCCCGGCGCCGGGCTCGCACCGTCCGCGCCGGGCAACCGTCACCGCTGCGTCTTCCCGTCCGCGCAGCGGCCGTCCCAGCCGCGATCCCATCGTTGCCCGGAGTTCCCATGTTCCAGAATCTTTCCATCGGCAAGCGCCTTGCCATCGGCTTCTCCGCGCTGGCCCTGCTGATCCTGATCACCGGCGGGTTCGCCGCCCAGCGCATGGGCAACACCCAGAAGATGGTGCGCAAGGTCACCACCGACTCGGTGCCGGCGATCCGCGACCTGGGCCGGCTGTCCACCATGCTGGCCGAATACCGGGTCAGCGAGCGCGGCCTGGTGGCCAGCGTCGACGACGAGGCCAAGCGCGCCGAATACGCCGCCGAGCTGGAACAGGGCAGCCAGGAATTCTTCACCCTGGCCAAGGTCTACGAACGCAAGATCAGCGATCCCCGCGACCGCGCCCTGTACGGCGAGGTCATGGCGCGCGCCGACCGCTACTTCGACAACAGCAAGGCCCTGGTCGCCGCCCTCGAAGTCGGCGACATGGAACCGGCCAAGGCCGCCGCCGACCTGCGCCAGGCCACCGCCGACAAGCTGACCGAACTGGTGGAGCACAACATCCGGCTGCTCGACCAGTCGGTGGACGCGCAGGAGCAGAGCTACCGCTTCAGCCTGCTGGCGATCTCCGTGCTGGCCATCGTCGCCCTGCTGCTGGCGGCGACGGCGGCCGTCGGCACCAGCCGCTCGATCGTGCGCCCGCTGCATGACGTGGTGGACCTGGCCAACGCGGTCGCGCGCGGCGACCTCGAACGCAAAATCAGCCACGACGACGCCAGCGAGATCGGCACCCTGGCCCGCGCCATGCGCGGCATGGTCGCCACCCTCGGCGAATTCGCCGCCGCGCAGACGCGCATGGCCAGCGAACACGCCGCCGGCAACATCGACCATCGCATCGACGCCGAGCGCTTCCCCGGCGCCTACGGCAACATGGCCGAGGGCATCAACACGCTGGTCGGTGCCCACCTGAAGGACATCTTCCACATCCTGGACATCGTGGCCGCCTATGGCCGCGGCGACCTGTCGCGCGACGTGGACCGCCTGCCCGGGCAAAAGGCGCAGGCCACCGCCGCGGTGGACGCGGTCAAGGCCAGCCTGCTCAGCGTCAACCACGAGCTCAAGAAGCTGGTGGACGCCGCCGTGGCCGGCGACTTCGGCCAGCGTGGCGACGCCGGCCGCTTCCAGTTCGTCTATGCCGAACTGATCGATGCCCTCAACAACCTGATGGTCACCGCCGACCACGGCATCTCCGAGATCGGCCGGACCATGTCCGCCGTGGCCGAGGGCGACCTGTCGCGCCGCAGCGACGACAACCTGCCGGGCCGTTTCGGCGAACTCGCCGCCGACACCAATGCCACCATCGAACACCTCACCGGCATCGTCGGCCGCATCCAGAGCGCCGCATCCAGCATCAACCTGGCCGCCTCCGAAATCGCGCAGGGCAACAACGACCTGTCGCGCCGTACCGAGCAGCAGGCGGCCAATCTGGAGGAAACCGCCGCATCGATGGAGGAACTGACCTCCACCGTGCGCCAGAATGCCGAACACGCACGCCAGGCCAACCAGCTGGCGCAGGGCGCGCACGGCGTGGCCTCGCAGGGCGGCGAGATCGTCGGCCAGGTGGTCACCACCATGTCGGCCATCGAAGCCTCGTCGAAGAAGATCGCCGACATCATCAGCGTCATCGACGGCATCGCCTTCCAGACCAACATCCTCGCGCTCAATGCCGCGGTGGAAGCCGCGCGTGCCGGCGAACAGGGTCGTGGTTTCGCCGTGGTCGCCTCCGAAGTGCGCACGCTGGCGCAGCGTTCGGCTGGCGCGGCCAAGGAGATCAAGGGCCTGATCGAGGATTCGGTCGGCAAGGTCGCCGACGGCTCGCAGTTGGTGCACCAGGCCGGCAGCACGATGGGCGAAATCGTCACCTCGGTGCAGCGGGTGACCGACATCATGGCCGAGATTTCCGCCGCCTCGCAGGAGCAGAGCGCCGGCATCGAGCAGGTCAACCAGACCGTCACCCAGATGGACGAGACCACCCAGCAGAACGCCGCGCTGGTCGAGGAAGCCACCGCCGCCGCGCGTTCGATGGAGGAACAGGCCAACCAGCTGACCGAAGCGGTGGCCGTGTTCCGCATCGGCAACGCGCCGCCACCGGCCAGCCCGAAACCCGTGCCGAAGCCGGTAGCCGCCACTCCATCCAAACCCAAGCCCGCGGCAGCCATAGAACCGGCCGCGCGCGACGAAGGCGACTGGCAGGAATTCTGATCCCCCGGGAAGTTTTCATGCAGGAGCGACGCCAGTCGCGACCGGGGTATTGCCGGTAAAGCCCGGTCGCGACTGACGTCGCTCCTGCCATTTCCGTCATCGGGCGACAGCTGAAACCATCCTCAAGAATCGCCAACCCGGTCCGATACCGCTGGAGATACCACCGCCATCGGCCCTGCCATGTCCACACCGCCCCGCCGCCCCGCCTCCAGCGAGCAGAAGAGCAGCGTCGCCTCCCGCCTGATGCTGGGCATCGCCCTGATCGCCCTGGCCGCCTTCGGCCTCACCGCCGCCATCAGTTACTGGAAGAGCAGCCGCGCGCTGCTGGCCTCCTCGCAGGCCACGCTGGAGAACCTGGCCCAGTTCGAGGCGCAGCGCATGGCCATCGAGATGAGCCAGACCTACGACGCGACGCAGACGCTGGCCGAGAGCCTGCTGGTCCAGCGCGGCCAGATCAGCCGCGCCACCGTGGACCAGACCCTCAAGCAGCAACTGGTGGCGCACCCCGAACGCGCAGGCACCTGCGTGCTGTTCGAACCCGAGGCGTTCGACGGCAAGGACGCCGAGTTCGTCAACGCCCCGTCGCACGACGATACCGGGCGCTTCATGAGCTACTGGGCGCGGGTCGGCGACGAACTGGTCAGCGAGCCGCTGCGCGACTACGACGACCCCGAGCTGGGCGCGTGGTACGTCACCCCCAAGACCCTGAAGAAGCCGGTCATCATCGAGCCCTACCCGTACGAGGTCGGCGGCAGGACCCTGCTGCTGACCACCATCGCCATCCCGATCATGGAAGGCGACGAGGTGCTGGGCGTGGTCACCTCCGACTTCGAGCTTTCCCGGTTGCAGCAGCGCGTGTCGCAGCTCAAGCCGATGGGCGCGGGCCACGCCGAACTGCTGTCGCCGATGGGCACGGTGGTGGGCTCGCCGGATGCCGGCGAGATCGGCAAGAAGCGCGAGGACGCCACCACCAAGGCGATCCTGGCCGCCACCGCCGAAGACAAGCTCTACACCGACTTCAGTGCCGACGCCAACGGCATGGTGAAGGTCTACGCACCACTGCGCGTGGGCGAGAACAACCGGCGCTTCGCGCTGGGCATCCACGTGCCGCGCGACCTGCTGACCGCGCAGGCGCGTTCGCTTCTCGGGCTGGTGGCGCTGGTCGGGCTGCTCGCCGCCGCCTCGCTCTGCGCCGGCCTGTGGCTGCTGCTGCGTGCGATGGTGCTGCGCCCGTTGGCCGACGCCGTGCGCGTCTCCGGCGACGTCGCCCAGGGCCGGCTGGACACCGTCATCCCCCAGCGCCGCAACGACGAACTGGGCCAGCTGCTGCGGGCGCAGTCGAACATGCGCGCCCAGATCCGCGCGGTCATCCAGGCGCAGAACGAAATGGCCACCCGCCATGACGAGGGCAGCATCGGCTACCGCATCGACGCCTCGGGCTTCGCCGGCGACTACGGCCGCATGGTGCAGGAAACCAACGCACTGGTCGGCTCGCACGTGCAGGTGCAGCAGCGCCTGATCGAGGTGATGAAGCACTACGCCGTCGGCGACCTGTCGGTAGACATGGACCGCCTGCCCGGCGAGAAGGCGGCGATCACCCAGGCGATGGACGAAACCAAGGCCAGCCTGTCGGCGATCAACGCCGAGATCAAGCGCCTGGCCAGCGCCGCGGCCGCCGGCGATTTCAGCCTGCGCGGCGATGAGGACCGCTTCCAGCACGACTTCCACGCGATGGTCGCCGGCCTCAACCAGCTGATGGAAACCACCGACGGCAACCTGGCGCAGGTATCCAGCCTGCTGCAGGCCATCGCCCGCGGCGACCTCACCGCGCGCATGCAGGGCGACTTCCACGGCGTGTTCGCGGCGATGCGCGACGACGCCAACAGCACCGTCGCGCAGCTGACCTCGATCATCGGCCGCATCCAGAACGCCGCATCCAGCATCAACACCGCCGCCGGCGAGATCGCCTCGGGCAACAACGACCTGTCGCGCCGTACCGAGCAGCAGGCGGCCAACCTGGAGGAAACCGCCGCATCGATGGAGGAGCTGACCTCCACCGTGCGCCAGAACGCCGAACATGCACGCCAGGCCAACCAGCTGGCACAGGGCGCACACGGCGTGGCCTCGCAGGGCGGCGAGATCGTCGGCAAGGTCGTCACCACCATGTCGGCCATCGAAGCCTCCTCGAAGAAGATCGCCGACATCATCAGCGTCATCGATGGCATCGCCTTCCAGACCAACATCCTCGCGTTGAACGCCGCAGTGGAAGCCGCGCGTGCCGGCGAGCAGGGCCGCGGCTTCGCCGTGGTCGCCAGCGAGGTACGTACGCTGGCGCAGCGCAGTGCCGGTGCGGCCAAGGAGATCAAGGGCCTGATCGAGGACTCGGTCGGCAAGGTCGCCGACGGCTCGCAGCTGGTGCACCAGGCCGGCAGCACGATGGGCGAGATCGTCAGCTCGGTGCAGCGTGTCACCGACATCATGGCCGAGATCTCCGCCGCCTCGCAGGAGCAGAGCGCCGGCATCGAGCAGGTCAACCAGACCGTCGTGCAGATGGACGAGACCACCCAGCAGAACGCCGCGCTGGTCGAGGAAGCCACCGCCGCCGCACGCGCGATGGAGGAACAGGCCAACCAACTGGCCGAGGCCGTGGCCGTGTTCCGCACCACCGCCGCGGCCCCGGCATCCCCGCCTCGGCCCGCGGCCGCGAGCGGCAGGGCGGCCGGCTCAGCGCCACGCCGCGAACCCGCCGCAAAACAGGCCACCACGGCATCCCTCGTCCCTGCCGACGATGACGACTGGCGGGAGTTCTGAGACGGGCGTCACACCGCAGTCATCCCCCTGGCAGGTGATAGCTGCGGCTCCATCCGCTCGCCCCGATGCCCAAGGGCCGATCCGGTCACGGTTCGGTCCCCTTCCCCGGCACGCGCCTAAACCTTTGGCACTTCCCGCCGCTATCCCAGTCACGGGAGCGCCCGAATGCGGCACGCGAACACGCCCTTGGCGCCGCGCGGCACCCCTTGGTGCCGCCAACCCACTCCATCTGCCCTACCGAGAGTTCACATGAATCGCAAGAAATACCTGATCGCAGTGGCGGTCGCGCTGGCCTGTGCGCAAATGGCCCATGCCCAGAATGGCAGCGACCGCTTCACCCTCAGCGGCTTCGGCACGCTGGGCGTGGCGCATTCCACCGAGGACAACGCCGACGTGCACCCGGACTTCCAGACCGGCAAGGGCGTGGGCGCCAGCCACTCCACCTCCGCCAACCTGGATTCGCGCTTCGCGCTGCAGCTCGACGCCAACTTCACCGACGACTTCACCGGCGTGGTGCAGGCGGTCAGCGAATACGCCGTGACCGAGTCCTACAAGCCGGAAATCTCGCTGGCGCACGTGAAGTACCGCTTCTCGCCCAGCTTCAGCGCCCGCTTGGGCCGCATCACCGCGCCGCTGTACATGCTCTCCGAATACCAGCGCGTGGGCTACGCCATGCCGTGGGCGCGGCCGCCGCAGGAGGTCTACAACTACCTGCTGGCGATGGACGGCATCGAGGGCCAGTACACCCTCAATGCCGGCGACACCCTGGTCGGCCTGCAGGCGTTCTACGGCCACATCGACTCCGAACTGGTCGAGGTCGATGGCATGTACGGCCTCGGCGTGCAGGTGGACCACGGCTCCTCCAGCTTCCGCATCAGCCATATCCGCGGCAAGGTCCATTACTCCAGCGACAGCATCGAGCAGCTGTTCGACTTCTACGCCACCCTGCCGATCCCGCCGCTGGTCGAGGCCGCCGGCAAGCTGGACCCGCGCAGCATGGACGGCAAGTTCAGCGGCATCGGCTACAGCTACGACCCCGGCAACTGGTTCCTGCGCACCGAGGCCATCCAGGCCGACTACGCGCCGTCGATTTCCGGCAAGACCACCTCCGGCTACCTGAGCGCCGGCTTCCGCCGCGGCGCGTGGACGCCCGCCTTCACCTATGCCCACGTCGACGTCAGCGGCCTGAAGGCGCCCGGCGCGCTGGACCCGGTCGGGCTGCTCAACCAGGCCGTGGCCGGCAACAACAGCAGCCGCCACAGCTACACCGCCTCGCTGCGCTGGGACGTGCGCGACAGCATCGCCGTCAAGCTGCAGGGCAGCCACGTCAGCAACCACGCCGGCTCCTATGGCTCGCTGGGCAACCAGCAGCCCGGCTTCCAGCCCGGCCGCAGCTACAACCTGATCTCGGCTTCCGTCGATTTCGTCTTCTGACCCGGAGCGCACGCATGAAATTCCCGTTCTTCCCGCGCCTGCTCCTGTTGGCGTCCCTGTCCACCGCCTGCGCGCTGGCGCATGCGGACGTGGTCGTCGTGATGGCGGCCGACAGCAACGTTTCCAGCCTCAGCCAGGCCCAGGTGTCGCAGATCTTCCTGGCCAAGTCGCTGGCCCTGCCCGGTGGCGACAAGGCCACGCCGATCGACCAGGACGAAGGCGCCGCGGCGCGCAACGACTTCTACAGCAAGGTGACCGGCAAGGACGCGGCGCAGATGAAGGCCTACTGGTCGCAGCTGATGTTCACCGGCAAGGCGCAGCGCCCGCGCAAGGTTTCCGGCGACGCCGCGGTCAAGAGCGCCGTGGCCGGCACCCCCGGCGCGATCGGCTACATCAGCGCCGGCGCCGTCGATGGCAGCGTCAAGGTCGTGCTGCGGCCCTGATCCCGATCGTTCCCGCCGCCACCGGCCGGTGGCGGCGTCCTTCGCCATCCATGAGCCGTACCCCATGAAGCGCATCCTCGCACTGCCCCTGTTCTGGAAAATCCTCGCGCCGGCCGGGCTGTCCATCCTGTGCCTGCTGGCCTACCTCGGCTTCAGCACGTTCGTGTTCAACAGCAACAACGACCGCCTGCAGGCCGTGCGCGACGTCCACTTCCCGGTGCTCGACACGATGACCCGCAACGTCGCCGCGCTGGACGACGTCATCAACGGGCTCAACGGCGCGGCCGCGGCCGGCGACCGCGACATGCTGGAGGCCACCCGCGCCACCGCCGCCAAGGTGGCCGAGTCCTACGTGCGCCTGCAGAAGATCGACCACGAGCAGACCGGCACGATGGCCGAGCTCGGCCGCGAGTTCGACGACTACTACACCACCGCCTATTCGGTGGCCGAGGACTTCGTCACCCAGAACCCCGACGCCGACCCGGACAAGGTCGGCGCGATGGCGCAGGCGCTGGACACCTACCGCAACCACCTCACCGCCGCGCAGAAGAAGGCCGACGAGCGCTTCCGCGCCACCGTGCAGGGCGCGGTGGACAGCTCCAACCGCGCCATGCTCGGCGGCCTGCTGCTGGGCCTGCTGGGGCTGGCGGCCTGCATCGGCTTCGGCCTGCTGATCGCCCGCGCCATCAGCAAGCCGCTGCAGCGCGCCATCGGCATCGCCCGCGGCGTGGCCTCCGGGCGGCTGGACGCGGACATCGTGGTCGAGTCGCAGGACGAGGGCGGCCGCCTGCTGGCAGCGATGCGCGACATGCAGACCCAGCTCAAGTCGGTCATCAACGCCCAGAACGAAATGGCCCACCACCACGACCTGGGCAACATCAGCTACCGCATGGACGAGGCCGCCTTCCCCGGCGATTACGGGGTGATGGTCGCCGGCGCCAACCAGCTGGTCGCCAAGCACATCGCCACCAAGATGCAGATCATCGCGCTGGCGCAGCGCTACGCCATCGGCGACTTCAGCCAGGACATGCCGGAACTGCCCGGCGAGAAGGCCGAGATCACCGAGACCATGACCACGATCAAGCGCAACCTGAGCGCGATCAGCCAGGGCATCCGCCAGCTCGGCGATGCCGCCGCCCGCGGCGACTTCAGCCAGCGCGGCGATGCCGACGGCTACCAGTACGACTTCCGCGAGATCATGCTCAGCCTCAACCGGCTGATGCAGACCACCGACGACAACCTCGGCCAGGTTTCCGGCCTGCTGCGGGCCATCGCCAACGGCGACCTGACCTCACGCATGGAGGGCGACTTCGAGGGGGTGTTCGCGACGATGCGCGACGACGCCAACGCCACCGTCGCACAGCTGACCACCATCGTCGGCCGCATCCAGGGCGCGGCGTCCAGCATCAACACCGCCGCCGGCGAGATCGCCTCGGGCAACCACGACCTGTCGCGCCGCACCGAGCAGCAGGCGGCCAACCTCGAAGAAACCGCCGCCTCGATGGAGGAACTGACCTCCACGGTGCGCCAGAACGCCGAGCATGCCCGCCAGGCCAACCAGCTGGCGCAGGGCGCGCACGGCGTGGCTTCCCAAGGTGGCGAGATCGTCGGCAAGGTCGTCACCACCATGTCGGCCATCGAGGCCTCGTCGAAGAAGATCGCCGACATCATCAGCGTCATCGACGGCATCGCCTTCCAGACCAACATCCTCGCGCTCAACGCCGCGGTGGAAGCCGCGCGTGCCGGCGAGCAGGGCCGCGGCTTCGCCGTGGTCGCCAGCGAGGTACGCACGCTGGCGCAGCGTTCGGCCGGCGCCGCCAAGGAGATCAAGGGCCTGATCGAGGATTCGGTCGGCAAGGTCAGCGAGGGCTCGCAACTGGTGCACCAGGCCGGCAGCACGATGGGCGAGATCGTCACCTCGGTGCAGCGCGTCACCGACATCATGGCCGAGATTTCCGCCGCCTCGCAGGAGCAGAGCGTCGGCATCGAGCAGGTCAACCAGACCGTGACGCAGATGGACGAGACCACCCAGCAGAACGCTGCGCTGGTCGAGGAAGCCACCGCCGCCGCCCGTTCGATGGAAGAACAGGCCGCGCAATTGGCCGAGGCCGTCGCCCTGTTCCGCCTCGCCACCGGGCCGGCCGCCGGCAATACCCGCAAGAACACCGGCAAGGCCAAGGCCGCCGCCAGGCCTGCGCCCGCGCGTCCGGCTCCCGTCCGCAGCATCGAGCCGGTCACGGCCGGCGACGAAGGCTGGCAGGAGTTCTGAACTCCCCGAGCCCCGCCCGGCCTTTCGGCCGGGCACCATGCCGGCCCGCAGCCTCGCGGGCCGGCATGCAGTGATCGTTCCCGCTCCCCCTACAGATACCGCTGCCGGCGCCGATAACCCGGCAGAATGCTGGACATCCCGTGACCCGGTGATGACAGGATGGTGCCATCCCGCACGGCAACGAAGAGGGGACAGCCTGATGAACGGTCATGCGCTTTCGCGCGTCTTCAGCGACATGCCGCTGCGGCGGAAATTCCTGCTGATGCTGGGCATCCTCGCCGCCGGGATCGTGGCCCTGTGTGTGGTCACCGCCAAGCGCAACCATGACGAGCTGATCCACAACGAACGCCAGATGCTGCACACACGCGTGGAAGCGGCGCTGGCGCTGGCCAACCGCTACGCCGACCGCGCCGAGGCCGGCGAGCTGAGCGACGAGGACGCCCGGCAACAGGCGCTGGCCGCCATCGAATCGCTGCGCAGCGCCAATGGCAGCGACTACCTGTGGGTGAACGACGAACACCCCACCATGCTGATGCACCCGTACCAGACGGCGCTGAACGGCAAGGACCTGACCGACGCCACCAGCACCGACGGCAAGAAGATCTTCGTCGAGATGGTCAAGATGGGGCGCGAGCACGGCGGCGGCTTCATCGACTACACCTGGCCCAAGCCCGGCGTCGAGGGCTCGGTACAGAAGATTTCCTACGTCGGCCTGCACAAGCGCTGGGGCTGGATCATCGGCAGCGGCGAATACACCGACGACATCGCCGCGCGCGCGTGGAGCTTCAGCAAGGTACTGGTCGTGGCCGGCGTGCTGGTGCTGCTGTCGGCGCTGCTGTCGTGCTGGTTCATCGCCCGCTCCATCCTGCGCCCGCTGTCCGGCGCGCTCGGCGCGATCCAGGCCGTGTCCCGCGGCGAGCTGGATGCGCGCGTGGACCACCATTCGCGTGACGAGATCGGGCAGATGTACGCCGCCATCGGCGAGATGATCGTGCAGCTGAAGGCACGCGCCGACCAGGACCGTGCCCGCGCCGCCGAGGACCTGCGCATCCGCACCGCGCTGGACGACGTCACCACCAGCGTGATGATCGCCGACGCCGACCTCAACATCATCTACGCCAACCGCCCGCTGTTCGGGATGCTGGGCAAGGCCGAGCAGGACATCCGCCGCGACCTGCCGCAGTTCGACATGCACAGCCTGGTCGGCAGCAGCATCGACATGTTCCACAAGCAGCCCGCGCACCAGCGCAAGCTGCTGGGCGAGCTGCGCGGCACCCACAGCGCGCAGATCAACGTGGGCAACCACATCATGCGCCTGATCATCAACCCGGTGACCGACGCCGACGGCAACCGCATCGGCTACGTGGTGGAGTGGGACGACCGCACCGCGGAAGTGGAGATCGAGCAGGAGGTCAGCGACATCATCGCCGCGGCCGCCAGCGGCGACCTGTCCGGGCGCGTCACCCTGGAAGGCAAGAGCGGCTTCCTGCTGCAGATTTCCGAACAGCTGAACGGCCTGCTGGCGGCCATCGGCAGCAGCGTCGAGCAGGTTTCCGGCGTGCTGCGCGCGCTCTCGCACGGCGACCTCACCGTGCAGATGGAAGGCGACTACCGTGGAGTGTTCGCCGGCATGCGCGACGACGCCAACGCCACGGTCATCCAGCTCACCGGCATCATCGACCGCATCCAGACCGCCGCGTCCAGCATCAACACCGCCGCCGGCGAGATCGCCTCGGGCAACAACGACCTGTCGCGCCGTACCGAGCAGCAGGCCGCCAACCTCGAAGAAACCGCCGCGTCGATGGAGGAACTGACTTCCACCGTGCGCCAGAACGCCGAGCATGCCCGGCAGGCCAACCAGCTGGCGCAGGGCGCGCACGGCGTGGCTTCCCAAGGTGGCGAGATCGTCGGCAAGGTCGTCACCACCATGTCGGCCATCGAGGCCTCCTCGAAGAAGATCGCCGACATCATCAGCGTCATCGACGGCATCGCCTTCCAGACCAACATCCTCGCGCTCAATGCCGCGGTGGAAGCCGCGCGCGCCGGCGAACAGGGTCGTGGTTTCGCCGTGGTCGCCAGCGAGGTACGCACGCTGGCGCAGCGCAGTGCCGGCGCGGCCAAGGAGATCAAGGGCCTGATCGAGGATTCGGTCGGCAAGGTCGCCGACGGCTCGCAACTGGTGCACCAGGCCGGCAGCACGATGGGCGAGATCGTCAGCTCGGTGCAGCGGGTGACCGACATCATGGCCGAGATCTCCGCCGCCTCGCAGGAGCAGAGCGCCGGCATCGAGCAGGTCAACCAGACCGTGACCCAGATGGACGAGACCACCCAGCAGAACGCCGCGCTGGTGGAGGAAGCCACTGCCGCCGCGCGTTCGATGGAGGAACAGGCCAACCAGCTGGCCGAGGCCGTGGCCCTGTTCCGCACCCGCAGCGCATCGGCGCCGGCATCGGCAAGCCCGAAGCCGGCGCCACGACCGGCAACCGCCCCCCTTCTTCCACCCGCCGCGGCAGCCACGGTCATCGAGCCGGTGGCCGCCGACAACGACGACTGGCAGGAGTTCTAGACCACGCCGACCGGCAGCCCGCGCGGCCCTCCCCTAAAGAGCCACGCCGAACCGCCGATACCCCTTGATGGCCTGCGCGGTCCGCCGCTGCCCGGTGTCTGTCTTCACCTGTTCCAGAGATCATGTCCGAGCACGAACCCACGGAATCCTCGCAAACCTCGTTCGACGGCAACCTGTATGCCGACGAGAAGTACATGGTCCGCAACCGGCGGCAGATTCGCATGCTGATGCAGGCGCTGATCGACCAGCGCGCCACCCTCAGCGCGCACCCGGACGGGCGCGAGCAGTCCTTCCCCAGCGCGGTGCTGGAAGTGGACGAGGACGGCGTGCTGCTCGACGGCAGCCCGATGCCGGCGGTCAACCGCAGCGCCGCCAACGCCGGTTTCCTGCTCTGCTTCGCGCAGGTGGACAAGGTGATGGTGCGCTTCCGCGTGGAGCAGCCGCAGCAGCAGGAACAAGGCGGGCACGTCGCCTTCCGGGTGGAACTGCCGGAGGAGCTCTACCACCTGCAGCGGCGCGAGCTGTACCGGCTGGAGACGCCGGTCGGCGACTCGCCGTGGTGCAGCGTCCCCGACCCGGCCGGCGGCGAGCCGCTGCGCTGGCGCGCGGTCGACATCAGCGCCGGCGGCATCGCCCTGCTGCTGCCGGCCGAGCAGCAGGTGTTCAAGCTGCAGCAGCGCCATGCCGGCTGCGTGCTGGAACTGCCCGACGGCACCGCGATCACCACCAACCTGGTGGTCTGCAGCCTGGTCACGCGCAAGCAGGCCAACGGCGTCGAGCAGGAGCGCGTGGGGCTGCGCTTCGAGGCGCTGCCGCGCGGCGCCGACGCCGCCATCCAGCGCTACATCTTCCGCATCGACCGCGAGCGCAAGGCACGCCTGAACGGCGATGGCTGAAAATCCCCGCCCTTCGTGCCCGCGGAGCCGAAGGAACGGTACACCCACCGTAGGTGCCGGGCTTGTGCCTGCATCCCTTTTCGGGACAGGCACGGGACTCTGCCGGTAAAGCCTCATGCGGGGCAAGCCCCGCATCTACGGGATTCGCCCCTAAAGTCCCGGCCATCCCGGCCGATATCCGCTGTGTCAGCTCTCCGCACCGGCAGCCCGCCAGGACCAGGAACCACCATGAACGATACTTCCACCACTGCCGCCGGCACGGGCGGCGAATACCTCAGCTTCACCCTCGGCAACGAGCACTACGGCGTGGACATCCTCAAGGTGCAGGAGATCCGCGGCTACGACGCGGTCACCCGCGTGCCCGACGCGCCGGACTACATCAAGGGCGTGATCAACCTGCGCGGCACCATCGTGCCGGTCATCGACCTGCGCCTGAAGCTGCGCCTGGAGCAGGCCCGCTACGACGCCTTCACCGTGATGATCGTGCTCAACATGGAGGACCGGGTGGTCGGCATCGTGGTGGACAGCGTCTCGGACGTGATCCCGCTCAGCGCCGAGCAGATCCGCCCCAAGCCGGAGTTCGGCGCCGCGGTGGACACCCGCTTCATCTCCGGCATCGGCACCCAGGACGAGCGCATGCTGATCCTGCTCGACATCGAGACGCTGCTGGACACCGCCGACCTCGGCCAGATCACGACCGGCGACGAAGTCGCCGCCTGACCGCACTGCGAAACGCATCACACTTCCAAGCATCCCGCTTTCAGCACGGACGGTTGCGGCCGATACGGATCGCGTGCCCGGCGCCTGGCCGGACGAACCAGACCCAAACCCTCCCGGAGTAAAACAGATGTCCAAGTCCCTCATTTCGCTGATGTCCGCGGCCCTGCTGGCAAGCGTTTCGCTGGCCGCCGCCGCCGACGAGATGATCCCGCCGGAAACCGCCACCCGTTTCGTCGGCAAGGACGGCATGGTCTGCGGCAAGGTCGAGAAGGCCCGCTACGCCGAAGGCTCCGAAGGCCAGCCGACCTTCCTGCACATGGGCGGCGCCTTCCCGCGCCACACCTTCTCGGCGCGCATCCCGGGCTCGGCCCGCGGCAACTTCACCTTCGACCTGCTGACGCTGGAAGGCAAGACCGTGTGCGCGATCGGCAAGATCGCCCGCGACGCCTCGCGCGCCGAGATCGAGGTCACCTCGCCGTCCAACCTGAAGCTGGCCAACATCAAGTAACCCGCACCCCGTACCTCGCCACGCCGGCCCGGCCGGCGCTGGCCCCCGCCCAGCTCGCCGGGGAATGCCGCAGGAGACAACGCACCCATGCAGTGGATCAAGAACCTCAAACTGATGCCGAAGCTGATGCTCACCTTCGGCGTCGTCCTGTTGGTGATGCTCATCCAGGGCGTCGTTGCCTACCGCGGGCTGTCGTCCCTGAACAGCGTCACCGAGAACCTCGGGCAGCAGCGGATGGAAAGCATCCGCCTGGCCGGCGAGCTCAACTCGCTGGTCAGCGAATACCGCAACACCTCCTACCAGAGCCTGGTGCGCGCCAGCGACGAAGTGAAGGCCGACGCGCGCAAGCGCACCGTGGAACTGCGCGGGGAGATCGACAAGGCCATCGCCCAGTACTCCAAGCTGATCGACGACGCCCAGCAGCGCAAGCTGTTCGACACCTTCACCGCCGACTGGAAGGCCGCGCTGGCGTCCTACGACAGCGTCAACGAGATGCTGGAGCTGGAGCTGCCGGACGACGCCATCGACACCTTCGTCGGCGAAACACGCAACCTGCACCGCAAGGCCACCGCCTCGATGCAGGAGCTGATCACCGACGAGGACCGCCGCGGCGACAACGCCGTGGTCGATGCCTCCTCCACCTATGCCTCGTCGCTGACCCTGATCGTCATCGGCCTGGTCGTCGGCATCGCCGCCGGCCTGGTGCTGGGCTGGCTGTTCGCCCGCTCGCTGGTGGGCAGCGTACGCGGCGCCGTGGCCGTGGCCAACGACGTGGCCAGCGGCAAGCTGGACAGCAGGATCGACGTCTCGCGCCGCGACGAGGTCGGCCAGCTGCTCACCGCCATGCAGCGCATGCAGGCGCAGGTGCAGGCGGTCATCGCCGCACAGGCGGAGATGGAGCGCCAGCATGCCGCGGGCATCATCAGCTACCGCATGGATGCCGCCCCCTTCCCCGGCGACTACGGGGTGATGGTTGCCGGCACCAACCAGCTGGTGGCCGGCCACATCGACGTGAAGATGGAAATCATCGCGCTGGCCCAGCGCTACGCCGTCGGCGACTTCAGCCGCGACATGCCGCCGCTGCCGGGCGAGAAGGCCGAGATCACCGAGACGATGGCCACCATCAAGCGCAACCTCACCGCCATCAGCCACGAGATCCGCCAGCTGAGCGGCGCGGCGGCCAACGGCGACTTCAGCCTGCGTGGCGACGAGGGCCGCTTCGAGCACGAGTTCCTCGAAATGGTGCACAACATCAACACCATGATGGAGAGCACCGACCGCAGCCTGGGCGAGGTTTCCACCCTGATGCAGGCCATCGCCCAGGGCGACCTGACCGCGCGCATGAACGGCGACTTCCACGGCGTGTTCGCCCGCATGCGCGACGACGCCAACGCCACCGCCGAGCAGCTGACCGACATCGTCGGCCGCATCAAGCAGTCCACCGTGTCGATCAACACCGCCGCCGGCGAGATCGCCTCGGGCAACAACGACCTGTCGCGCCGTACCGAGCAGCAGGCCGCCAACCTCGAAGAAACCGCCGCGTCGATGGAGGAACTGACCTCCACCGTGCGCCAGAACGCCGAGCACGCCCGCCAGGCCAACCAGCTGGCACAGGGCGCGGCCGACGTCGCCTCGCAGGGCGGACAGGTGGTCGGCCAGGTGGTCACCACCATGTCGGCCATCGAAGCCTCCTCGAAGAAGATCGCCGACATCATCAGCGTCATCGACGGCATCGCCTTCCAGACCAACATCCTTGCGCTCAACGCCGCGGTGGAAGCCGCGCGTGCCGGCGAGCAGGGCCGCGGCTTCGCCGTGGTCGCCTCGGAAGTGCGCACGCTGGCGCAGCGTTCGGCCGGTGCCGCCAAGGAGATCAAGGAGCTGATCGAGGACTCGGTCGGCAAGGTCAGCGAAGGCTCGCAGCTGGTGCACCGCGCCGGCAACACGATGGGCGAGATCGTCAGCTCGGTGCAGCGCGTGACCGACATCATGGCCGAGATCTCTGCCGCTTCGCAGGAGCAGAGCGCCGGCATCGAGCAGGTCAACCAGACCGTGACCCAGATGGACGAGACCACCCAGCAGAACGCCGCGCTGGTCGAGGAAGCCACCGCCGCCGCCCGTTCGATGGAAGAGCAGGCCGCGCACCTGGCCGAGGCCGTGGCCCTGTTCCGCCTGGAGGAACAGGAGGACGCACCGGCGCCGGCGCCTGCCGCAAGCGCGGCCAGGCCGGCACTGGCCGTTGCCGAAGCCGCTTCCTTCGACATCCCCGCCAGTACGCGCCCACGCAGCGCAGAAAAGATTCCGGTGCTGGAAGAGGCCGAATCCGACTGGCAGGAATTCTGACCCAACCCACCGAAAACCCCGGCCCCGGCCGGGGTTTTTCTCAACTATCGCCGCCCCCTGCCGATAACGGCTTGGGAAGCTCCCGGTTGCATGCCGTCGGTTGGCCATGCCGCCCTTGCCAACCGCCCCATTGCCCGTCGCCCGTTCCCAAATGAATATCCTCCAATCGCTGTCGCGCGCCCTCGCCAACCTGTCCGTCCAGCGCAAGCTGATCGTGCTGACCCTGCTCAGCGCGATCGGCGTGATCGCCGTCGCCGTCATCGCCGCGCGCTTCCAGTACCTGGACGTCAACAAGACCCGGCAGATCGCGCTGGACATCCGCGTGCAGCTGGCCAACAGCGTGCTCGACAGCTACCGGAAGCAGGCGCAGGACGGCGTGTTGTCGCAGGAGGAGGCGCAACGGCAGGCGCTGGCCACGCTCGGCACCCTGCACACGGACGACAACGACAACTACTTCTACGTCCTGGACACCGACAACAGGATGCTGATGCATCCGTTGCGGAAGGACCTGGTCGGGCAGGATCTGAAGGACTACCGCACCGAGCACGGCGACCGCCTGTTCCATGACCAGCTGGAGTCGGTCAGGCACGGCGACGGCTACACCACCTACCACTGGGCCAAGCCCGGGCACGGCGACAAGCCGGTGCTGAAGATGGCCTATGCCCGCATCTACCAGCCGTGGAACTGGGTGGTCGCCACCGGCGTCTACATGGACGACGTGCAGGCCCAGGCATGGCGGTTCACCGGCATCATGACCCTGGCCGGCGGCGTCCTGGTGGTACTGCTGTTCATCCTCGGCTGGTTGATCGGCCAGCGCATCGTCATCCCGCTGCGCCAGGCGACCGCCACCGCCGACGCCATCGCCCGCGGCCGGCTGGACAACGACATCCGCCAGACCTCGCGCGACGAACCCGGCCAGTTGCTGGGCAGCATGCGCCGCATGCAGGAACAGCTGCAGGCGGTGATCGCCGCGCAGCGCGAAATGGAAAGCCGCCATGAAGCCGGCTTCACCAGCTACCGCATGGACGCGGCCGCCTTTCCCGGCGACTACGGGGTGATGGTCACCGGCACCAACCAATTGGTGGCCGGCCACATCGACATGGAAACGCAGGTCATCGAGCTGGCCCAGCGCTACGCCATCGGCGACCTCAGCCGCGACATGCCGCCGCTGCCGGGCGAGAAGGCCGGGATCACCGAGACGATGGCCACCATCAAGCGCAACCTCGGCGCCATCAGCGAAGAGATCAAGCGCCTGAGCGGCGCCGCGGCCGCCGGCGACTTCAGCCAACGCGGCGACGAAGGCCGCTTCGAGTTCGACTTCCACGACATGGTGCACAACCTCAACACCATGATCGACACCACCGACGGCAACCTGTCGCAGATTTCCACGCTGCTGCAGGCCATCGCCCGCGGCGACCTCACCATACGCATGCAAGGCGATTTCCGTGGCGTGTTCGCGACGATGCGCGACAACGCCAACGCCACCGTCGCGCAGCTGACCTCTATCGTCGGCCGCATCCAGGGCGCCGCATCCAGCATCAACACCGCCGCCGGCGAGATCGCCTCGGGCAACAACGACCTGTCGCGCCGTACCGAGCAGCAGGCGGCCAACCTGGAGGAAACCGCCGCATCGATGGAGGAGCTGACCTCCACCGTGCGCCAGAACGCCGAACATGCACGCCAGGCCAACCAGCTGGCACAGGGCGCACACGGCGTGGCCTCGCAGGGCGGCGAGATCGTCGGCAAGGTCGTCACCACCATGTCGGCCATCGAGGCCTCGTCGAAGAAGATCGCCGACATCATCAGCGTCATCGACGGCATCGCCTTCCAGACCAACATCCTCGCGCTCAACGCCGCGGTGGAAGCCGCGCGCGCCGGCGAGCAGGGCAGACGCTACGCAGTGGCAGCCAGCGCGGTCCGCAGGATGGCGCGACGGTCGGCCGGCGCACACAGGGACATCAGGGGCATGATCGAGGATTCGGCCGGCAAGGTAAGCGACAGCCCGAACCTAGG
>NZ_LDJP01000002.1 GCF_001431505.1 Stenotrophomonas daejeonensis
GCGGAGCGTCGACCAGCGTGACCATGACGTTGCGTTCCTTTTCCGCGGCGGCCTTCGGGGCCACGGCGGGGATCAGGAGCATCATCAGGGCTGCCAGATGGAGTGCGATTACGAAGGCGATGCCGACGATCCGGGGCCAGCTCAGGCCTGTTTCCTTCTCGCCGTCATACCTGTGGTGGAAAACCAGTTGTTCCGTCATGCGCCAAGAACTCGTTAGTGGGGTCGAGGCACCACTGTTCCGGCACCCCCTGATTCAGCGGTGCATGACACCGCAGGAACCTCCAAGCTTATACCAATCCTGAGCGGCTGCGCATCACGTATGCAGCTGTTCAGGCGTTATTCGTGCTTACTTCAGATTGATGATCTTGTTCGCGTCCGCCGGATTCTTCAGCCCCCCCTTGGCCAAGGCGTCGCGGGCAGCCTGCTTGGCTTCGGGGATGCGTCCTTCGGCATGCAGCACGCGTGCCAGGTTCAGGTAGGTCTCGCCGTTGCTGGAAAGCGGGGCCGCCTTCTGCCACGCCTCGATCGCCTGCGGGACCTGGTCGCTGTAGTAATAGGACTGTGCCAGCGCCAGGTAGACGTTGTAGTCCGGCTTGAGGATGCCCTTGCCCAGGCCCTCGTTGATTACCGCGATGACGTCCTTTTCCTTGTTCTCGGTGTTGGCGTAGATCGAGTACAGCTGCTTGTACTCGCGCTCCTCGGTGAGTTGCCCGGCCGCGCGCAGCTGGTCCATCACCGCCGCGGCCTTGTCCATCTGGTCGGCCTGCATGTACATGCTGGCGAGGTTGATCTGGCTCTTCTTGTCCGCCGGGTTCCTGGCGACGAGCGCCTCGGCTTCCTTGACCGCTTCGGCGGTCTGGCCGGCTTCGGCGTAGGAGGCCATCAGCAGCTGGTTCCAGCTGTCCTTGGGTTCGCTCGAAGCGGCGATGGCGGCCTTCAGCACCGGGATCGCCTCGGCGTATTTCTCGGTCTGGTACAGGGCCTGGCCCTTGATCACCAGTTCCTCGGGCTTGTTCGACTTGGACTCGGCGAAGTACTTGTCCAGGTTGGCCAGGCCTTCGTCGTACTGCTCGTCCTGCAACTGCAGCTGGGCCAGCATCAGCAGCGCCTGGTAGTGGCCGTTGTTGTCCAGCTGGTTGAGGGTGATGGCCTGCTGCAGGTACTGCTTGGCGCCGGCGTTGTCGTCGAGGTTGTAAGCGGCCTGCGAGGCGAGCTGGTTGGCCACGGCCTTGTCGTAGTCGTTGGCGGTGGCATTGGCGATGATTTCGTCGGCCAGCGTGCGGGTTTCCTCGAACTCCTGCTTGTTGTAGGCGGAGAACAGCTTCTGCAGCTTGCCGCCCATCTTCGAGGAGGACTTGGCCTTGGGCTCTTCGCGGGTCGCTTCCGGGTACAGCACCTCGGGCTTGTTCGAGCCGCGGTTGCGGCGCTCGCCCGAGCGGTCGGCCGAACGTGATTGGGCGACGGCATCGGCAACCACCACGCCACCGAGCACGGTCGCGACGAGGACGGAGAGCAGGGCTTGCTTGTGGCTGCGCGAAATCATGGGGTCACCTCTTTGAAACCGCCGGGGCGGTGCAGGGAACGGACGGTCTGGAAAAACGGAGCCGCCAAACGTAACAGAAAAATTTTGATGGAGAAATCACTTGTGATGCTGTAGTGCATCACTGTCCGGCAGCTGAACGGCATGCCCGCCGGTCATCCGCAACGCGGTGTCCGCCCGGCTTGCCGCGCCTGCCGGTACACGGGCTGCAGGGCCGGAACGTCGCGCTGCAGCTCGCGGATGCGGTTGGCCGGGTCCGGATGGGTGGAAAGCCATTGCGGCGGGCGCGCACCGGCGGCGGCCATCATGTTCTGCCACAACTCCACCGCCTGCGCCGGGTCGAAACCAGCCTGCGCCATCAGCCGCTGGCCGACCACGTCGGCCTCGCTTTCCTGGGTACGGGAGTTGGGCAGCAGGATCACCCCCTGCGCACCGATGCTGCCGAACTGGTTCACCGCACTGGCCGCGGTATCGCCATAAGCGGCGCCGGCCAATGCCCCGAGGATGCCGAGGCCAACCTGGGTGCCCTGCTGGCGGGTCAGGCGTTCTTCGTGATGGCGCGAGATCACGTGGCCGATTTCATGGCCGAGTACTGCCGCCAGCTGGTCCTGGTTCTTCGCCACGCTGAAGATGCCGGTGTTGACGCCAACCTTGCCGCCGGGCAAGGCGAAGGCGTTGGGCTCGCTTTCGACGAACAGTGCGGTCTCCCAACGTACGCCACGGTACTGTTGTGGCAGTTCAGCCACCAGCGCGTTGACCACGCACTGCACGTAAGCGTTCTGCTTGCCGTCGCGGCTCAGGGTCTGCTTGGCCTTGGTTTCGGCGAAGGCCTGCGCGCCGAGCTGGTCCAGCTGCTGCTGCGACACGCCGCCCACGATCTGGCGGCGGCCGGTGGGCGAGGTGGTGGTCGCGCAGGCCGCCAGCATCAGCACGATGACGACGCCGGACAATGCGGATTTCATTGCCATTCCCCCCTTGTCATGGCTGCAGTGTGCGAAGGGCCGGCTTAAATTTCCGTGATTTCAGCCACCGCGCCGGAACACGTGTTCATTGCAGGCCGAAAAACACCAGTGCCGCCAACGCGATGGCGTTGTTCAGCGCATGCGCGGCCACCGCGGCCCACAAGGTACCGGTCCTGCGGTACAGCCACGCGAAGGCGGCGCCCATGCCGCCATAGACCAGCCACAGCTGCAGGATTTCCGCCGGGCCATTGCCACTGGTGCCGGGGATTTCGTGGATCAATGCGAACGCGGCGCTGCTCAGCACCATGCCCAGCCACGGCCGGCCGGCGGCCCACAGGCGCCCGAACAGCACCCGCCGGAACAGCAGTTCCTCGTAGGCCGGCGCCAGGAACACCGCGAAGGCGACCAGGAACAACGGGTAATGCGCCACTGCCTGTTCCATCAACGGCAGGTTGGTCGGGGCCGGCTCGATGCCGAGCTGCTTGCCGATCCAGGCGATCAGGCTGCTGCCGGCAAACACGCAGGCCGCCACCAGCAGGGTCCAGCCCCAGGTGGAAACCCGCCGCGCGGCCTGCCCGGAGGCGGTCCGCTCGGCCGCCGCGGCGCGGCGGCGCCAGAAATACAGCAGCAGGGCGGCGCCACCGGTGGAAACAAGCGCCATCAGCAGCTGCGCGAGGGCGCCAGGGGTGCCCATCAGCTTGGCCACTTCCTGCGCCGCGGGGGCGCCGGCGCCGCTGCGCGCGGCCTCGATGCCGACCTGGATGCCGCGCCACATGCCCCAGGCCAGGCCGCACAACAGGCTCAGGCCGAACAGGGTCGCCGCGGCGATCAGCAGGTCCAGCCAGAAAGCGGCCAGCGGTGAAGCCGGGCGTGGTGTGGCGGCAGGCGGGAGCGGGGTGGGGATCGGGACCGACGGGGGAGCGGACATCGCAAACCTGTGCAGTGGCGGCGGGCGGACACGAAGAACGGCAGGAGAGCCATCCTCACGGCAAAACCGCCCGAAGGGTGGCGCACAGGGATGTGCACCATGAAAACGGGCGCCGCAGGATGCAGGCGCCCGCCTTGACCGGCCGATTGTGTCAGATATCCAGGTTCATCACCTTCAGCGCGTTGTCCTCGATGAAGTCGCGGCGCGGTTCGACCACGTCGCCCATCAGGGTGCTGAAGATCTGGTCGGCCTCCACCGCGTCCTCGATCCGCACCTGCAGCAGGCGGCGGGTATCGGGGTTCACGGTGGTGTCCCACAGCTGCTCGGGGTTCATTTCGCCCAGGCCCTTGAAGCGCTGGATCTGGCGGCCCTTCTTGGCTTCCTCCATCAACCATGCCTGCGCCTGGGCGAAGCCGGTGACCCCGGCCGAGCGGTTGCCGCGGTTGATGGTGGCGCCCTCGCGGATCAGCCCATGCAGCAGCTGCGAGGCCTGGTGCAGCGGGCGCAGTTCGCCGGATTCGAACGCGGCCAGCGGCAGCACCTGGATGTGCTCCTCGCCCATGTGGCGGCGGGTGACCAGCACCGCGGCCGGGCGCTGTTCGTTCGGTTCCTGCAGGGTCAGGGTGAAGCGCGGGGTGCCGAGGCTGCCCTGGTTCAGGCGGCTGGCCAGCGCGTCCAGACCTTCCCCGGCGGCGGCACTGCGCAGGTGCTCCAGGTCCATCGGGGTGAAATCGACCAGCGCTTCGAGCAGGCTGCGGTCGTAGCGGTGGGCATTGCGGTCGATGGCGTCCTGCGCGGCGGCGTAGGTCATCAGCAGCTTTTCCAGCGCCACGCCCTCGATCGGCGGTTCGCCCGCGGCCGGCACCAGCGCGGCGTTTTCCACCGCGCTGTTGGCCAGGTAGGCGTCCAGCGCCGGGTCGTCCTTCAGGTACAGCTCGGTCTTGCCCTGCTTGATCTTGTACAGCGGCGGCAGGCCGATGAAGACGTGGCCGCGCTCGATCAGCTCCGGCATCTGCCGGTAGAAGAAGGTCAGCAGCAGGGTGCGGATGTGCGCGCCGTCGACGTCGGCGTCGGTCATGATGATGATCTTGTGGTAGCGCAGCTTGTCCGGGTTGTACTCGTCGCGGCCGATGCCGGTACCCAGCGCGGTGATCAGCGTGCCGACCTGGTCGGAGGCCAGCATGCGGTCGAAGCGCGCGCGCTCGACGTTGAGGATCTTGCCGCGCAGCGGCAGCACCGCTTGGTTCTTGCGGTTGCGGCCCTGCTTGGCCGAGCCGCCGGCCGAGTCGCCCTCGACGATGAACAGTTCGGACAGCGCCGGGTCCTTCTCCTGGCAGTCGGCCAGCTTGCCGGGCAGGCCGGCGATGTCCAGCGCGCCCTTGCGGCGGGTGAGGTCGCGGGCCTTGCGCGCGGCCTCGCGGGCGCGGGCGGCGTCGACGATCTTGCCGGCGATGGCCTTGGCTTCGTTCGGGTTTTCCTGCAGGAATTCCTCCAGGCGGGCGCCGAAAGCGCTTTCCACGGCCGGGCGCACGTCCGAGCTGACCAGCTTTTCCTTGGTCTGGCTGGAGAAGCTCGGGTCCGGCACCTTCACCGACAGCACCGCGATCATGCCTTCGCGCATGTCGTCGCCGGTCAGGTTGATCTTGGCCTGCTTGGCGATGCCGTTCTGCTCGATGTAGTTGTTGAGCACGCGGGTCAACGCGCCGCGGAAGCCGGCCAGGTGGGTACCGCCGTCCTTCTGCGGGATGTTGTTGGTGAAGCAGTACATCGTTTCCTGGTAGGAGTCGGTCCACTGCAGCGCCACTTCCACGGTGATGCCGTTGGACTCGCCGGTCACCGAGATCACGTTCGGGTGCAGCGGCGTCTTCACCTGGGCCAGATGCTCGACGAAGCTCTTGATGCCGCCTTCGTAGTGGAAATCGTCGCGGCGGCCTTCGCCGCGCTCGTCGGCGAGGATGATCTTGACGCCCGAGTTCAGGAACGAAAGCTCGCGCAGGCGCCGTGCCAGGATCTCGTAGTGGAATTCGACGTTGTCGTTGAATGCCTTCACCGACGGCCAGAAGCGCACGGTGGTACCGCGCTTGGTGGTGCTTTCCAGCTGCTGCAGCGGGCCGAGCGCGGCGCCGTTGCTGAATTCCTGCTGGTAGTGGAACCCGCCCTGGTAGATATCCAGCAGCAGCTTCTGCGACAGGGCGTTGACCACGCTGACGCCGACGCCGTGCAGGCCGCCGGAGACCTTGTAGCTGTTGTCGTCGAACTTGCCGCCGGCATGCAGCACGGTCATCACCACCTCGGCGGCGGACACCTCGCGGCCGAGCTTGGCGCTCATCTGCGCGTGTTTGCCCACCGGGATGCCGCGGCCGTTGTCGGACACCGAAACCGAGCCATCGGCATGGATGCGGACTTCCACGTTGTCGGCATGGCCGGCCAGGGCTTCGTCGATGGAGTTGTCGACCACCTCGAACACCATGTGGTGCAGGCCGGTGCCATCGTGGACATCGCCGATGTACATGCCGGGACGCTTGCGGACCGCCTCCAGGCCTTCCAGTGCGGTGATGCTGTTGGCGTCGTAATTGCCGTTGCTGACCGGGGTGTTCTGTTCTTCGCTCATCGCGCTTGCCGTTGCTCCACGGGTCACGTCCCGGTTTTCAGGCCGGGGCGTGGGAAAGAGGGGATTGCGCCAAAATTATACCAGCCGGGCCGTTTGCCGCCGTCCGGGCTCATTCGGCGGGCTGGATGGCGCCATGTTCCACGTGGAACACACTCGCCGCTCGCAGTTCTTCTTCCAGCGCGGTGGGTAGTTCGGTAGCGGTGATGAAGACCTGCGCCGGCGTGGTCGCCAGACGCCGGATCACCCGCTGCTGGTGCTGGCGGTCCAGCTCCGCGCCAAGATCGTCCAGCGCGATCACCGGCCATTCGCCGCGTTGGTTGGCATAGTCATCCGCCTGCGCCAGCAGGCAGGCCAGCGCGGTCAGCTTGGCCTGGCCGCGGGACAGGGCCTCGCGGCCGGGGATTTCGGCGTAATCGACGTTCCAGTCGGCTCGGTGCGGACCCACCGAGGTATGGCCGATGGCACGGTCGCGGTCGCGGGACAGCAGCAGCGCATCGGCCAGCGACATTTCGTGCCGGCGCCAGCCCGGTTGCAGTTCCAGCCCCTGCAATTGCAGGCCCGGCGCCAGATCCGCGGCGATGGCGATGGCGCGTTCCTGCAGGCGTTCCAGGTAATGCTGGCGGCGCGAAGTCAGCGGCACGCCGGCTTCTGCCAGTTCGTGATCCCACGCATCGAGCTGCCGCGGCGCGGCACCGGCCTTGAGCAGGGCATTGCGCTGCTTCAGGGCGCGGGTATAGCGGCGCCACAGGGGAAGGAAATCAGGTTCCACGTGGAACAAGCCCCAATCGACGAAGCGACGGCGGGGCTCGCTGCCACCACTGACCAGCGCATGGCTGCCCGGCTCGAAGGTCACCACCGCCAAGGCCGCGCACAGGCTGCCCAGTTGGCCGACGTCCTCGCCATCCAGCCGTCCTTTCCAGGCTTGGCCGGCATGGCGCAGGCCGGCACGGCGGACCCGCTCCGGCGAACCGGGGGCGCCCCGTTCCTGCCATTCGACGAAAACATCCAGTGCTTCAGCCCCTTTCTGCACCAGTCCATCGCGGACCCGGCCACGGAAGCTGCGGCCATAGGCCATCAGGTGCAGGGCTTCGAGCAGGCTGGTCTTGCCCGCACCGTTGGCGCCTGTAATCAGGTTGATCCCCGGGCGTGGCGCCAGTTCCACCGCGTCGAAACGGCGGACTCGATTCAGGGCGATACGGACGATATGCATTGACGCTCGAAGCAGGACGCACCGCCGTGGCGGGCAGGCGGGCAGCTTAAAGCATTCCCTCGCATGGCCGGCGACAGTCCTGTCGGGGTATGCCGATGCTCCCCTGCAGGACGCCGGGCAGGACGGGAACAAGCGGTGGCAACGTTCTGGACGAACTGTGGATAAAGTTCGGCGTTTCCGGGCACCGGGGACTTGTCCATGCTTATCCACACGCATATACCCGGTTTTTCAACGGGGTTTCGAGGCAACAAAAGCCAATGAAAACAGATACATGGCTTGGTTTTCCCTGAAATCTGCGCCTACCAGCATCATCAGGCTTTTGATTTATTCCCAGATTTGAAGCATTGCCGGGCATCCCGGATATTGACCGGGCAATCCAATCGCCATTTCGCATTTCGTGTGCCCTGCCCACGAAAAAGCCCGGCAATGCCGGGCTTCTCCATGTTCCACGTGGAACCGAGTCAGAGCCGCAGCGGCATCACCACATGACGCGACTTCTCGCTGCTGGCTTCACGCACCAGCGCCGACGAATTGGAATCGCGCAGCTGGATGACCACATGCTCGTCGCGTAGCGCCGACAGGGCATCGAGCAGGTAGTTCACGTTGAAGCCGATGGCCAGGTCGCTGACCTCGGTTTCGGCCTCGATCTCTTCCTGCGCTTCTTCCTGCTCCGGGTTGTGGGCGCTGATCTTCAACTGGCCCGGGCTCACTTCCACACGCACGCCGCGGTACTTCTCGTTGGACAGGATCGCCGCACGCTGCAGCGAGGCACGCAGGCTCTCGCGGTCGACCTTCACCTCGCGGTCGGCCCCGATCGGGATCACCGCTTCGTAATCCGGGAAGCGGCCATCGATCAGCTTGGAGGTGAAGGTGACATCGTCGCGTTTCACCCGCACGTGACTGCGGCCCACTTCCAGTTCCACCGCGCGGTCGCCGCCTTCCAGCAGGCGCTGCAGCTCGGTCACGCCCTTGCGCGGCACGATGATCTGGCGCTTGGAACCGGTGCTGTTCTCCAGCTCGGTTTCGCACAGCGCCAGGCGGTGGCCGTCGGTGGCCACGCAGCGCAGCAGCTGGTCGCGCAGGTCGAACAACAAGCCATTGAGGTAATAGCGCACGTCCTGCTGCGCCATCGCGAAGGCGGTGCGCTCGATCAGTTCCTTCAACGCCGATTCTGGTACCACCACGCGTTCGGTGGCCTCGACTTCATCGACCGACGGGAAGTCGTTGGCTGGCAGCGTCGCCAAGGTGAAGCGGCTGCGCCCGGCCTGTACGGTGATCTTCTCGCCGGTCTGCGACACGGTGATGCGGCTGCCATCGGGCAGGGCACGGATGATCTCGAACAGCTTGCGTGCCGGGATCGTGGTTTCGCCGTCCTGCGCATCCTCCACGGCGATGCGGGAGACCATTTCCACTTCCAGGTCGGTGCCGGTCAGCGACAGCTGGCCGCCTTGGACCTGGACCAGGAAATTGGCCAGAACCGGCAGGGTCTGGCGGCGTTCGACCACGTTGACGACCTGTGCCAACGGCTTGAGGAAGGCTTCGCGCTGCAATGTGAAACGCATGTGGTTTCGTGCCCCTATGCTTTGAAGATATGGGATAAATCAAAAGCCTGGTGGTGCTGGTAGAGCCAGATTTGGTTCAAAACACACCTAAGTATATGTTTTAAAAGGGTTTAATTGCCTCGAAACCCTCTGCATTACTGGTACCGGAGCGGTGGGAAAAGCTGTGGATGGTTTTCGCCCCGCTGCAAGGCGCAATTTTATCCACAGATTCTCAAGCGTCTGCCCCCGAATCATGCACCGTTTTGTGCGATGACGCCTGCGCGGTGCCGATGCATCATTCCCGGGCCTTCCCACCTGTCCCTTCCGCTTTCCCGATGACTCACTCGCTCAACTTGCGGATCAGCTTGTCCCAGTCCTCGCGGAGCTTGCCGTCGGTTTCCATCAAGGTGCGGATCTGGCGGCAGGCGTGCAGGACGGTGGTGTGGTCGCGGCCGGCGAAGGCGTCGCCGATCTCCGGCAGGCTGTGCTCGGTCAGCTCCTTGGTCAGCGCCATCGCCACCTGCCGCGGCCGGGCCAGCGAACGGGTGCGGCGCTTGGACAGCAGGTCCTTGATCTGCAGGCCGTAGTAGTCGGCCACGGTCTTCTGGATATTGGGGATGCTGATCGCCTGCTGCTGCGCGCGCAGCAGGTCGCGCAGGGTTTCCTGGGCGAACTCGGTGGTGATGGCGCGGCCGGTGAAGTTGGCGCGCGCGGCCAGCGTGTTGAGCGCGCCTTCCAGATCGCGCACGTTGCTGCGCATCTTCTTGGCGATCAGGTAGGCGACGTCGTCGGGAATCTCGGCGCCGCGTTCGCGGGCCTTGGCCAGCACGATGGCGGCGCGGGTCTCGAAGTCCGGTGGCTCGATTGCCACCGACAGGCCCCAGGCCAGCCGCGACTTCAGCCGTGCTTCCAGTCCCTCGACCTCGCGCGGATAGCGGTCGCAGGTCAGGATGATCTGCTGCTTGCCGTCGAACAGCGCGTTGAAGGTGTGGAAGAACTCCTCCTGGGTGCGGTCCTTGCCGGCGAAGAACTGGATGTCGTCGATCAGCAGCGCGTCCACCTGCTGGAACTGGCGCTTGAACTGGTCCATCGCCTTTTCCTGCAGGGCGCGGATCATCGCGCTGAAGAACTGCTCCGAGCGCAGGTACAGCACGCGCGCGGCCGGGTTGGCCTGGCGCATCGCGTTGCCCGCGGCCAGCATCAGGTGGGTCTTGCCCAGCCCGGTGCCGCCGTACAGCAGCAGCGGGTTGTGGGCGCGGTCGCCGGGCTTGGCCGCGGCTTGGAACGCGGCGGCCAGGCCGAGCTGGTTGCTGCGGCCCTCGACGAAGTTGGCGAAGGTGTAGTGCGAATCCAGGTTGCCGTTGAACGGCACCACCGGTGCCGTTGGCGCGGCCGGGCCGGCAACCGCGGCCGGCGTCGGTTCGGCCACGCGCGGGCGCGAACCGATCTCCAGCTGCACCTCGGCGACGCCGGCGAAATGGCTCAGCAGCTCGCGGATGCGCGGCAGGTAGCGCTCGCGCACCTGCTCGACGATGAAGGCGTTGGGCGCATACAGCACCATGCTGTCGACGCGGTGGTCGGCCTGCAGTGGCTTCAACCAGGTGTGGACGTCTTCCGGCGGGAATTCCGCTTCGAGGCGTTCGATGCAACGGGGCCAGGCATCCATCAGAATAGTCATCGAAGGCTTGTCGGCAGGGCGCACGAGGCTGCCCAGCCGCGAGCCGGGAAAGGGAAATCGGGATGCGGCAGACTACCATTGCCGGACGGGGGCGGGAATGCTTGTCCCGGCTTTGTTCACAGATCCATCCACAACGCCGCAGGGCGCGCGGTTCGGATGGGGGTGTCGCGGGCTTGACCCATCCTCCGCCGGCCCTATAGAATCGCCGGTTCTTTCCGCCCCATGGATACAGGTGCCCCGATGGCCACCAAGCGCACGTTCCAACCCAGCAACCTCAAGCGCAAGCGCGACCACGGTTTCCGCGCGCGCATGAAAACCGCCGACGGCCGCAAGATCCTGTCGCGTCGCCGCGCCAAGGGCCGCAAAGTCCTCAGCGCCTGATTGCGATGCCGCACCTGGCGGCAGCCGCAATAGTGATCGTGAACACCGACAACCCGCGCAAGCGATTTCCTCGCTCTGCGCGGGTTCGTACGCGTGCCGAATACAGTTCGGTCTTCAACGGCGCCCGCCGTGTGTCCGACCCCTTGATGACCTTGCACTGGCTGAAAGCGGATACTCCCGCCCGGCTGGGCTTGGCCGTGTCCAGGAAGGTCGACGTGCGGGCGGTGGGGCGCAACCGCATCAAGCGCGTGCTGCGTGACGCCATGCGCCATCTCCGGCCCGAATTGGCCGGCGGCGACTACGTCGTGGTCGCCCGTACGGCGGCCAAAACCGCCGGCAATCCCCAGATCCGTGAGGCGTTCATCCGCCTGCTGCGCCGTGCCGGCGCATTGCCGGCGACGGGTGCGGACGGCACAATGCCGCCGCGCAAGCGCGCCGAACCCTCTTCCCTGAACGCGTCGGGCAACCCGCCCGGTCCAGCCGAGCCTGCCTGCTGATGAACCAGACCCGTGTATTCCTGATTTTCGCCTGGCTGATGGTGGTCGTGCTGCTGGGGATGGAGTGGAGCCGCGAGAAGAACGCGCCCGACCCGGCCAGCGTCGTCGCTGCCCAGCCGGCGGTGCCGGCGTCCGACGATGCCGACCTGGCGCCGCCAGCGGCCGGCAACGTGCCACAGGCCACGGTGCCGGGCCAGGCCGAGGCCGCCGCGCCGGCACCGGCACCGGCGATGGAAGCCGCCTCCGGCGCGCCGCGCGTCAGCGTCGCCACCGACGTGCTGAAGCTGGTGCTCGACGGCCGCAGCGTGCTCGACGCCGAGCTGCTGCAGTTCCCGCAGACCAAGGCCGCCGGCAGCCCGCCGGTGCGGCTGCTCACCGAGGACAAGGCCCACCCCTACAGCGCGACCAGCGGCTGGGTCGGGCAGGGTGGTTCGGCCGCGCCGGGCGCCAACGGCTTCCAGCCGGCGCAGGCCCAGCGCGACTACGTCCTGGCCGAGGGCCAGGACGAGCTGAAGGTGCCGTTCGTCTGGAACGGACCGGACGGCGTCAGCATCCAGCGCACCTATACCTTCAAGCGCGGCGACTACGCCATCGGCGTGCGCGACGAAGTGGTCAACGCCGGCGGCGCGCCGTGGCAGGGCTACGTGTTCCGCAAGCTCGACCGCGTGCCGACCATCCTCACCCGCGGCATGACCAACCCGGATTCCTTCAGCTTCAACGGCGCCACCTGGTTCAGCCCGGCCGACGGCTACCAGCGCCGCGCGTTCAAGGACTACCTGGAGGACGGCAACCTCAACCAGACCGTCAGCGGCGGCTGGGTGGCGATGCTGCAGCACCACTTCTTCACCGCCTGGATCCCGCAGGCCGACCAGGCCTCGCTGTACCTGCTCTCGCAGAACGGCCCGCGCAACGTGATCGAAACGCGCGGCCCCGGCTTCACCGTCGCCCCGGGCCAGAAGGTCAGCACCCAGGCACGGCTGTGGGTCGGCCCCAAGCTGGTCAACCAGATCGCCCGGGAAGACGTGAAGGGCCTGGACCGCGTGGTGGACTACAGCCGCTTCTCGCTGATGGCGATCATCGGCCAGGGCCTGTTCTGGGTGATGAACCACGTGCACAAGCTGGTCGGCAACTGGGGCTGGGCGATCATCGGCCTGGTGCTGCTGCTGAAGCTGGCGCTGTTCCCGCTGGCCAACGCGCAGTACAAGTCGCAGGCCAAGATGCGCAAGTTCCAGCCGCGCATCGCCCAGCTGAAGGAACGCTACGGCGACGACAAGCAGAAGTTCCAGACCGCGATGATGGAGCTGTACAAGAAGGAGAAGATCAATCCGCTGGGCGGCTGCCTGCCGTTGCTGATCCAGATGCCGATCTTCTTCGCCCTGTACTGGGTGCTGGTGGAGTCGGTGGAGCTGCGTCAGGCGCCGTGGCTGGGCTGGATCCAGGACCTGACCGCGCGCGACCCGTACTTCATCCTGCCGGTGATCAACGTCGCCATCATGTGGTTCACGCAGAAGCTGACGCCGGCGCCGGGCATGGACCCGATGCAGCAGAAGATGATGCAGTTCATGCCGTTGGTGTTCGGCGTGATGATGGCCTTCATGCCGTCCGGCCTGGTGCTGTACTGGGTGGTCAACGGCGGCCTGAGCCTGGCCCAGCAGTGGTGGATGACCAAGAAGCACGGCATGCATCCGTCGCCGGCCAAGGCCGAAACCCCCTGATCCGCGAAAGCCCGCCGCAAGGCGGGCTTTCTGCATCGGTCGTAGGTCGGGGCTACGTCCCCGACGCTCTCCGCATCCAAGCACAAAGCACGTCGGGGGCGTAGCCCCGACCTACGGAAGTGCGCGGCGGGTGGCACGATGGAGATTGCCAGCGGGCCGGGTAAAGCCTGTCACAGTATTTAGAATCGTCCGATCCCGCCGCCTTCACGCTCAAGCCCTCTCCATGTCCCGTCCTTCCGATTTGCGCCACTTCCTGCTGTCGCTGTTCCTGTTGCCGCCCTTGGTGCTGACCGGTTGCGGCGACAAGACCGGCACGGCGGAACCGGTGGCCGCCACGACCGCCGCCGCCCTCGCGGAAACCCGGGGCAATACCGCCGATGCCGCCCCAATCCTGGGTGCCCTGCAGGAACAACTCGACGACTACCGCCGCATCATCGTGCTGCTGGCCGACGAGGACGCGCAATCCGCGCGCGACCGCGCCACCTCCAGCCGCATCGGCCAGCAGCTGTTCCATGACGGGCTGGAACGGCGCCAGGCCATCGCCGGCCAGTTCGACGCGTTGCTGCGCGATACCAGCCCGCAGCGCTTCGCCGCCCTTGGCGCGGTGCTGGACTACATCGAATCGGCGCCGGAACTGTTTGACGCCGACCGCCTCGCCTTCCGCGAGGTGCTGCGCGACCTGCACGAACGCATCGGCGCCGATTCCTCGTTGCCGGCGGTGAAGCTGCACCAGCGCATCGGTGAAGACCTCGACGCGCTGGACGAGATCGAGCGCAACTACAACCAGGAGATCACCCGCATCTTCAGCCGCTTCGAGCGCACCCGCGCCATCGCGCTGAAACGCGAGAAGTGGGACGACTACGTCGCCCACCTGCGCAAGCACCACGACCGCGAAGCGATCCTGCGCGATTTCGGCGTGATCGAGCCGTACCCGATGTCGATGAAGGACAGCGAGCGCGAGCTCTTCGGCCGCGCGCTGCCGCGCAAGACCGTGGTGCTGACCTTCGACGACGGCCCGCACAAGGCGCACACCGACGAGATCGTCGCCATCCTCAAGCGCTACGACGTGCCCGGCGTGTTCTTCGAGGTCGGCCGCAACCTCGGTGCGGTGGCCGCCGACGGCAAGGTCAAGCTCGGGCCGATGGCCGGCATCAGCCGCCAGCTGATGGCCGACGGCTACGCGGTGGGCAACCACAGCCTTACCCACGCCCAGCTCTCGCGCACCAGCGGCGACGCTCTGCGCCAGCAGGTGCTGGATACCGACGTGCTGCTGCGCCAGGTGGGCGACAAGCGCGCGCCGCTGTTCCGCTTTCCCTATGGCGCGCGCAACGCCGAAGGGCTGCAGCTGCTGAACGAGGCCGGGTTGAAGTCGATCATGTGGAACATCGACTCGATGGACTGGGCCGACCCGGTGCCCGAATCCATCGTCCAGCGCGTGCTGGCGCAGGTGGAGAAGGAACAGCGCGGCATCATCCTGTTCCATGACATCCACGACCGCGCGGTGAAGGCGCTGCCGCAGATCCTGGACCGGCTGATCGCCGACGGCTACCAGTTCGCCGGCTGGAACGGCCGCGACTTCTCCGTCAGCCGCGCGCGACGCGAAGCCGGCAACGCGGCCACCGTCACCACCGGCTACGAGAAGTCGTGGGCCATCGTCATCGGCATCGACGACTACGCGAAGTGGCCGAAGCTCGAATACGCCAGCCGCGACGCGCAGGCCATCGCCGACACCCTGACCGGCCAGTTCGGCTTCCCGTCCTCGCAGGTGATCGTGCTGAAGAACCGCGAGGCCACCCGCAACAACATCCTGGCCGCGTTCCACGACCGGTTGTCCGATGGCCGCACGCAGAAGAACGATCGCGTGTTCGTGTTCTTCGCCGGGCATGGCGCCACCCGCCAGCTGGCCTCCGGGCGCGACCTGGGCTACATCATCCCGGTGGATTCGGACCCCCAGGAATTCGCCACCGACGCCATCGCCATGACCGACGTGCAGAACATCGCCGAGAGCCTGCAGGCCAAGCACGTGCTGTTCGTGATGGACGCCTGCTACAGCGGCCTGGGCCTGACCCGCGGCGGCCCGTCCTCGTCGTCGTTCCTGCGCGAGAACGCGCGCCGCACCGCGCGGCAGATGCTCACCGCCGGCGGCGCCGACCAGCAGGTCGCCGACAGCGGCCCCAACGGCCACTCGGTGTTCACCTGGGTGCTGCTGCAGGCGCTGTCCGGCAAGGGCGACCTCAATGGCGACGGGTTGATCACCGGCACCGAGCTGGCCGCCTACGTCGCCCCGGCGGTGTCGGCGGTATCGCGGCAGACGCCGGCGTTCGGCAGCCTGCCCGGTTCGCAGGGCGGCGAGTTCGTATTCCAGGTGCCCGACAGCCAGGAATTCCTCAACGCCGACACCACCCAGCTGTCGGCCGACGCCATCGCGCTCAACAGCCGCGTCGATGCAGCGCAGGGCGGCAACGAGGCCGCGGTGAAGGTGGCCAACCTGCAGGGCGGCAGCAACACGCTGGTGGTGCCGGCCGCGGTGCCCACCTCCGACCGCCAGCGCGCGCAGCAGGCCAACGACCGCGGCCTGCAGCTGTACCGCGAAAAGCGCTATGACGAAGCGGTGGCGCAGTTCACCGAAGCGCTGAAACTGCGCCCGGATTTCGCCCAGGCTGCCAACAACCTCGGCTTCGTCTATTACCGCCAGCAGCGTTATACCGAAGCGGCGCGCTGGCTGGAGAACACGCTGAAGATCGACCCCTCGCGCGCGGTGGCCTACCTCAACCTCGGCGACGCCTACCTGCACGGCGGCGACAAGGCCAGGGCGAAGCAGGCCTACGCCACCTATCTGGAACTGCAACCGCAAGGCAGCGGCGCCAACCAGGCGCGCGCGCAGTTGCAGAAGCTGTAGGCATGAACGCCATTTCCGACAGTGACACCATCGTGGCCATCGCCAGCGGCGCGGCGGCCGGAGGCGTCGGCATGCTGCGCGTTTCCGGCCCGGCGTCGGCAAACATCGCGCGTGCGCTTGGCTGCCCGGAATTGCGACCACGCCACGCGCATTACGCGCGCTTCCGCGATGCGCAAGGCGAAGTGATCGACGACGGCATCGCCCTGTATTTCCCCGGCCCGCGCAGCTTCACCGGCGAGGACGTGGTGGAACTGCAAGGCCACGGCAGCCCGGTGGTGCTGCGGCAACTGCTGGCGCGTTGCATCGAACTGGGTGCGCGGCAGGCGCGTGCCGGCGAGTTCAGCGAGCGCGCCTTTCTCAACGGCAAGCTCGATCTTGCGCAGGCCGAAGCCATCGCCGACCTGATCGCCGCCGGCGACGTGCGTGCCGCCCGCGCCGCCCGGCGCTCGCTCGACGGCGTGTTCTCGCGCCGGGTGGAGGACGTGGCCGAGCAGCTGGTGCGGCTGCGCATCCACGTCGAGGCGGCCATCGACTTCGCCGACGAACCGCTGGACACGCTGGGTGGCGCGCAGGTGCGTGCCGGTGTCGAGCAGGCTCGGACGTCGCTCGAACAATTGCGCCTCGACGCCGAACGCGGCCGCAAGCTGCGCGACGGCCTGCACGCCGTACTGATCGGCCCACCCAATGCCGGCAAGAGTTCGCTGCTCAACGCACTGGCCGGCAGCGAGCGTGCCATCGTCACCGACATCGCCGGCACCACCCGCGACACCCTGCGCGAAACCATCCGCATCGACGGCCTTGAACTGGAACTGGTCGATACCGCCGGCCTGCGCGAAGGCGGCGACGCCATCGAGCGCGAAGGCATGCGCCGCGCCCGCGAGGAAATGCAGCGGGCCGATCTGGCCATCGTCGTGCTCGACGCACGTGACCCGGAAGCCGGAAAGCAGGCCATCGGCGATACCGCCACGCAAGCGGCGCGGCAACTATGGGTACTCAACAAATGCGACCTGCTGCCGCAGTGGCCGCAATCACTGGGCGAAGACACCCTCGCCATTTCCGCCGCCAGCGGGCAGGGCTTGGAACACCTGCACACCCGCCTGCGCGAGATCGCCGGCCACGGGGCCGGCGAAGGCCAGCAAGGCGAATTCTCCGCGCGCCTACGCCATGTGCAGGCCATCATCCGCGCCAGCGAACATCTTGAAACTGCCGCCGCGCAACTGCATCACGACCAACTGGAACTGGCCGCCGAGGAACTGCGCCTCGCCCACGACGCCCTCGGCGAAATCACCGGCCGCATGACCGCCGACGACCTGCTGGGCCGCATTTTTTCCAGCTTCTGCATCGGCAAATAACTTCCCGCCGGCATTGAACCATTCATCCACCGCCGGTTAGTCTTTGCCCGCCGCCGCAATGGCGGTCTTGTTCCATGAAGGAGTCCGGTCCAATGCGCCATTGATGCCCGCCGCAGCTGCTGCGGCCCTGCGAAGTCCCGCTGCCCGATGGCAGCCGGGTGATCCGGGCATGAATGGAATGCAATGACCACGACGCCGTTTCTGACGCTCGAAAGCGTCTGCTGGCAGTTGCCCGATGGCGAACTGCTGTTCTCCGACTTGAACGAAACCTTCGACGCGCGGCCCACCGGTCTGGTCGGGCGCAACGGCGCGGGCAAGAGCGTGCTGGCACGGTTGCTGGCCGGCCACCTGCAACCCACGCACGGGCGCTGCCTGCGTTCGGGGCCGGCGGCATACCTGCCGCAGCAGGTCGATGCCTCGCCCACCGACAGCGTCGCCGACCTCGCAGGCATGGGTGAGGCGTTGGCCGCGTTGCAACGCATCGAGGCGGGCAGCAGCGACGTTGCCGACTTTGAAACGCTGGACGAGCGTTGGCAGCTGCGCGCGCAGTTGCAGGCCGAGCTGGAGCAAATGGAGCTGAGGGGCGTATCAGCCGACACACCAGCCTGCCAGCTCAGCGGCGGCCAGCGCATGCGCGTGGCGCTGGCCGGTGCCTTCCTGTCCGAAGCCGATTTCCTGATCCTCGACGAACCCAGCAACCACCTCGACGCGCAAGGTCGCCGGCTGTTGCGCGAGCAGCTGCGGCGCTGGCCGCGCGGCCTGCTGGTGGTCAGCCATGACCGCGAATTACTTGGTGACATGCAGCGCATCGTCGAATTGTCCCCGCTTGGCCTGCGCAGCCACGGCGGCAACTACGAATTCCACGCCGCCCGCCGTGCGGAGGAAAAGGCGCTGGCGACACGTACCCTGCAACAGAGCCGCCACGAACGCAGGCGGGGCGAACAATTGCTGCGCGAGCAGCGGGAAAGACTCGAACGCCGTAGCGCCCGCGGCAACCGGCAGGCCGCGGACAGCAACCAGGCGCCGATCCTGCTCGGCGGGCAGAAGCAGCGGGCGCAGGCCAGCGCCGGCAAGGCGCACCTGCAGCAGCAGGCGCAGCGCGAACAGTTGGATGAACAGGTGCGGTTGGCGGCCGCGCAGGTCGATGACCCGGCGCCCGTGGTGCTGCTGCCGGCCGCGTTCACCGCGGCCGCGCCCGAGCGCATCGCGCGACTGGACAAGGTGGCGTTGCCGTTCGTCGAAGGGCCGTTGGCCGCGATCGACCTGCTGCTGCGCCGGGGCGAGCGGCTGGCGCTGACCGGCCGCAACGGCAGCGGCAAGTCGGTGCTGCTCAAGGTGCTGGCCGGCCGCCTGCAGCCGCTGCATGGCACGGTGGAAACGAGCGCGCCGCATGCGTGGCTGGACCAGCATCTGGCATTGCCCGTGCCACGGGCGACGGCGATGGCGCAACTGCTCCATGCCAACCCGTCGATGGCCGAGGCGGAGTTGCGCACCCGGCTGGCCTTGCTGGGCCTGGATGCGGAGCGCGTGCGGCAGCCGGTGGAAACCCTCAGCGGCGGCGAGCGCATGAAGCTGGCACTGGCCTGCGCCCTGTACGCGCAGCCGTCGGCACAACTGCTACTGCTGGACGAGCCGGCCAACCACCTCGACCTGGAGGCGATGCAGGCATTGGAGGCGATGCTGCGCGACTGGCCGGGCACGTTGCTGGTGGCCGCCCACGACGAGGCGTTCCTGCATGGCATCGGCATCACCGGCAGGCTGCATGCCGCGGCCAATGGATGGCGCAGGCTGCCATCCTGACCTCCACGCCGGCCGAAAGCGTCCGTAGGAGTCAACTGTCATTTCATGCAGAGCTTCCTTTTGGGTACCAAGGCAGGTTGTCGCGCTGCATGGCGTTGAGCATGGTGAGGTACTTGCGCATGCAGGCGGTGACGGCGAGTTTTTTGGGTTTGCCAGCCTCCACCAGCCATCGGTAGGTTTCGGCCAGCGGTGAGCGCGCCCGGATGGCGGCCCAGCGGGCGCGTTACTGAA
>NZ_LDJP01000020.1 GCF_001431505.1 Stenotrophomonas daejeonensis
TTGTTCGGGCTGAGGATGGGAGCACGGAGTGCGGCGCCCCTGACTCCTACACGTGCTTGCTTGGCACCGCGACTGAACGGGCTGCCGCACTCCGCTCTCACCTGCAACGGTAACGGGATAAATGACACAAGCGACGCGAGTCGTGACCGGGGCTTTCCCGGGAAAACTCCATCGCGCACAAGGTGCGCTCCTACACACGCATGTGGCGGGAAACGCCGAAGGCCGGGAATCCCCGGCCTTCGGCGTTTGCAAGTGTCGGCTGGCTGGCGCGGAGGCTGGCTGGCGACGCAACCCTCTGCTCAGTGCGCGGCGCCGCCCTTGGCGTCGAGCTTGCTGGCCTGGTACAGCTCCAGGCCGATGCGCTTGATCAGGCCCAGCTGCTGCTCCAGCCACCAGGCGTGGTCTTCCTCGGTATCGCGCAGCTGCGCCAGCAGGATGTCGCGGCTGACGTAGTCGCCATGCTCCTCGCACAGCTTGATGCCGGCGGCGAGGTTGGCGCGCACCTGGTACTCGACCTGCAGGTCCTTCTCCAGCATCTCCACCACGGTCCTGCCCGGCTCGAAGGCATGCGGGCGCATGTCCGGGTCGCCGCCCAGGAACAGGATGCGGCGCAGCAGCGCGTCGGCGTGCTGGGTTTCCTCCTCCATCTCGTGGCCGATGCGCTCGTACAGCGCGTGCAGCCCCTGGTCCTCGTAGCGGCGGGAGTGGATGAAGTACTGGTCGCGCGCAGCCAGTTCGCCGCGCAGCAGCTCCTTCAGATATTCGATGACGTCGGGCTGGCCCTGCATGGGGAGGCTCCTGCTGGTTCGTGATGGCGCATAGCGTGCCCTATCCGGCGCGGCGATGATCTAATCGGAATCAGTTTCAGTTGCGCTCTCCCTCCCCGGCCGCCGACGCCCCCTACAATCGCCGGCGGACCATCACGGGGAGACACCCATGTCGCGTTGGCTGCTGCGTCTGTCGGGAATGCTGTTGGTGCTGGTGCTGCTCGCACTGGGCACGCTGTGGCTGCTGTTGCGCGGCAGCCTGCCGCAACTGCAGGGCGAGCTGGCCCTGCCCGGCCTCGACGCGCCGGTCGCCATCGCGCGCGACGGCAACGGCATGGTGACGGTGGAGGCGGCCAGCGAACGCGACATGGCCCGCGCACTGGGCTACGTGCACGCGCAGGAGCGCTACTTCGAGATGGACCTGATGCGCCGCGCCGCCGCCGGCGAACTGGCCGAGCTGTTCGGTCCGGCCGCCCTGCCGCTGGACCGCCGCATGCGCGTGCATCGCCTGCGCGCCCGCACCCACGCCGACCTCGATGCCGCTTTGGGCGGCAAGCGTGCGGTGCTGGAAGCCTACCGCGACGGCGTCAACGCCGGCCTCGATGCACTGAAGGTGCGCCCGTGGCCCTACCTGCTGCTGCGCCAGCAGCCACGCCACTGGGAACTGGACGACTCGGTACTGGCCGGGCTGGCGATGTACGCCGACCTGCAGGACCCGGCCAATACCCGTGAGCTGGCACTGGCGCGCATCCGCGAGGTGGCGCCGCCAGCACTGTACGCGCTGCTCGTCCACGACGGCAGCCAGTGGGACGCGCCACTGTTCGGGCAGCCACGCGGCGATGCGGACCTGCCCGACGCCACCGCGCTGGACCTGCGCATAGCGGAAAAGCAACCGGGCATTTCCACGATGGCGGCCCCCCTCACTCCACCATCCGCTCCGCGGATGGTCCCCCTCTCTCCCGAAGGGGAGAGAGGCATCGGCTGGCCGCCGGTGGCGGCCGATTCATTTCCGGGCAGCAACAACTTCGCCGTCGGCGGCGCACTGACCGCGGACGGCCGCGCCATCGTCGCCGACGACATGCACCTGGCCCTGCGCGCGCCCAACATCTGGTTCCGCGCGCGCCTGCGCTACGCCGACGCCAGCGCGCCGGGCGGCAAGGTCGACGTGGCCGGCTTCACCTTGCCCGGCCTGCCGGCGGTGATCGTCGGCAGCAACACCCACGTCGCCTGGGGCTTCACCAACAGCTACATCGACACCGCCGATTTCAAGCGCATCGACGCCGCCGATGCGGCCAGCCTGCGTACCTTCGACGAAACCATCGCCGTGGCCGGCGCGCCGGCCGAAACCCTGGCCGTGCGCGAAAGCGACTGGGGCCCGGTGCTGCACGAAAACGCCGACGGCAGCCTGCTGGCGCTGCGCTGGGTGGCGCAGCTGCCCGGTGCGGTGCGGCTGGATTTCGCCGACATGGCCACCGCCGCCGACCTCGACGACGCACTGGCGGTGGCCGACCGCTCTGGCATCCCCGCGCAGAACCTGATGCTGGCCGACAGCCACGGACGCATCGCCTGGCGCCTGATCGGCGCGCGCCCGGACCGCGGCGAAGGCTGCGCCACCGACGCCATCGCCGATCGCGATTGCGCGCCTTGGGCGATCCGCAGCGACGACGCGCCGAGCCTGATCGATCCGCCCGACCACCGCCTGTGGACCGCCAACACCCGCGTGCTCGATGGCGACGCACTGGCCGTGGCCGGCGACGGCGGCTACGACCTCGGCGCACGCGCCCGGCAGATACGCGAGGGGTTGTACGCACGCGAGCGCTTCGACGAACGCGACCTGCTGGCCATCCAGCTCGACGACCGCGCCGTGCTGATGGAACGCTGGTGGAAGCTGCTGCGCGCCACCATCGAACACAGCGACGACCCGGCCCTGCAACGGCTGGAGGTCGCCAGCCGCCACTGGGACGACCATGCCGCGGTGGATTCGGCCAGCTACCGCATCGCCCGCGGCTTCCGCGGCATCACCCTGGACACCCTGCAGGCCGGCCTGCTCGCGCCGGCCCGGCAGGAGCTGGGCGGGAACTGGATCGAACCCAACCTGCCGCAGTTGGAGGGCATCGCCTGGCCGCTGCTGCAACAACGGCCGCCGCACCTGCTGCCGTCGCCGTTCGCGAGCTGGGACGAGCTGCTCGCGCACAGCGCCCGGGAACTGGAAACCGACCTCGCCGCACAGGGCACCGACCTCGCCGCCCGCACATGGGGCGAGCGCAATACCGCCGCCATCTGCCACCCGGTATCGCGCGCGTTGCCGGCGCTGTTCAAGCGCTGGCTGTGCATGCCGGCGCAGGCCCTGCCCGGCGACGGCAACATGCCGCGCGTGCAGGGCCCGTCCTTCGGCGCCTCCGAACGCATGGTGGTATCGCCCGGCCACGAAGCCGACGGCATCGTGCACATGCCCGGCGGCCAGAGCGGGCACCCGCTGTCGCCCTACTGGGGCGCCGGCCACGACGACTGGGTACAGGGCCGGCCGACGCCGTTCCTGCCGGGTGCGGCCCGGTACACGCTGAAGCTGGAACCCGCGGCCGTCCGCTGACGCGCCTCTCCTTGTCTGCCGGCGGCCGCGTCCGTCGCGCCCGCAACCCGGTGGTCGGCAAGCAGCACACGGGCATCGTTCGAATCTCCCCTCCAGCCAATGTAGTAACATATCCACATCCAGCCATCGGGAGCCACCATGACCACTACGCTCTCCAGCCGTGAACTCAATCAGGATCTGGGCCGCGCCAAGAAAGCCGCGCTGGACGGGCCGGTGGTCATCACCGACCGCGGCAGGCCGGCGCACGTCCTGCTCAGCTATGCCGACTACCAGCGCCTGACCGACAAGCCGCGCACGTTGCTGCAAGCCCTGGACATGCCCGGAATGGGCAGCACGGAAGGCATCGCATTCGACCCGCCCGGACTGCGCCTGGGCCTGCGCATTCCCGATTTCGACGACTGAGCCAGGCCACCCCGTGTACCTGCTCGATACCAACGTCATCTCCGAGTCGTACAAAGCGCTGCGTGGCCGTGCCGACCCCAGCGTGGCGGCATGGCTGGCGGACGTGGCGCTGGCCCATTGCGCCATTTCCAGCCTGACGCTGATGGAACTGGAAATCGGCGTGCTGCGCATGCAACGGCGCGATGCCGCGCAAGGCGCCCTGCTGCGGGCATGGCTGGAGCAGCGCGTAATCCCGGAATTCAGCGGCCGCGTGCTGGCAGTGGATGCAGGCGTGGCCTTGCGTTGCGCGCGCCTGCACGTGCCCGACCCGGCCTCGGAACGCGATGCGCTGCTCGCCGCCACCGCGCTGGTGCATGGCCTGACCGTGGTGACGCGCAACGTGGCGGATTTCGCCGCCACCGGCGTGCCGCTGTTCAACCCTTGGCGGCGCTGGGCCGTGCAGGAAAATCGTGGGCGCTACATCGCCGCGCCCTGAGCATGGGCATCATCGGAAAACCGCTGCACGGCACAAGCACTCACTCCGGCAGCCGGCGCTTTCGCAAGAGCGATGCGACACGAATGCCGGCCCCGGTCGCTGGTTTCACTCCAGGCGCACCGTCCACTCCACTTCCAGCAGGTGCTTCGGACCATACAGGCGGGCGACCTGCACCCACGTCGCCGCCGGGTAACGCGCATCGGCGAAGAAGGTCTTGCGCTCCGGGATCGCCGCGATCAGCGCGTCCATGTCGATGGTGTAGAGGGTTTCCTTCACCACCTGGCTGCTGTCGGCGCCGAAGCGCCGCAGGATGCCGGCCAGTTCGCGATAGCAGGCCTGCACCGCCGCCTGCATGTCCGCGCCTTCGCAGGCGATGCCGGAGACATGCAGGATATCGCCGTCGCGGACCACGCCCACATAACCGATGTCCGCCTCCCAACTGCCCAGCGAATGCCGTTCCAGCGGTACTTCATCGACGGCAAGCGCCGGGGCGGACAACAGGCCAAGCAACAACAATGAATGCATGCGCATCGAGGTTCCCGTGTATGCGGAAGGAAATGCCACGGCCCGCCGTGCAGCCGGCCGTGGCGTGTCGTTCAACCGGCCAGCGCCTGCTCATGTACGCCGGTCACGGCGCGGCCCGACGGGTCGGCCATCGCCGCGAAGCTGGCATCCCACGCGATCGCCGCCGGCGAGGAGCAGGCGATCGACTTGCCGCCCGGCACCGTCTCGGCCGCCGCCGGGGTCGGATAGAACTGCTCGAACAGGCTGCGGTAGTAATACGCTTCCTTGGTCTGCGGCGAGTTCACCGGGAAACGCTTGTCGGCGGCGGCCAGCTCGCGGTCGCTGACCTGTGCGTCGGCATGCGCCTTCAAACCGTCGATCCAGCCATAGCCGACGCCATCGCTGAACTGCTCCTTCTGCCGCCACAGGATCTGTTCCGGCAGGTAGCCGTCGAACGCCTCGCGCAGCACGCCCTTCTCCATCCGCTGCGGGCCGGGATCGCCCTTGCGCACCATCTTGTGCTGCGCGTCCATGCGCATCGCCACGTCGAGGAACTCGCGGTCGAGGAACGGCACCCGCGGTTCCACGCCCCAGGCCATCATCGACTTGTTGGCGCGCAGGCAGTCGTAGTTGTTCAGCGCGTCGAGCTTGCGCACCAGTTCCTCGTGGAACTCGCGCGCGTTCGGCGCCTTGTGGAAGTACAGGTAGCCGCCGAAGATCTCGTCGCTGCCCTCGCCGGACAGCACCATCTTCACCCCCATCGCCTTGATCCGCCGCGCCAGCAGGAACATCGGCGTGGACGCGCGGATCGTCGTCACGTCATAGGTTTCGATGTGGCGGATCACCTCCGGCAGCGCGTCCAGCCCTTCCTCGAAGGTGTATTCGAAGCCGTGGTGCACGGTGCCGAGCATGTCGGCGGCAATCTGCGCGGCGGCCAGGTCGGGTGAGCCCTTCAAGCCAATCGCGAAGGAATGCAGGCGCGGCCACCACGCCTCGCTCCTGTCGCCGTCCTCGATGCGGTGGCGGGCGTAGCGCGCAGCCACCGCGGCGACCAGCGAGGAATCCAGCCCGCCGGACAGCAGCACGCCATACGGCACGTCGGTCATCAGCTGGCGGTGCACCGCGGCCTCGAACGCCTCGCGCAGTTCCTGCGGCGACACCTGCACGCCCTGCACCGCGTCGTAGTCGCGCCACGGGCGCTCGTAGTACTTGTTCAATTGGCCGGTGGCGGTGTCGTACCAGTGGCCGGGCGGGAACTGCGCCACGTCGGCGCAGGTGTCGGCCAGCGACTTCATCTCCGAGGCCACGCACAACCGCCCCTGCTTGTCGTGGCCCCAGTACAGCGGCACCACGCCGATCGGGTCGCGGGCGATGATCGCGCGGCCGCTGGCCTTGTCCCACAGCGCGAAGGCGAAGATGCCATTGAGGCGGTTCAGAAAGCTGGCCGGCGTGTCTTGGCGATACAGCGCGTTGATGACCTCGCAGTCCGAGCCGGTCTGGAACGCATAGGGCTGCTTCAGCTCGGCCTTCAGTTCGCGGTGGTTGTAGATCTCGCCGTTCACCGCCAGCGCCAGTTCGCCGTCCTCGGACAGCAGCGGCTGCGAACCGCCGGCCGGATCGACGATGGCCAAGCGTTCGTGGACGAGGATGGTGCGCTCGTCGAGGTAGACGCCGCTCCAGTCCGGGCCGCGATGGCGCTGCCGCTGCGATTGCTCAAGTGCCTGGCGGCGCAGTGCCTGCGGGTCGTCACCGGGTTGCAGGCCGAAGATGCCGAAGATGGAACACATGGGGGAAGCTCCTGGGTTGTGGGGGCAAGCGTTGCAGGCGAGGATCGGCAACAAAAAAACCCGCATCGGCCGATGCGGGTTTTCTGGTCACTGGGCGTATGGTGCTCTGGCTCAGTCGCAGACCCGCATCGGCCGCGCGCGATTGTTCGCAATCGCGTTGTTGCGATTGTTCGACAGGTTCGCGTGGGTGCGGGCGTCGCGGATCATGGGGCCGACGATAGCGTGGGGTCCGGTGGCGGCGCAACAGTTTCAGCGGCAATCACGCCGGCCTGCGCGACGCTGGCGAAATCCGCCTCGCCGGCGCATTCGACGCGGTTGCGGCCGGCATGCTTGGCCCGGTACAGCGCCAGGTCGGCGCAGTGCACCAGTTGCGCGGGGTCGCCACCGGCGGCCGGTATCCGCACCGCCACGCCGAGGCTGATGCTGCCGGGCATCCCGGCCTCGGCCATGGCCCGCGCGGCGCGTTGCCGCACCTGTTCGGCCCGCTGCAATGCGTCCTCGCGGCCGACCCCCGGCAGGATCAGCACGAACTCCTCGCCGCCGTAGCGCACGGCCAGTTCGTCCACGCCCGACACCTCGTCGGCAAGCGCGGCGGCCACCCGGCGCAGTTGCATGTCGCCGGCCTGGTGGCCGTGGTTGTCGTTGAAGTCCTTGAAGTGGTCGACGTCGGCCATCACCACCGCCAGCGGCTCGCCGCGCTCGCCGCAGCGTTGCCAGCCGCGTTGCAGCGCGCGCTCCATCGCGTGGCGGTTGGCGATGCCGGTCAGGCCATCGACGACGGCCAGTTCGGTGAGCCGGCGGTTGGCCGCTTCCAGCTCGCCGGTGCGCTCGGCGATGCGGCGTTCCAGTTCACGGGTGCGCGCATTGACGCCACGATTGCGCAGGTGCACCGCCAGCACCACCAGCAACAGGCCGGCCACCCAGAACAGGGCCTGCACCACCCCGCGCTCGTACCAGAACGGCTCCACCCGCAGCCGGTACAGCAGTGGTTCGGCCTGGCGGCCGCCGCGGATGCGGGCCTGCAGTTCGAAGCGATAGTCGCCCGGCGGCAGCAGCCGGTAGCCCAGCTCGCGGTTCGCCCCCCACGGCGACCACGCCTCGTTGTAGCCCTGCATGCGGTAACGGAACTCGACCTCCGGTTCCATCGTCCCCAGCCCGAAGCGCAGCGCCAGGCCGGAACCGGGTGGCAGCACCTGCACCTGCGCCGATTGCAGCGGCAGCAGCGCATCGTCCCGGTCCGGTTGCCGCAGGCGGATCTGGTCCAGGCGCGCCTGCAACGGCGCCGGCGACGGGTTGCCGATGTCGGGATCGAACTGCAGCAGGCTGTCCCAGGCCACCAGCCGCAGGCGGCCATCGTCCTGCAACCCCAGCCCGGCGAAGCCCGGCACCCGGCTGCTGCTGACCTGCTGCAGGTGGAAGACGCTTTCGCCCTGTCGCCGCCACCACAGTTGGCGCGTGGTCCAGACGAAGCTGCCGAGCGCGGTCGTCGCCGCCTCCAGTTCCCACGGCCGCCTCAGGCCCGGCAGCACCGGAAGCGACGCGGGCACGAAGTGCCCACCCGCGAGCTTGCGCACGTCGTCACCGGTTATCGCGTACACGGCTTCGTCGATGCGGACCAGATGGGTGCCCTGCCCATTGTCGGCAAGCGGCGCCTGCCCCACGTCGAAATGCTGCTGGTCGCGCAGTTGCCCGGTCCGTGGGTCAAGGCGCCAGCGATGCACGCCGCCGCGTTCATCGCCCACCCAGAACTCGCCGGGTGCGACCTGTGCGATGCCGCTGATGGCGCCGACACGGATGGGCCAGCGGGCGGCCAGCTGCCAGCGGCCGTCGCGCTGCGCCAGCCATCGCACCTCGCTGCCGCCCAGCGCCAGCATGCGTTCCGGGTCGAACGCCGAGGGCAGCAGCCGCAGCGTGCCGCTGCCCATCCGCGGGCCGACCAGCCGCCGCGGCGATTTCGTACCGGGGTCGAGCACCATCAGCCCGAGCCGGTCGCCGACCAGCAGGCCGGCCGCGGTTCCCTGCAACGCGAACACCTCCAGCTTCGTGTCCGCCCACGGCTGCGGCAGGAAGCGCGGCACGCCGCCCGTCACCGGCCCGGCGCGCCACAGGCCCAATGCCCCCACCCACAGGCTGCCGTCGTACCACGCGCTGTCGTGGAGCTGGTTGAACAGGCCGTGCCGCTGGTCGTACACGGTCCACGGCGAGGGCAGGCGCAACCGGGTCAGCCCGGATTCGCCCACCGTCCACAGGCCGCCGTCGCGATCCAGGCCGAAGCCGTCCAGGTTGCCGCGGGCCGGCACGAAGCTGTCGAGCAGGCGCAGTTCGGGCGAGAAGCGCATCAGCGTGCCGTCGTAGCTGCCGAAGGCGAAGCCGCCATCGGGCAGGCGGATGCTGCTGTACGGCACGTGCGCGGCGAAGGCCGCGTCCGCGTCGCCGGGCAGCTTGTGCACGCCCCCGGCATCGCCGAAATGGAAGCCGTCGTTGGCCGCATACAGCAGCCCGTCCTCCCATTCCCACAAGCCGGAGAGGCGCAGGCCGTCGAGCGCCGAGGTGCCCGGCAGCGGCACCGGGCCGGTCGCATCGAGGCGGCACACGCCGGTGCCGGCGATGCGCACGTAAAGCTCGCCGCCGGCCACGAACAGCAGTTGCGCGGCGCCCGCGGGCAGCGGCTGGCGCGTGCCGCCGCCATCGCGCCGCAGCAGGTACAGCATGCGCCCGTCGTTCGCCACGACCCCGCGCGCCGTTTCCAGCAGCCCGTAGAAATCCACCGGCGACAGCGGCTTGCCGTCGTCGCCGGTGAACTCCGGCAGCAGGTCGATGAAGCGCAGGCCGCCGTCGGGTTCGCGCCGTAGTTCGCCCAGCGTGCCGCTGCCGCCCACGTAGACCCGACCATCGGACGCGGCCAGCACCGTATAGGCCGCCGCCCGGTGCGGCAACTCGAACAGTTCCCACAGGCCACTGTGGAACACCATCACGCCTTCGCTGCTGCCGGCATACAGCGTGCCCTGCGCATCGACCGCGATGTCCGAATAGAACGGCGCGGCCGGCAGGTCGCCGACGCCGAAATGGCGCATCAGCGGCAGGCCATGCATCGCCGCGGCGGCCTGCGCCGCCTGCAGCAGCAGCCACAACCCGCAGGCGGCCAGCACCCGCGGCCAGCGGGGCCGTCCTGTCTTCATCCCGGTTGCGTCTCGGCGAAGCGTGGCAATCCGGGTGGGCATGGGTCAGGCCAGCAGTTTCCCGATCAGTTGCCGGTAAAGATCGGGCAAAGCCCGCAATTCGTCCACCCGCACGTTTTCGTCGACCTGGTGGATGCTGGCGTTGACCGGCCCGACCTCGATGCACTGCGCGCCCAACGGGGCGATGAAGCGCGCGTCGGAGGTGCCGCCGCCGGTGCTTTCCTGCGGCGGCACGCCCGCGAACCCGGCCAGCACCTCGCGGGCGACGCTGCGCAGGCGGCCTTCGGGCGTGTAGAACGGCTCGCCGCTGCGGTGCCAGTGCAGCTCGAAGTCGAGCGCGTGGCGGTCGAGCAGCGCGGTGATCTCTGCTTCCAGCCGCGCCGCGTCCCAGTGTGGGTTGTAGCGCAGGTTGAACATCACCTGCAGTTCGCCGGGGATGACGTTGCCGGCGCCGGTGCCGGCGGTGATGTTGGAGATCTGCAGGCTGGTCGGCGGGAAGCTCTCGTAGCCGTCGTCCCAGTGCCGCGCGGCCAACTCGGCCAGCGCCGGTGCCGCCAGATGGATCGGGTTGCGCGCCTTCTCCGGGTAGGCGACGTGGCCCTGCACGCCCTTGACCCGCAGCTTCGCCGACAGGCTGCCACGGCGGCCGACGCGCAGCAGGTCGCCGAGCTTCGCGGTGGACGATGGCTCGCCGGTGATGCACCAGTCGATGCGCTGGCCGCGTTCGCGGAAAATCTGCGCGACGTGGCGCACGCCATCGATGGCGTCGCCCTCTTCGTCGCTGGTCAGCAGCACTGCCAGCGTACCGGGATGGTCGGGATGGGCGGCGACGAACTGCTCGGCGGCGACCACGAACGCGGCCACGCTGCCCTTCATGTCGGCCGCGCCACGGCCGTACAGCACGCCGTCGCGCACCTCGGGCCTGAACGGATCGCTGGTCCACGCTTCGAGCGGGCCGCTCGGCACCACGTCGGTATGGCCCAGCAGCACCAGCACCGGCGCGCCGCTGCCGTACGTGGCCCAGAGGTTGTCCACCTCGCCCAGGCGCAGGTGTTCGCAGGCGAAGCCGGCCGCCTGCAGGCGCTTGGCAAGCAGTCGCTGGCAGCCAGCGTCCTCGGGCGTCACCGACGGGCGGGAAATCAGCTCGCAGGCCAGCTCGACCACGTCATTCATTCAATTGCCCCTTGATTACCCATGTAGGAGCGACGTCAGTCGCGACCGGGCATTTATCGGGAAAGCCCGGTCGCGACTGACGTCGCTCCTGCATGTTTCAGGTTTCCTGAGCGCCATTACCCGACGCCGAAGCGCTGCTTGAAGCCGTTGTCGGAAAAACCCTGCGTCACCTGCCCGTCATCGGTGACCACCACCGGCCGTCGCACCAGCTGCGGGTATTCGCGCAGCAACAGCTTCCACTCGGCCTCGGAGCCCGGCGCCCTGCGGCTGTCCGGCAACTGCCGCCAGGTGGTGGACGATTTGTTGACCAGCGCGTCGAAGCCGCCGACCTTGCCGGCCCATTCCACCAGCGTCTCCGGGGCGGGCTTGTTGTCGCGGTAGTCGACGAAGGCGTGGGCCACGCCGAAACGGTCCAGCCACTTGGTGGCCTTCTTGCAGGTGTCGCAGTTCTTGAGTCCGTAAATCGTCGTCGTCATCGTCGTGGTCATGTCGTCAGTGCTTCACTACCGGCAGTTCGATGTAGCTAGCCGCATCGGCCGAATGGTGGACGGCGTTGTCGGCCACCACCGGCGCATCCTCGCTCTCGTTCGCGCCGCCGGTGTTGAGGTTGCGCGCGAACTTGGGGAAGTTGGAGCTGGTCACCTCGACGCGGATGCGGTGGCCCTTGTCGAACTGGATCGAGGTGGTGATCGGGGTCGGCTTCAGTGCGTACACCTGCCCCGGCTGCATCGGCGCCGGCGTGGCGTAGCCGTCGCGGTAGCGCGCGCGCAGCATGGTGTCGCCGATGATCCAGGCGGTGCCGTCCGGCGCCACGTCCACCAGCTTGAGCGCGAAGTCGGTGTCCTTCGCGCTGGAGGACACCTGCAACACCGCATCGACGAAACCGGACACTTCCAGCGGCTGCTCCAACGGCTCGCTGGTATAGACCAGCACGTCGTGGCGTGCCTCGATCGGGCGCTGGTCGAAGGCGCCGGCGGTCACCAGCCCGCCATTGCAGCAGTCACCGCCACCGATGGTCTGCACCGGGTTGGTCGGGTCATAGCGATAGGCGTCCTCCGGCTCGGCGGCCAGCGGGGCCTCGAAGCTCAACCGCCCGTCGCCGTACATCGAGTTGGCATTGCCGCCCGAGCGCAGGTACATGCGCACCGGCGTGGCCGCCTTCGGCGGCCACTGCGCGTCGGACTGCCAACGGTTGGCACCCATCGTGAAATAGCGCACGTGCGGGGTGGAGGCCGGGAACGCCTTGGGCTGGCCCTTCAGCCAGCGGTCGAAGAACGCCCAGATCTGCTCACCCACCGGGAAGCTGGCATCGCCCATGTCGCGGTCGCCGACCTTGTAGTCCTTGCCCAGCTGCCAGAACTGGCAGTGCGGGTTGGGGCCGATCACCACGTACTGGTTGGCGCTGGCCTCGGGGTCGGAGTTCACCGTACGCGCATGGTTGAACAGCGCCATGTTCGGGCCGATCGACACGTCGTACCAGCTGTTGAACCACAGCGCCGGCACGCCCCAGCCCATCGAGTCGTGGTACAGCCCGCCCTGCTCCCAGAACGGGTCGGCCGGGCCGCGCCCGATCATCGATTCGAACGTGCCCGGCGGCTCGCCCAGCGAGGACAGCAACTGCGCATACGGCAGGTGCCGGATATGCTTCTGCCAGTCCACCCTGGGCTTGCTCGCATCCAGATCGTTGTACTGCGCCACGCGCGCGCGCATCGGCCCGGACAGGTCCTGCGGCAGCTCGGCGCGCAGGGGGTTGTCCACGCCGTACATCCACACTGCGAACAAAGTACGCGGCACGCCGCCGGTGTAGAAATTGCCCTGCTCGCGGAACGGGCCGACCTTGCCGATGCCGGCGCCGGCCGCCATCGGCACCATCGCCGCGTGCGCCGGGTGGTTCATCGCCGCCAGCGCCAGCTGCCATTCGGCCGAGGACGAGCAGCCCACGGTGCCGACCTTGCCGTTGGACCACGGCTGCTCGGCGATCCAGCTCAGCGCGTCGTAGCCGTCGGTCTGCGGGTAGCCGAGGATCTGGTACTTGCCCTGGCTGAAATAGCGGCCGCGCTCGTTCTGCACGATGAAGGCGTAGCCGTGGCGCACCGCCTCGATCGCCAGCCGCGCGGTGGTGCCGCGCGGGTTGTGCTCGTTGTACGGGGTCTTCAGCAGCACCGTCGGCAGCGGGCCGGTCGCGCCCTTGGGCCGCCAGATGTTGGTGGACAGGCCGACGCCGTCGCGCATCGGCACCAGCACCGCGCTCTCGACGTCGGCGATGCCCGCAAGCTCGGCGCGCAACCCGTCTTCGCTGTAGCGGCCGAGGTCCTGCGCGGAAGCGCCGGCGGCCAATGCCAGCGCCGTGCCGAGCAGGAGGGTGGGCAGCCTGGTGGCCACGGTGCGTGCCTTCATCGCGTTCTCCCCGGTTGGATGTGGTGGAACCTGCCTCAGTCTGCCAGCCCGCGCAGCAGGTCGTTGACGCTGGTCTTGCCGCGGGTGCGCGCATCGACCTGCTTGACGATCACCGCACAATACAGCGAATGGGTGCCGTCCTTGCTCGGCAGCGAGCCGGACACCACCACGCTGTACGGCGGGATGTAGCCATACGTCACCTCGCCGGTGGCGCGGTTGTAGATGCGGGTGCTCTGGCTGAGGAACACGCCCATGCCGATCACGCTGTGGTGGCCGACGATGACGCCTTCGACCACTTCCGAGCGCGCGCCGATGAAGCAATGGTCCTCGATGATGGTCGGGCTGGCCTGCAACGGCTCCAGCACGCCGCCAATGCCGGCGCCGCCGGACAGGTGGCAGTGCTTGCCGACCTGCGCGCACGAACCCACCGTGGCCCAGGTATCGACCATCGTGCCCTCGCCCACGTGCGCGCCGATGTTGGTGAAGCTCGGCATCAGCACCACGTCCTTGCCGAAGTGCGTGCCGCGGCGGGCGATGGCACCGGGCACCACGCGCACGCCGCTCTGGCGGAAGCGGGTTTCGTCGTAGCCGGCGAAGCGCGATTCCACCTTGTCCCAGAACGGCGCCGGGCGCGCGTCCACCACCGCCATGTCGTTGACGCGGAAATACAGCAACACCGCCTTCTTCAGCCATTCGTTGACCTTCCAGCCGCCGTTGCCGTCCGGCTCGGCGACGCGGAATTCGCCGCTTTCCAGGCCGTCGATGGCGCGGTTGACCAGCAGCCGGGTGGAGCCTTCGATCTCGTCCACGGTCAGCATGGCGCGGCGCTCGAACGCGCTCTCGATGCCGAACTGCAGCTCGGCCACGCCCGCAGCCGGCGGCTTGCGCAGGCTGCGCGGGCCAACCGCCACCGGCTTCTTCGGCTTGCCGGCGGCGGCGGATTTCTTCGCTGCGGCGGCCGGCTTGGCGACCTTCTTTACAGCAGGCTTGGGAGTGGCGGCCTTGGTTGCGGCCTTCTTCGGCTTGGTTGCCATCAGCGGGGGTCTCCTGGCGTTTTCTCGGGCTCCAGGCAAGCCAGCAATGCGATGCGCAAGGCCTGCCGGGAGGATTCGGTAAGCGGTTGGTCGTGGCGGTCGGTGAGCCGGAACTGGTCCTCGGCGCGCTCGCCGAACGTGGCGATGCGCGCATCCTGCACGCGCAGGCGCTGGTCGCGCAGCACGTGGGCGACGTCGGCCAGCAGGCCGGGGCGGTCCGGCGCGACCAGGTTCAGCACGGTGCGGCCGTGGTCGGCGCCGTCGATGAACTCGATGCGCGGCGCGAAGCGGAAGTGCTTGAGCTGCCGCGGCATCACCCGCCGCGCCGGCCGCAGGATCTGGATGTTGCCGGCCAGCGCCTTGCGCAGCAGCGCTTCCAGCCGCGCGGCGTCGCCATCGGCGAAGCTGCCGGCCGGGGTCACCTCGAAGGTGTCGAAGATGGTGGCGTCTGGGCCGTCGAGCACCCGCGCGCGGTGAATGCCGTAGCCGGCGCGGTCCAGGGTCATCACGATCGCCGCGAACAGGCCGTCGCGGTCGGGCGAATGCACGAACACTTCCAGCGCATCGCTCTCCGGCGCGATCCGCCGCACCTTGGCCAGCGTACCGCCCTTGCGCACGTCCATCAGCGAGGAGGCCTGCCACACCAGCTGCTCGGGGCGGAAACGCACGAAGCTCTCGTCGGGCATCGCCGCGAACTGGCGCTCGATAACCCCGTCGTCATGGCCGAGCAGACGCATCTGCATGCGCACGTTGTCGCGCGCCTCCTGCACCCGCTCGGCCTCCGGCAGCGCGAACTCGGCCCCCTCCTGCAGCGCGCGGCGGGTGGCGAAGTACAGGTCGGCCAGCAGCCGGTCCTTCCACGCGTTCCACAGCTTCGGGCTGGTGCCGGCGATGTCGGCGCAGGTCAACAGGTACAGGTAGTCGAGGCGCTCGCGCGTGCCCACCAGCGCGGCGAAGCGCTGGATCACCTCCGGGTCGGTGATGTCCTGCTTCTGCGCGGTCACCGACATGCGCAGGTGCTGCTCCACCAGCCATGCCACCAGCGTGGTGTCGGCCGTGCTCAGCCCGTGCGCGCTGCAGAATTCACGGGCATCCACCGCGCCGAGCTCGGAATGGTCGCCGCCGCGGCCCTTGGCGATGTCGTGGAACAGCCCGGCCAGCAGCAGCAGTTCCGGCTTGCGCAGCCGCGGCCATACTTCATGGGCAATGGAGAAGCGCTCGTCGGCGCGCGCACTGGCGAAGATGCCGATGTTCCGCAGCACCATCAGCGTGTGCTGGTCCACGGTGTAGACATGGAACAGGTCGAACTGCATGCGCCCGGACACCTGCGCGAACGCCGGGATCCACTGCCCCAGCACGCCCAACCGCGCCATGCGCGCCAGCGTGTCCACCGCTCGCGGGCCGCGCAGCAGGGCGATGAACTGCCCGCGCACCGCCTCACCCACCTCGGTATAGGCGGGAATCTCGTCCAGCATCTCGGCCAGGCCGCGCGCGGTCAGCGAATGCAGGCCGCGCACCTCCGGCGTGCGCGCCCAGCAGGCGAACAGCGCGAACAGGCGGCGGACGTCGCCATGCGGCCACAACGGGTCGTCGGCGGACAGGTAGCCACGGCGCAGCGAGAAACCGTCGCCGACCGGCTCGGGCACCGCCTCGCCGTCGAACTGCTCCTCGAAGCGCTGCAACAGGCGGTCGCTGATGCGGCGGATCACCGCGGCGCTGCGGTAGAAGCCCTGCATCATCTTTTCCACGCCCAGGCTTTCGGCGTCGTCGGCGTAGCCCATGCGCTCGGCCAGCGCCTTCTGGTAGTCGAAGCGCAGGCGTTCCTCGGCGCGCTGCGCGACCAGGTGCAGGCCGAAGCGCAGCCGTGCCAGCACCAGCCGCTCGCGCTTGAGCGCGGCCGCCTCGTCCAGGCCGAGGTGGCCCAGCCCGGCCAGCGCGTCGATGTTGCCGACACCAAAGGTGCGCAGCGCCATCCAGCCCAGCGTGTTGAGGTCGCGCAGGCCGCCGGGGCCGTCCTTGATGTCCGGCTCCAGGTTGTCGGCGGTGTCGCCGAAGCGCTGGTGGCGTTGCAGCAGTTCCTCGCGCTTGGCGAGGAAGTAGTCGCGCGCCGGCCAGATCAGCGTCGGCGACACCGCCCGCGCCAGCCCCTGCACCGCGGCCTCGTCGGCGCACAGCGGCCGCGCCTCGATCAGCGCGGTCAGCACGGTCTGGTCGGCGGCGGCCTGCGCGCACTGCGCGGCCGAGCGCACCGCATGGCTGGCCGGCAGGCCGGCATCCCACAGCAGTGCGAACAGGCGCGCCAGCGCAGGTTCGTGCGCCTGCTGCACCGCCGGTTCGCCCAGCACCAGCAGGTCGATGTCCGAGCGCGGGAACAGCTCGCCGCGACCATAGCCGCCCACCGCGAACAGGGCCAGGCCGGCATCGGCCGGCAGGCAGCGTTGCCATGCCTGGCCGATCAGTTGATCGGCGCAGCGCGCGCGCAGCGCCAGCAGGCGCTCGATGTTGTCGCCCTGCTCGAAGCGCCGGCACAGCCGCGCATCGGCATGGGCCAGTTCCTGCCGCGCCTGCGCGGCCCACCCGGCATCGGCCGCGGGATCGGCCGGCGTGTCCGCTTCGTGCTCGAACGGGCCCGCCGGCAGTCGCGTCATGCCTGCGCGGAACGTGCTTGTTCGGCTTCGGCCGGCGACAGCGTCAGCACTTCCACGCCGTCCTCGGTCACCGCGATCATGTGCTCCCACTGCGCCGAGAGCTTGCGGTCCTTGGTGACCACGGTCCAGCCGTCGGGCAGCACCTTGGTGTGGCGGGTGCCTTCGTTGATCATCGGCTCGATGGTGAAGGTCATGCCCGGCTTCAGCACCAGGCCCTGCCCCGGGCGGCCGTAATGCAGCACCTGCGGCTCGTCGTGGTAGACCTTGCCGATGCCGTGGCCGCAGTACTCGCGCACCACGCTGAAACGCTCGGATTCGGCGTATTCCTGGATCGCGTGGCCGACGTCGCCCAGCGTCGCGCCCGGCTTGACCGCGCGGATGCCGCGCCACATCGCTTCCCTGGTGGTTTCCACCAGGCGCCTGGCCATCACCGACGGCGTGCCGACGTAGTACATGCGGCTGGTGTCGCCGTGCCAGCCGTCCTTGATGACGGTCACGTCGATGTTGACGATGTCGCCGTCCTTGAGCACCTTGGCCTCGCTGGGGATGCCGTGGCAGATGACGTTGTTGACCGAGGTGCACACGGTCTTGGGGAAGCCGCGATAACCGACGTTGGCCGGGATCGCGCCCTGCACGTTGACGATGTGGTCGTGGCAGATGCGGTCCAGTTCCTCGGTGGTGACACCGGGGCGGACATGTTCGCCGACGAGGTCCAGCACCTCCGCGGCCAGGCGGCCGGCGATGCGCATCTTGGCGATTTCTTCGGGGGTTTTCAGGTTCACGCTCATGCCCGCCATTATCACCCAAGTGGCCCGGCCCCGGCACGGCGGCCGGCCCTGTCCCGGCCATCGCGACCGGTCGATTTGCGCGCAGCCCCGGCCCCGCCTATAATCCCGCGGCTTCGCAGCCGGTCCTTGCGGCCTGCGCGTACCGCCCACGCCGGGCGTCACCGGTGAATCCACACCCTTCGCCCCCATCCGTGCCGGGGTGCCTCGCTTGCGGGGTTCGGCCACGGAGGCGTCGGGGAAGCCCAACCCCGGAACCCACCGCTTCAGTGCGGACCGCCCAATTCCACGGCGGCCGGTTCCCTGTCAGGAGTCCTGCAATGCCCCAGATCACCATGCGCCAGATGCTGGAAGCCGGCGTCCACTTCGGCCACCAGACCCGCTACTGGAACCCCAAGATGGCGCCGTACATCTTCGGCGCCCGCGGCAAGATCCACATCATCAACCTGGAAAAGACCGTCCCGCTGTTCAACGACGCGATGAACTTCATCTCGTCCGTTGCCCAGAAGCGCGGCACAATCCTGTTCCTGGGCACCAAGCGCAGCGCGCGCGAGTCCATCAAGGAAGAAGCCGAGCGTTGCGGCATGCCGTTCATGAACCAGCGTTGGCTGGGCGGCACCCTGACCAACTTCGCCACGGTGAAGAAGTCGGTGGCGCGCCTGAAGGAACTGGAAGCCGGCGAGACCGACGGCACCTTCGACAAGCTGGTCAAGCACGAAGTGCTGGGCCTGCGCCGCGAGCGCGACAAGCTGGAAGCCTCGCTGGGCGGCATCAAGGACATGAACCGCCTGCCGGACGCGATCTTCGTCATCGACATCGGCCATGAAGACATCGCCATCAAGGAAGCCCGCAAGCTCGGCATCCCGGTGATCGCCGTGGTCGACACCAACTACAACCCGGACCTGGTGGACTACGCCATCCCGGGCAACGACGACGCCATCCGCGCCGTGCAGCTGTACGCCCGCGCCGCCGCCGACGCCGTGCTGGAAGGCAAGGCCGCCGCGCCGAACGCCGCCTCGGTGCGCGAGGAAGAGTTCGCCGAAGGCGCCGCCGAGGAAGCCAAGCCGGCCCGCCGCGCTCCGGCCAAGAAGGGCGCCAGGAAGGGCGACGAGGCTTCGGCCTGACCCACCCGGGCGGGCGCCGCAGCGCGCCCGCCGTCCCTGCAGCCGCGCCCGACGGCGCCTGACAGGGCCACGTAACAACGGCCGGCAACCATTGCCGGCCTGCCCCTTTCTATAGTCGAGGTAATCCCAATGGCTGAAATCACCGCCTCCCTGGTCAAGGAACTGCGCGAGCGCACCGGCGCCGGCATGATGGAGTGCAAGAAGGCACTGACCGAAAGCAACGGCGACATCGACGCGGCGGCCGAGGCCCTGCGCAAGTCCGGCGCCGCCAAGGCCGACAAGAAGGCCGACCGCGTCACCGCCGAAGGCCGTGTCGGCGTCGCCGGCAACGGCGGCAAGGCCGTGCTGGTCGAGGTCAACTCGGAAACCGACTTCGTCGCCAACGACGTCAACTTCAAGGCGTTCGTCGACGCCGTCGCCGCCGCCGCGCTGGCTTCCGGCGCCGCCGACGTCGAGGCCCTGAAGTCGGCCAAGCTGCCGTCCGGCGAGACCGTCGAGGAAACCCGCGCCACCGCGATCCAGAAGCTGGGCGAGAACATCCAGATCCGCCGCCTGGTCAGGATCGACGGCGGCAACACCGTCGGCACCTACGTGCACAGCAACGGCAAGATCGGCGTGCTGGTGGAACTGGCCGGCGGCAACGCCGAGCTGGCTTCGGGCCTGGCCATGCACATCGCCGCGATGAACCCGCCGCACAACAAGGCCGCCGACGTCCCGGCCGACTTCGTCGCCAAGGAAAAGGAAATCGAGCTGGCCAAGATGAGCGAGAAGGACAAGGCCAAGCCGGCCGAAATCCTCGAGAAGATCATCAGCGGCAAGATCAACAAGATCATCAACGAGGTGACCCTGTACGGCCAGAACTACGTGCTGGACAGCGACAAGTCGGTCGAGGCGGTGGTCAAGGCCGCCGGCGGCGACGTCGTCGGCTTCCAGCGCCTGGTGGTCGGCGAAGGCATCGAGAAGGTGGTCGAGGACTACGCCGCCGAAGTCGCCAAGGCCATGCAGGTCTGATCCGTCCGCCGACGGATGCAAAACGGAAAGCCGCGGGCAACCGCGGCTTTTTCATGGCCAACCGCAAGACATCCGCTTGCGTACGGTAGCGGGCCGGCCTGCAGCCCCACTCCCGTCCCCCGCCCTGTATTCTTGCAGCACTGTCGTCCTCCACCCCGTCATGTCCCCCGAGCTGAATACCGCCCTGTCGCTCTGCCGCAACCTGCCCTCGCCGGCAGGCATCGCCGTTCGCATCATCGAACTGGCGCAGGACCCGGAAACCGACATCGCCACCGCGGCGGACGTCATCTCGATGGACATGGCGCTGAGCGCGCGGATGATGCGCATCGCCAATTCGCCGCTGTACGCCAGCCGCCGCCGCATCGACAACCTGGGCCAGGCGCTGACCATGCTCGGCCTGCACGCCACCTTGCAGCTGGCGCTCGGGTTCTCGCTGGCGAACATGCTGGACGGGGACGGCCAGGACCGGAAGCAGCTGGAGCGCCTCTGGCGCCGCGGCGCCCTGTGCGCGCTGGCCGCGCGCTACCTCGGCCTGGGCTGTGGCGTGCGCCGGGTCGAGGAGGTGATGCTGGCCGGGCTGCTGCAGGACATCGGCATCCTGGCCCTGCTGCAGGCGCGCCCGGACGCCTACCCGGCCCTGCTCGACGCCGCGACCGACAACGACGACCTGCTGGCGCGCGAACGGGCGCTGCTGGAATGCAGCCATGCCGACGTCGGCGCCCACCTGTGCGAGCAATGGCACCTGCCGCGCTACCTGGCCAACGCCATCGGCGTCAGCGAGCCACCGGGCGAACCGACCGACCTGTTCCAGCGCTGCGTGGCCCTGTCCGGCCGTGTGGCCGAAATCTGGCTGGCCGAAGACGCCGATGCCGCCCGCAACGCCGCCCTGCAGCAGATCCACCGCGAGCTGGGCATGGACAGCCAGGGCTTCGAGCTGATGCTGCAACGCATCGACCAGGCATTGCCGGACCTGTGCGCCCTGCTGGACGTGGCCGTGCCCAGCTCGGCGCGCGTGCGCCAGCTGCTCGACCACGCCAGCGAGCTGAAGGAACTGCGCAACCTGCGCGAGCTGCAGGACATGGCCACCGCGCGCCAGCGCGCCGAGGCCTTCGAATCCCAGGCCCGGCAGCTGTCCGAGCAGGCGCACCTGGACGGCCTGACCGGGGTGCTCAACCGGCGCCAGCTGGAAACCGTGCTGCAGCAGGAGTTCTCCCGTGCCCTGCAGCGCGACCGGCCGCTGTCGCTGGCGTTCATCGACCTTGACGACTTCAAGAAGATCAACGACACCCACGGCCACCTGATCGGCGACCAGGTGCTCAAGTCCTTCGCCGGCCACCTGCAGGAACAGCTGCGCGGCACCGACACCGTGGCCCGCTTCGGTGGCGAGGAATTCGTGGTGCTGTTCCCCGACACCGACGAACTGGAAGCGCTGATGGTGGTGCGGCGTGCGCTGAACACCATCGGCAGCACGCCGATGGCCCACGTCCACGGCAGCGCGCTGCACGTCACTTTTTCCGCAGGCGTGGCCACCCACGGCGGCTACGAGCGCTTCGCCAACGTGCAGGACCTGCTCAAGGCCGCCGACGACGTGCTCTACCGGTCCAAGAGCCTCGGCCGCAACCGGGTCAACGCGCGCGCGCCCGAGCCGCTGCCGGCTTCGGCCTGAACCGGGGATGGCCGCGGCGGGAAAACTTTGCCGCGACGCAACAAGAACGCTGCCCGGCCACTGGCCCATCCGGTAGAATCGCCGCGTTTTCCAGCCACCCGAGGTCGCCATGTCCCAGCTTGCCCACCACCGCATCCTTCTGAAACTTTCCGGGGAGGCGCTGATGGGAGACGAGGACTACGGCATCGACCCGAAGGTCATCAACCGCCTGGCCGCCGAGGTGATGGAGGCGCAGCAGGCGGGCGCGGAGATCGCGCTGGTGATCGGCGGCGGCAACATCTTCCGCGGCGCCGGCCTGGCCGCCGCCGGCATGGACCGGGTCACCGGCGACCACATGGGCATGCTGGCCACGGTGATCAACGCGCTGGCGATGCAGGATGCGCTGGAAAAGCTCGGCGGCAAGGCGCGGGTGATGAGCGCGATCAAGATCAACGACGTGTGCGAGGACTACATCCGCCGCCGCGCCATCCGTCACCTGGAAAAGGGCCGGCTGGTGATCTTCGCCGCCGGCGTCGGCAGCCCGTTCTTCACCACCGACTCGGGCGCTGCGCTGCGCGCCATCGAGATCGGCGCCGACCTGCTGCTCAAGGCCACCAAGGTCGACGGCGTGTACGACAAGGATCCGAACAAGCACGCCGACGCGGTCCGCTACGAAACCCTGACCTACGACCAGGTCATCAACCAGGGGCTGGAAGTGATGGACACCGCGGCTTTCGCGCTGGCGCGCGACAGCGACCTGCCACTGCGCGTGTTCGACATGGGCCAGCCGGGCGAGCTGCTGAAGATCCTTCGCGGCGAGAACATCGGCACTCTGGTCAAGGGCCGCGACGCGCATTGAGCGCGCAGGTCGGGGCCACGTCCCCGACGCCCTGCACATCCGGCATCAGGCGTCGGGGATGTAACCCCGACCTACGATCTGCCGCCGACATGCCGGCCGGCGAGGCTGTTCGCCTATAATCGGCCGATTCCAGCACCATCCAGGATTCCGGCGATGATCAACGACATCAAAACCAATGCGCAGGCGCGCATGGCCAAGAGCATCGATGCTCTGCGCCACACCCTCACCAGCATCCGCACCGGTCGCGCTTCGCCGGCTCTGCTGGACGGCATCAAGGTCAAGGCCTACGGCACCGACACACCGCTGAACCAGGTGGCCAGCATCAGCGTGTCCGAGGGTCGCTCGCTGGTCATCACCCTGTTCGACAAGAACATGATCAAGGAGGTGGAAAAAGCCATCTACGCCTCCGATATCGGCATCACCCCGACCACGATGGGCACGGTGATCCGCCTGAACCTGCCGCCGTTGACCGAGGAGCGCCGCAAGGAACTGGCCAAGTCGGTGGGCAAGGAAGGCGAGGAAAGCAAGGTCGCCATCCGCAACATCCGCCGCGACGCCAACCAGGAAGTGGCCAGGCTGCTCAAGGACAAGAGCATCTCCGAGGACGAGGACCGCCGCGCGCAGGAAGAAATCCAGAAGCTGACCGACAAGGCGATCAAGGACGTCGACGACGTGGTCAAGCTGAAGGAACAGGAACTGATGGCGGTCTGACGGGTGCCATCCGCCATGCCCGGCGACATGCCCGCACCGTACCTGCCGCGGCACGTTGCCATCATCATGGACGGCAATGGCCGCTGGGCGCAGCAGCGGCGGCGGCCGCGCATGATCGGCCACCGCGCCGGCGCGCGCGCGGTCAACCGCAGCATCGACTTCTGCCTCGAACGCGGCATCGCCGCGCTCACGCTGTTCGCGTTCTCCAGCGAGAATTGGGGCCGGCCGCAGGAGGAAGTGGACGCGCTGATGAAGCTGTTCCTCGGCGCGCTGGACCGCGAGGTCGACGAACTCGACCGCCGCGGCGTGCGCGTGCGCTTCATCGGCGAGCGCTCGCGCTTCGCCGCCGGCATCGCCCAGCGCATGGAAAATGCCGAACGGCGCACCGCCGGCAACGCCGCGATGGCCCTGAACATCGCCGCCAGCTACGGCGGCCGCCAGGACATCGCCCACGCCGCGCGGCAACTGGCCGAACAGGTGGCCGCCGGCACCCTTGCGCCGGAGCAGGTCGACGAACAGGCGCTGTCGCGCCATGTCGCGCTGGCCGATCTGCCGGCTCCCGATCTTTTCATCCGCACCGGTGGCGACACCCGCATCAGCAACTTCCTGCTGTGGCAGCTGGCCTACACCGAGCTGTGGTTCACCGACGTGCTGTGGCCGGATGTCGATGCCGGCCTGCTGCAACAGGCGCTGGACGACTACGCGCGGCGCGAGCGCCGCTTCGGCCTGACCAGTGCGCAGGTGGCCACCGCGCCCACGGAGAGCAACTCCCAATGACCAAGACCCGCGTCATCGCCGCACTGATCATGGCCCCGGTGGCCATCTGCGCGATCCTGCTGCTGCCCACCCAATGGCTGGCCGCCGCCGCCGCGCTGGTGTTCCTCACCGGCCTGTGGGAGTGGCTCAAACTCACCGGCGTGGACGGCCTGCCGCGCACCGTGCTGCTGGTGCTGAACCTGCTGCTGATGGTGCTGATCGTCTGGGCCTCCCCTGCCGACAACCCGGTGCTGTTCCAGCTGGCGACGCTGATCGGCGCCGGCTTCTGGCTGCTGGCGCTGCTGTGGCTGCGCTGCTACGGCTTCGGCGCGCACGAGGAAAGCGCCGCGCGCATGCTCAAGCTGGCCGCCGGCACCCTGGCCATCGTCCCGGCATGGGCGGCGCTGGTGCTGGTCCACCACGGCGAACCCAACGGCCACCGCTGGCTGCTGACCGCGCTGGCCATCGTCTGGGCGGCCGATTCGGGCGCCTATTTCGCCGGCCGCGCCTTCGGCAGGCGCAAGCTGGCCCCGCGCATCAGCCCCAACAAGACCGTCGAGGGCCTGCTCGGCGGGCTGGCGGCCGGGCTGGTCGTCGCGCTCGGCTTCGGCTGGCTGGCCGGCGTCGCCGCCGCCGACATCGGCTGGCTGCTGCTGGTGGCCGCGCTGGCGGTGCTGGCCTCGGTGCTGGGCGACCTGTTCGAAAGCCTGCTCAAGCGCCATGCCGGCGCCAAGGACTCGGGCAGCGTGATCCCCGGCCATGGCGGCGTGCTCGACCGCATCGACGGCGTGCTGGCGGCGTTGCCGGTGTTCGCGCTGGGCAAGGAAATCTTCGGTTTCTGACATGAACACCGCGCAGGACATCCGCCGGGTCGCCGTGCTCGGCGCCACCGGCTCCATCGGCGCCTCGGCGCTGGACGTGATCGCCCGCCACCCGCAGCAATTGCAGGCCTGCGTGCTGGCCGCCGGCAGCAACGTCGACGCCCTGCTCGACCTGTGCCGCATTCACCGCCCCGCGCATGCCGTCATCGCCGACCCGGCGCTGTTCACGCGCCTGCGCGACGGCCTGCGCGAGGCCGGGCTGGGCACCGAGGCCCATGCCGGTGCCAACGCCCTCGACACGCTGGCCGCCGGCGATGCCTGCGACACCGTGGTGGCCGCCATCGTCGGCGCCGCCGGGCTGTCCTCCACGCTCGCCGCCGCCCGCGCCGGCAAGCGCCTGCTGCTGGCCAACAAGGAATCGCTGGTGCTGGCCGGCGAACTGCTGACCCGCGAGGCGGCGGCCGCCGGCGCCGAGATCATCCCGATCGACAGCGAGCACAACGCCATCTTCCAGTGCCTGCGCTCGCGCGATGCCCGTGTCGAAGCCGGCGTGCGCCGCATCATCCTGACCGCCTCCGGCGGCCCGTTCCGCGGCCGCAGCCGCGCCGAGCTGGAAACGGTGACGCCGGCGCAGGCGGTGGCGCACCCGAAGTGGTCGATGGGGCCGAAGATCTCGGTCGATTCGGCCACGCTGATGAACAAGGGGCTGGAGGTCATCGAGGCCCACCACCTGTTCGGCGTGCCCGGCGCGCGCATCGACGTGCTGGTACACCCGCAGAGCCTGGTGCACTCGCTGGTCGAGTTCATCGATGGTTCCACCCTGGCCCAGCTCGGCCTGCCGGACATGCGCACCACTCTGGCGGTCGGCCTGGGCTGGCCGCGACGCATCGAATCGGGCGTGGCCGGGCTGGACCTGCTGCGCCAGGGCCGGCTCGATTTCGAGGCCCCCGACCTGGACGCCTTCCCCTGCCTGCGCCTGGCCTGGCAGGCGATGGAGGCCGGTGGCAGTGCCCCGGCGATCCTGAACGCCGCCAACGAAGTGGCCGTTTCAGCCTTTCTTCAGGGCCGCACAGGCTTCCTGTCGATCCCTGCGCTGGTGGAACACGCCCTGTCCACGCTGCCCCACGCCGCGGCCGATACACTGGACACCCTGCTGGCCGCCGACGCCCGCGCCCGCCAGATCACCGAAACCGCCATCGCCCGCCTGCCGCATGCCTGATCCCGACTTCCAACCGAGCCGCCTGCATGGCTGATTTCATCGGGTCCGTGTGGTGGATGATCGTCAGCCTCGGGGTGCTGGTGACCTTCCACGAGTTCGGCCACTACTGGGTGGCCCGGCGCTGCGGCGTGAAGGTGCTGCGTTTCTCGGTCGGCTTCGGCAAGCCGCTGTGGAGCCGCCGCGGACGCAACGGCACTGAATTCGCCGTCGCCGCCCTCCCGCTGGGCGGTTACGTGAAGATGCTCGACGAGCGCGAGGCCGAAGTGCCCGCCGGCGAGCGCATGGCCGCCTTCAACAACAAGAACGTGTGGCAGCGCCTGGCCATCGTCGCCGCCGGCCCCGCCGCCAACCTGCTGCTGTGCATCGCCCTGCTGTGGGCAATGTTCGTGGTCGGCAACCGCGACTACTCGGCCACCGTCGGCCAAGCCGGCGGCATGGCCGCCAGCGCCGGCTTCGCCAGCGGCGACCGCATCCTCGACGTGGACGGCCGCGCCGTCGCCACCTGGGCCGAGGCCGGCATGGCGCTGACCACCGCGGCGATGGACCGCAGCGACGCCCGGGTGCGGGTGCGCGACCGCCAGGACAACGAGCGTACCCGGGTGCTGCCGCTGTCCACCCTGCCGGCCGGTTTCGATGAACACGGCGTGGCGGCGCAGGCCGGGCTGGCATGGCAGTTCCAGATCCAGCCGGCGCGGCTGGACTCGGTGCTGGAAGGCTCGGCCGCCAGCGGCGTGCTGCAGCCGGGCGACCTGATCCTGGCCATCGACGGCCAGGCCGTGGCGAGCGCCGGGCAGGTGGCCCCGCTGGTGCAGCAACTGGGCCGGCGCGGCGGCCCGGGCATGATCGAGGTCGAGCGCAGCGGCCAGCGCCTGGCGCTGGAAGTCACCCCGCGCCAGGCCAGCGACGGCAAGGGCCCGTGGCTGCTCGGCACCGGCTTCGCCAGCGGCCGCCCGGCCTACGACGCCCTGCGCCAGTACGGGCCGCTGGCGGCGCTGCCGGCCGCCCTGCGCGAGACCGGCAAACTCGCCGGGGATTCGCTGGGCATGATGCGGCGCATGCTCACCGGGCATGCCTCGGTCAAGAACATTTCCGGCCCGATCACCATCGCCCGCGTCGCCAACGCCTCGGCCGAACGCGGCGTGGACTGGTTCCTGTATTTCCTGGCGCTGCTGTCGCTGAGCCTGTGCATCATCAACCTGCTGCCCATCCCCGTCTTGGATGGGGGCCACCTGCTGTATTACCTTATCGAGTTGGTCAAGGGCAGCCCCTTGAGCGAACGGGTCATGGCCGCCGGGCAGTACGTCGGCCTGGCGCTGCTGGCCGGGCTGATGGGGCTGGCGTTCTACAACGACATCCTCGGCCTGGTCCTGCGATGAACTTTCTTCCACTGTCGTCGTCATACGCCGGCACCCACGCAACAATGAAATCGACTCCCTCCGGACGTGACATGACGCGACTTTTCCATCGCCGCCCGCTTGCCCTCGCCCTTGCCGCGGGCATGGCCCTGCCCGCGCTTGCACAGGCTGCCGAACCCTTCACCGCCAGCGACATCCGCGTCGACGGCCTGCAGCGCATCGCCTCCGGCACGGTGTTCACCTACCTGCCGGTGGAGCGCGGCGACACGGTCGACGACGCCAAGGTCGGCGACACCATCCGCGCCCTGTACAGGACCGGCTTCTTCGAGGACGTGCAGCTGGACCGCCAGGGCGACATCCTGGTGGTGACGGTCAAGGAACGCCCGGCGATCAACAAGCTCACCGTCACCGGCAACAAGGACATCAAGAGCGAGCAGCTGCTCAAGGGGCTCTCCGACATCGGCCTGAGCGAGGGCGGCACCTTCGACCGCCTGAGCCTGGACCGGGTGACCCAGGAGCTGCGCCGCCAGTACAACGACCGCGGCAAGTACAACGTCGAGATCACCCCGACGGTGAGCCCGCTGGACCGCAACCGCGTCGACGTGGCCATCGCGGTCAAGGAAGGCAAGGCGGCCAAGATCCGTCACGTCAACCTGATCGGCCCGGAGAAGTTCGAGACCGCCGACATCCTCGACACCTGGGAATCGAAGGAGCACAACTGGGCCTCGTGGTACCGCCGCGACGACCAGTACTCCAAGGAAAAGCTGTCCGGCGACCTGGAGAAGCTCAACTCCTGGTACCTGGACCGCGGCTACGTGGACTTCAGCATCGATTCCACCCAGGTCTCGATCAGCCCCGACAAGCGCGACATGTTCATCACCGCCGGGGTGACCGAGGGCGAGCAGTACAAGATCTCCGAGATCAAGGTCACCGGCGAGACCATCCTGCCGCAGGAGGACGTCGAGCGCATGGTGTTCCAGAAGGCCGGCGACACCTTCTCGCGCGCATTGCTGGAATTCAGCGCCGACGGCATCACCAACAGCCTGTCCAACATCGGCTACGCCTTCGCCAAGGTCAACCCGATCCCGACCAGCAACCGCGCCGAGCGCACGGTGGAAGTGAACATGCAGGTGGTGCCGGGCCCGCGCGTGTCCGTGCGCCGCATCGTGTTCAAGGGCAACAGCCGTACCGCCGATGAAGTGCTGCGCCGCGAGATGCGCCAGTTCGAGAACGCCTGGTACTCGCAGGCGGCGATCGACCGCTCCAAGATCCGCCTGCAGCGGCTGGGCTACTTCGAGTCGGTGGACGTGGAAACCACCCCGGTCACCGGCAGCAACGACCAGGTGGACGTGGTCTACAACGTCAAGGAAACCACCTCCGGCAGCTTCGTGTTCGGCCTGGGCTACTCGCAGTCCTACGGCATGACCACCTCGGTGCAGCTGTCGCAGAACAACTTCCTCGGCGGCGGCAACCGGGTGTCGGTCGAGGCCTCGCGCAGCAGCTACCTGCAGCGCTACGGCTTCTCGTACATGAACCCGTACTTCACCGACGACGGCGTGTCGCTGGGCTACAACCTGTCCTGGCGCGAGCTGGACTACTCGGACTTCAACACCGCCCAGTACAACAGCACCAACGGCGCGGCGCAGGCGGTCTTCGGCATACCGATCACCGAGAACGACAGCTTCTCGCTGATGTTCGGCATCGACAGCAACCAGATCACCACCTACAGCGGCTATACCCCGCAGTCGATCATCGACTACATCGACGCGATGGGCACGCGCACCTTCCATTCCTGGCGCACCGAACTGGGTTGGGCCCGCGACACCCGCAACGACTACTTCATGCCGACCCGCGGCACCTACCAGCGCCTGGGTCTGGAGGTCACGCTGCCGGGCTCGACCGCCGAGTACTACAAGCTCAACTACCAGTACTCCAGGTATTGGCCGATCATCCCGTCGCTGGTCATCAATACCCGCATCGAGCTCGGCTACGGCGACTCCTACGGCAGCGACACCGTGCGCGACATCTGCTGGAACGACATCCCCGCCGTTCCCGGCACCCCGGCCGACGGCGACACCCCGGCGGTCCCGGGCCGGCCAGCCACCACCGAAGTGGTGGACTGCGCCACCAACCCCACCGCCAACCACCGCCAGGTCAAGGCATCGGGGCTGCCGTTCTTCGAGAACTTCTATGCCGGCGGCACCAACTCGGTGCGCGGCTTCCGCGACAACACCCTGGGCCCGCGCTCGGAGATCATCGGCGGCTACTACCGTGGCCAGCCGCTGGGCGGCTCGGTGAAGACGGTCGGATCGATCGAAGCCTATTTCCCGAAGCTGTTCGACAGCCCCTCGGCACGCGTGTCGGCGTTCGTCGACTTCGGCAACGTCTACAGCAGCACCGACGACTTCGACGCGGGCGAACTGCGCGCCTCGGCCGGCGTCGCCCTGCTGTGGCGCGCGCCGGTCGGCCCGATCTCGATCAGCTACGCTTTCCCGTTCAAGAAGAAGGAAGGCGACGAGCTGGAGCGCCTGCAGTTCACCTTCGGCGGGCAGTTCTAGGAACTGCCCGCCGCACCCGGGGCTGTGCCCCGGGTACCCATCGTTCCGCCATGGCGGAACGATGGGTCGCGCTCTGGCCTTCCGATTCCCCCCGCCTTCGGCGCGCCCCCTTTGCCAAAGGGGGCTCTCCTCCAGAACGCCCCCGCATGCTTCATGCCCGCCCTCCGGCGCCCACAGCATGCGCACCCGCCATGCCCTGCGCGCATGTCTTCCGCTCCGGCCGCATGACCGCGCCACTTCCAGACGCTAAACTCCCGGCGTGAATACTCCGACCCATACCGCTCAGGAACTGGCCGACCGCTTCGGTCTGCAGGTCCACGGCGACCCGTCCGTGGCCATCCACGGCGTGGCCACGCTGGCCCATGCCGGCCCGGGCCAGCTGACCTTCCTCGCCAATCCACGCTATCGCGCGCAACTGGCCGACAGCCACGCCTCCATCGTGGTGCTGCGCGCCGAGGACGCCGAGGCCGCACCCGGCACCGCACTGGTGGCGAAGGATCCGTACACCGCCTTCGCCAGGATCGGCGCGCTGTTCGAGTCGGTGCCGCTGCGCGAACCGGGCATCCATCCGAGTGCCGTGATCGATCCCTCGGCGCAGGTCGCCGCCAGCGCCCACATCGGCCCGTTCGTGAGCATCGGCGCGCGCAGCGTGGTCGGCGAGAACTGCATCGTCGGCGCCGGCAGCAGCATCGGCGAGGACTGCACGCTGGACGCCAGCTGCGAACTGATCGCCCGCGTCACCTTGGTCACCCGGGTGAAGCTGGGCAAGCGCGTGCGCATCCACCCCGGCGCGGTGCTCGGCGCCGACGGCTTCGGCCTGGCGATGGACGGCGGCCACTGGATCAAGGTGCCGCAGTTGGGCGGCGTGCGCATCGGCGACGATTGCGAGATCGGCGCCAACACCTGCGTGGACCGCGGCGCGCTGGAAGACACCGTGCTGGAAGAGGACGTGCGCCTGGACAACCTGGTGCAGATCGCCCACAACGTCCACATCGGCGCGCACTCGGCCATCGCCGGCAGCACCGGCATCGCCGGCAGCGCGAAGATCGGCCGCTACTGCCTGCTGGGCGGCGCGGTCGGCGTGGTCGGCCACCTGGAGATCTGCGACCGCGTGGTCGTCACCGGCCGCTCGGTGGTGCGCAACTCGATTACCGAGCCGGGCGAATACTCGTCCGGTACCCCGTTGACCGACAACCGCACGTGGCGCAAGAACGCCGCGCGCTTCAAGCAGCTGGACACCCTGGCCCGCCGGGTTCTGGCCGTGAGCAAGGAGAAGGAATGAACTCGCCCCTGTCGCTGCCCATCGACGTCACCACCATCCGCACGCTGATCCCGCACCGTTACCCGTTCCTGCTCGTGGACAAGGTGGTCGCGCTCGACACGGAAGCCAAGACCATCGTCGCGCACAAGAACGTCACCATCAACGAGCCGTTCTTCCAGGGCCATTTCCCGACCCAGCCGATCATGCCGGGCGTGCTGATCATCGAGGCGCTGGCGCAGGCCGGCGGCGTGCTGACCCAGCTCACGCTGGGCCGCGATGCGCAGTCCAAGCTGTTCTACCTGGTCAAGGTGGACAACGTGCGCTTCATGAAGCAGGTGGTGCCCGGCGACGTGCTGGAGCTGCACGTGCAGGTCAAGCGCGTGATCCGCAACATGGCCGTCTACTACGGCGAGGCCAAGGTGGACGGCGAAGTGGTGGCGCACGCCGAAGTGCTGTGTGCCGGCACCCGCGAATGACGCCCACCGGAGCCCGCGCATGAGCGACAGCGCCCCCCTGATCCATCCCACCGCGGTCATCGACCCCGCCGCGAGGCTGGCCGACGACGTGCGCGTGGGGGCGTTCAGCCTGATCGGCGCTGGCGTCGAGATCGGCGCCGGCAGCGTGGTCGGCCCGCATTGCAGCATCCACGGCCCGACCCGCATCGGCCGCGACAACCGCTTCGTCGGCCATGCCGCGATCGGCGGCGAGCCGCAGGACAAGAAGTACGCCGGTGAACGCACCGAACTGGTGATCGGCGATGGCAACGTGATCCGCGAGTTCGTCACCATCAACCGCGGCACCGGCGGCGGCGGCGGCATCACCACCATCGGCAACGACAACTGGCTGCTGGCCTATACCCACGTGGCGCACGATTGCCATGTCGGGAACCACTGCGTGTTCTCCAACAACACCACCCTGGCCGGCCACGTCAGCGTCGGCGACTGGGTCATCATCAGCGGCTTCGCCGGCGCCCACCAGTTCTGCCGCATCGGTGACCATGCCTTCCTCGGCATGGGCGCGCTGGTCACCGGCGACATCCCGCCGTTCACGATGGTCGGCATCGACGGCCACGGCCGCCCGCGCGGCATCAACGCCGAAGGCCTCAAGCGTCGCGGCTTCGATGCCGAACGCATCAGCGCGATCAAGCGCGCCTACCGCACCCTGTACGTGGCCGGCGTACCGCTGGCCGAGGCCAAGCAGCAACTGGCCGAACAGGCGCAACACAGCGACGACGTGCGGCAGCTGCTGGATTTCATCGAACACGGCGACCGCCCGTTGCAGCGATGAATGCCGGGAGCAACAGCGGGAACGGGGAACGGGGAACGGGGAATGAAGGCGCCATGCCCATCAAACCCTCAGCTTCCTCCACTCCCCATTCCCCAGCACCCGCTCCCCGCGCCCCGCGCGTGGTGCTCTGCGCCGGGGAGACCTCCGGCGACGGCCTCGGTGCCGGCCTGATCATCGAGCTGCGCCGGCGTTTTCCCGATGCCGAGTTCGCCGGCATCGGCGGCGACGCGATGCGCAACGCCGGCTGCCAGACCTGGTTCGACGCCAGCGAGCTGGCGCTGATGGGCTTGGCCGAGGTCCTGCGCCACTTGCCGCGCCTGCTGAAGCTGCGCAGGGCCTTCCGCCAGCGCGTGCTGGATTGGCAGCCGGACGTGTTCATCGGCATCGACGCACCCGACTTCAACCTCGGCGTCGAGCAATGGCTCAAGCAGCGCGGCGTGCGCACCGTGCACTACGTCAGCCCCTCGGTATGGGCGTGGCGCGAGAAGCGCGCCGAGAAGATCGGGGCCAGCGCCGACAGGGTGCTGTGCCTGTTCCCGATGGAGCCGCCGATCTATGCCCGCCACGGCATCGACGCACGCTTCGTCGGCCACCCGATGGCCGACGCGATCCCGCTGGAAAGCGAGCGCATCGAGGCCCGTGCCGCGCTCGGCCTGCCGGGCACCGCGCCGGTGCTGGCGGTATTGCCCGGCAGCCGGCTGGGCGAGGTCGGCCGGCTGGGGCCGGCGTTCTTCGAGGCGGCATGGCAGGCCTGCGAGCGCATGCCGGACCTGCACATCGTGGTGCCGGCGGCCAACGCGAAGTGCCGGCAGCTGATCGACCAGCAGATCGCAGCCTCGGCACTGCCCGGTGCGCGCCTGCGCGTGCTTGACGGCCGCGCGCGCGAGGCGATGGTGGCCGCCGACGTGGTGCTGCTGGCCTCGGGCACCGCGACGCTGGAAACCATGCTGGTCAAGCGGCCGATGGTGGTCGGCTACCGCGTGTCCGCCCTCACCGCGCGCATCGTCAGGCTGCTGGGGCTGATCAAGGTCGACCGCTATGCCCTGCCCAACGTGCTGGCCGGCCGCGACCTGGCGCCGGAGCTGATCCAGCAGGACTGCACGCCCGACCGCCTCGCCGCCGCCGTGCTGCAGTGGTTCGAGCACCCCGACTGCGTGGCCGGCCTGCAGGACGACTACCGCCGCCTGCACCTGGAGCTGCGCCAGGACGCCTCCGCCCGCGCCGCCGATGCGGTGGCGGAATTGCTGGAAGGCGGGGAACGGGGAACAGG
>NZ_LDJP01000021.1 GCF_001431505.1 Stenotrophomonas daejeonensis
TAGGAGTCAACTGTCATTTCATGCAGAGCTTCCTTTTGGGTTCCAAGGCAGGTTGTCGCGCTGCATGGCGTTGAGCATGGTGAGGTACTTGCGCATGCAGGCGGTGACGGCCAATTTTTTGGGTTTGCCGGCGTTGACCAGCCGTTGGTAAGTGCTGGCCAGTGGTGAGCGGGCCCGGATGGCGGCCCAGGTGGCCATGTACAGCACCCGGCGGACGTCGGGGCGGCCGCCGCTGATGCAGCGCTGGCCCTTCCAGCGACCGCTGTCACGGTTGTAGGGGGCCAGCCCGACCAGGGCGGCGATCCGACGGCGATCCAGTGTCCCCAGTTCCGGCAGGCGGGCGGCCAGGGTAGCGCGCAGGATCGGCCCCAGCCCCGGGGCGGCGGGCAAGGAGAGGTCGCAGGCGGCCAGTGCCTGTTCCAGCTGTGTGTTGACCTCGGCGATGCGCCCTTGCAGGTCGGCGATATGGGCGTCCACCCAGGCCCGTACCGATGCTTGGCGCAGGTGTATCCGTCGCCGCCGCAGGCTGTCGCGTTCGTTCACCAGGGCCGTACGCACGTGCAACCATTCGCGCAGGGTTTGGGTGGCCGCCGTCAACGGGACGGTAGGCGCGGCCGGCAGCAACTGCGCGGCCACGGCCAGGACACGGGCATCGATCGCATCGGTCTTGGCCTTCAGGCCCAGTGCCTGGGCCAGGGCGCGTGGGCGCCGGGGCGGCAAGCGCACGGCATTCAGGCCGGCGTGGTGCAGGGTATCGAGCAGATCGCGCTCGTACCCACCGCTGGCTTCGAACACCACCCGCGGGTGGGGCTGCGGCAGCAGCCAGCCCAGCAGATCGGCCCGCCCGTCGGCCGTGTTGGGAAACGTGCGGGCCGCTTCCGTGGGCAGGACATGGACGACCAATTCATCCTTGGAAACATCAATGCCGACACAGGTATTCATCACGCCTCCGACGTAAGCTGGGGACGAGAGCACTCCCATCGATCCCATGCTTGTTCGCTTCGGACTGTGATCCGATCAACTGTTCGGGCTGAGGATGGGAGCACGGAGTGCGGCGCCCCTGACTCCTACACGTGCTTGCTTGGCACCGCGACTGAACGGGCTGCCGCACTCCGCTCTCACCTGCAACGGTAACGGGATAAATGACACAAGCGACGCCAGTCGCGATGGGGCTTTCCCGGGAAAGCCCCGTCGCGACTGGCGTCGCTTGTGTCATTTATCCCGTTACCGTTGCAGGTGAGAGCGGAGTACAGG
>NZ_LDJP01000022.1 GCF_001431505.1 Stenotrophomonas daejeonensis
GGTGCGCCAGGTCGCCGGCGGCCGGTACGAGATCGTCGCCGGCGAGCGCCGCTGGCGCGCGTCGAAGCTGGCCGGGCTGGACGAAGTGCCGGTGGTGGTGCGCGAGCTGGAGGACCGCACCGTCATCGCGATGGCGCTGATCGAGAACATCCAGCGCGAGGACCTGAACCCGCTGGAAGAGGCCGAGGCGCTGCAGCGGCTGATCTCCGAATTCTCGCTGACCCACGCCGAGGCCGCGCAGGCGGTGGGCCGCTCGCGTGCGTCGGTGTCCAACCTGCTGCGCCTGATCGACCTGCCGATAGGCGTGCGCGTGCTGCTGGAAAGCCGCCGGCTGGAGATGGGCCATGCCCGCGCGCTGCTGACGCTGGCACCGGAACTGGCGACCAAATTGGCACAGGACGCCGCCGACGAAGGCTGGTCGGTGCGCGAGGTCGAGCACCGCGCCCAGCAGTTCGCCGCCGGCAAGGTGCCGGGCGCGCGCACCGCCAAACCGAAGCCGGCCGCGCCGCAGGCCGACATCGCCTCGCTGGAAACCGAGCTGTCCGAATCGCTGGGCACCAAGGTGGCGATCAACCACGGCCGCGGCGGCAAGGGCCGGCTGGTGATCCATTACACCGACCTGGATACGCTCGACGGCGTGCTGGAAAAGCTGCGCGCCCGCCCCCCGCAGGGCTGATGTTCCTTCCATCGTTCGAGGTACCTGCAAGGCAATGAACCCCACCAAGGTCGACCGCAATCACCTGTTGCGTCTGACCGACCTGCCGAATGTCGGGCCGGCCTGTGAAAAGGATCTGCGCATGATCGGGATCCGTGTCCCCGCGCACCTGCGCGGGCGTGATCCCTACGACATGTACGCGCAGTTGTGCCTGAAGACCGGCGTGGTGCACGACCCCTGCGTGATCGACGTGTTCCTGTCCATCGTGCGCTTCATGGCCGGGGAGGCGCCGCAGCCGTGGTGGGCGTTCAGCGCCGAGCGCAAGCAGGCTCTCGCAAAGGATCCAATGACGCTGTAGTCGCTGTGTCCTTTCTCCCTCCGGGAGAAGGTGGCGCAAAGCGCCGGACGAGGGTACGGCTGGAGCCACTTGCAACCGGATGTTGCGATGCTTCGCACCGGCCCTCTCCCCAACCCCTCCCCCGGAGGGGGAGGGGCCTGAATCCCGCAAACTCCCGGAACAAGCAGATGACCCTCCTCGTCACCGGCGCCGCCGGTTTCATCGGCGCCTACACCTGCCAGGCTCTGGCCGTGCGCGGTGAGCGCGTGGTCGGGCTGGACAACTACAACGACTACTACGACCCGCGGCTCAAGCGCGACCGCGTCGCCGCGCTGTGTCCGCAGGCCGACATCCGCACGCTCGACCTCGGCGATCGCGACGGCCTGGCCGCGCTGTTCGACGAGGTCCGGCCGACGCGGGTGATCCACCTGGCCGCGCAGGCCGGCGTGCGCTACTCGCTGCAGAACCCGCATGCCTACGTCGACAGCAACCTGGTCGGCTTCGTCAACATGCTGGAGCTGTGCCGCCATCGCGGCGTGCGGCACCTGGTCTATGCGTCGAGCAGTTCGGTCTATGGCGACTCGGCCACGCCGCCGTTCTCCGAGGACCAGCGCGTGGACCAGCCGCGCTCGCTGTACGCGGCGACCAAGGTCGCCAACGAGCTGATGGCCCACACCTACGCGCAGCTGTACGGCCTGCGTGCCACCGGCCTGCGCTTCTTCACCGTGTACGGCCCGTGGGGCCGGCCGGACATGGCACCGCTGCTGTTCGCGCGCGCGGTGCTGGCCGGGCGGCCGATCGAGGTATTCAACGAAGGCCGCATGCAGCGCGACTTCACACATGTTTCCGACATCGTCGCCGGTATCCTCGGCGCGCTCGACCATCCCCCGGAGGAGCCGGTGCCGCACCGGGTGTTCAACCTCGGCAACCACACCCCGGTGGAACTGGAGCGCTTCATCGAGGTGATCGCGCAGGCCGCCGGCCGCCCGGCACGCAAGGTCTACAAGCCGATGCAGCCGGGCGACATGGTGCGCACGATGGCCGACACCGCGCGGGCGAAGGCCGCCTTCGGCTACGAACCGGCCACGCCGATCGAGGTCGGGTTGCCGCCGGTGGTAGCGTGGTGCCACGATTATTTCGGCGCGGCGGCCTGACTCATCTCCCGTCAAGCCACGTGCTGGAAAATGCGCGGCTTCCCCTTTCTCGAACGCATGGATTCCGCGATGGACCTGCCCGCACTCTCGGTGGTAGTCCCCGTCTTCAACGAGCGCGACAACGTCGCCCCGCTGGTCGATGAAATCACCGCTGCGCTGCGCGGGTGGCTGCCGTTCGAGATCGTCTATGTCGATGACGATTCGAAGGACGACACCCTGCAGGTGCTGCAGTCGCTGAAAGCCGCCAACCCGGAGCTGCGGGTGCTGCACCATGCCAGCCAGAGCGGGCAGAGCACCGCCGTGCGCAGCGGGGTGAAGGCCGCGCGCGCGCCGTGGATCGCCACCCTCGACGGTGACGGCCAGAACGACCCGGCCGACATCCCGAAACTGCTGGCCGCGCGCGATGCCGCCGCGCCGCAGGTCAAGCTGTTCGCCGGCTGGCGCGTCAACCGCCAGGACAGCGGTTCCAAGCGCTGGGCCAGCAAGTGGGCCAACGCCATCCGTGCGCGCATGCTGCGCGACGACACCCCCGACACCGGCTGCGGCATCAAGCTGTTCGAGCGCGACGCCTTCCTCGACCTGCCGTACTTCGACCACATGCACCGCTACCTGCCGGCGCTGATGCAGCGCGCCGGCTGGAAGACCGTGAGCGTGCCGGTCAACCACCGCCACCGCACCGCCGGCGTGTCCAAGTACACCAACTTCGGCCGCGCCCTGGTCGGCATCCGCGACCTGCGCGGCGTGGCCTGGCTGATCGCGCGCAGCAGGCGCACGGCGGCCGAGGAACTGTGAGCATGGACGTCATGAACCAGTCGCTGCCGTGGCTGGAGTGGACCGGCGTGCACATGTCGCCGTGGAAACTGATCGGCCTGACCGGCGCGCTGATGTTCGGCGGCCGCTGGCTGGTGCAGTTCATCGCCTCCCGGCGCGCCGGCAAGCCGGTGATCCCGCGGCTGTTCTGGTACATGAGCGTGGCCGGCAGCCTGATGACGCTGAGCTACTTCGTGTTCTCGGCCAAGCAGGACGCGGTGGGCGTGATCCAGAACCTGTTCCCGGCCTTCACCGCGCTGTACAGCCTGCATCTGGACATCCGCCATCGCGGCTGGAAGCGCGACCGGGCGGGGCACTGATTCCGGCGATTTTTCCGCCTGAATCGGTCTAGGTCGGCCAATGGATTCAATGCGATGATCGGGGCAACCTGCCATTCATCCGGGGAACCCGACCGTGAAATCGCCGTTGACCGCCGCCATCCTGCTCGCCCTCGCCCTCGCCCTCGCCCTCGCCCTCGGCCTGGCTGCCGCGCCCGCTCTTGCCGCCACGCCGTCCGCGCCCGCCACGCTGGCCGCGCATGCCGCCGACGCGCAGTTCAAGGCGATCTACGAGAAGGAATGGGCCTGGCGCCAGAGCGCCGGCGGCGAGGCCGACGAGGACAGCGACGCCCCGGCCAGCGCCACGCATCTGCCCGACGTCGGCGCGCAGGCGCAGCAGGCGCGGCTGAAGGTGTGGGAGCAGGTGCTGGAGCAGCTCGAAGCCATCGACCCGGCCACGCTGTCGGCCGACAACCAGGTCAACTACGCCATCTACAGGTACCAGGTCGAGAACCTCGCCGACGCGGTGCGCCTGCGCACCTACGAGATGCCGTTCAACGCCGACTCCTCGTTCTGGTCGAACCTGTCGTTCATGGCCCGTCGCGAGATGAAGACCGCGCAGGACTACCGCAACTACATCGCGCGCCTGAACGACGTGCCGCGCTACTTCGGGCAGCAGACCGAGAACATGCGCGCCGGCCTGTCCCGCGGTTTCAGCGTGCCGCGCGCGGTGCTCGACGGCCGCGACGTGTCGATCTCGATGGTTGCCGAGCTCGAGGACCCGACCGGGTCGCCGCTGTACGCGCCGTTCAAGAAGCTGCCGGCGGGCATACCGGCCGCCGAGCAGCAGGAGCTGCGCGATGAAGCACGGCAGGCCATCGCCGGCAGCGTGATCCCGGCCTTCGCCGGACTGCTCACCTTCTTCCGCGAGGAATACGTGCCGCAGGCGCGCACCACCCTGGCCGCGGAGAAGATGCCCGGCGGCGAAGCGTTCTACCGCCAGCAGATACGCGAATACACCACGCTGGACCTGTCGCCCGAGCAGATCCACGCGATCGGGCTGGAGGAGGTGGCGCGCATCCAGAAGGAAATGGACGCGATCATCGACAAGGTGGGTTTCAAGGGCAAAAGCGCACAGACCCGCTTCGCCGATTTCCTCGAATTCCTGCGCACAGACCCGCAGTTCTACGCCAAGACCCCGGACGAACTGCTGTGGCGCGCGGCGTGGATCGCCAAGCGCATCGATGGCGTGATCGGCCGCTACATGACCCTGCCGCGCGCGCGCTTCACCATCGTCCCGGTGCCGCCGGACATCGCCCCGTTCTGGACCGCCGGCCGCGGCGGCATGGGCACCTACTGGCTCAACACCTACAACCTGCCGGCGCGCCCGCTGTACAACCTGCCGGCGCTGACCCTGCACGAATCCGACCCCGGCCACGCGCTGCAGGGCGCGCTGGCCGCCGAGCAGGGCGAACAGCCGGACTTCCGCCGTGGCGCCTACATCTCCGCCTATGGCGAAGGCTGGGGCCTGTACAGCGAGAAGCTGGGCGTGGAGATGGGCATCTACGAAACCCCCTACGAGGACTTCGGCCGGCTGACCTACGAGATGTGGCGCGCCTGCCGCCTGGTCATCGACACCGGCGTGCACCACTTCGGCTGGAGCCGCGAACAGGCGCTGGCCTACCTGCGCGACCGCACCGCGCTGAGCGAGCACGAGGTCACTACCGAGGTGGATCGCTACATCTCCTGGCCGGCGCAGGCACTGAGCTACAAGCTGGGCGAGATCAGCATCGTCAAGCTGCGCGCGCAGGCCGAGAAGGAGCTGGGCGACAAGTTCGACGTCAAGGCCTTCCACGACGCCGTGCTCAAGCAGGGCTCGGTGCCGCTGCCGGTGCTGGAGCAGCAGATCAAGGCCTGGATCGAAGCGCGCAAGAAGGCCTGATGCGCTGACGGGTAGTGCCGGCCGCTGGCCGGCAACCGCACGATGCCGGAATACCAAGGTTGCCCGCCAGTAGGTCGGGGCTATGTCCCCGACGGGCCGGATCGACATACCGGATCAAACCGGATCGACGAGCGCAGGCGGCCCCGGGATTGCTTGCGTCGGCCGCGTAGGGCCGACCTACGCCACTGATGCGCTGACGGGTAGTGCCGGCCGCCGGCCGGCAACCGCACGATGCCGGAATACCAAGGTTGCCCGCCAGTAGGTCGGGGCTATGTCCCCGACGTGCCGGATCGACATGCCGGATCAAACCGGATCGACGAGCGCAGGTGGCCCCGGGATTGCTTGCGTCGGCCACGCAGGGCCGACCTGCGCCACTGCACGATGTTGGAATGCGGGGTTGCCGGCCAGCGGCCGGCACTGCTTGGGCGCGTTCCCCTGCGATTGTGTAACGCGCGGTGCCATCGCTACCCTGCCGCGCATGCTCGCCTTCCTGCGCCGCCGTTCGCCGTTGCTGCTCCGCCTGCTGGTGCTGGTGGTGGTCGCGCTCGGCAGCGCCGGCGGCACGCTGGTGTCGGCCCTGGGCGAGCTGCATGCGGCGGGCCATGCCGACCACGCCGCCGCGCATGCGTTGCCGGCAGCGGATGCCCGCGACGACGATGACGGCGAAGCACGCTTGCTGCACCTGCTGGTCCACTGCGGCCATTGCCACGGCCACGGCGGCGTGTTGCCGTTCGCCGCGCCGGTGTGGGAGGTGGCGATGCCGCCGGCCGTGACCACGCCGACACCAAACGACGACAACTGGCGTCCGGCACCGCTGGAAAGCCTGCTGCGTCCCCCGATTCCGGCCTGATCCCGCGTCCGCGCTGCGGACGCCCCGATCCTTTTCCGAAACCGGAGATTCCCCATGTGGAAACGCCTGGCCGCGCTCGCGGCCCTGGCGATCGCGCCGTGCGCCTTCGCGCAGGCGCCGTCGCCGCCTGCACCCTTGACCCTCGACGAGGCGATCGGCCGCGTCGCCCGCCTCCATCCCGACCTGCGCCTGCCGGCGCTGCAGCGTGCCGCCGCCGAAGCCCGTCATGATGGCGCCGGCTTCAAGCCGCCGCTGGCGTTCGGCGTCGAAGTCGAAAATGTCCTCGGCACCGGCACCCGCCGCGGCTTCGACGGCAGTGAAGTCACGGTCTCGCTGGCCGGTGTTCTCGAACGAGGCGGCAAGCTCGACGCCCGCCGCGCGGTGGCGCAGGCCAACCTCGACGCCGTGGCCCCGCAGCGCGAGATCGCACGACTGGACCTGATGGCCGAAGTCGCACGCCGCTACCTGGCGGTCACCGCCGCGGACAACCGGCACCGGATCGCGCTGGACGATATCGAGCAGCGCCGCCGCGCGGTGCAGGCCGCGCGCCTGCGCCTGCAGGCCGGCGCTTCCCCCGCGTCCACGTTGCTGACCGCACAGGCTGCACTGGCGCAGGCCGAGCTGGACCGCGACCGCGCCATCGAGGCCGGCCGCGCCGCGCGGCTGTCGCTGGCCGCGTTGTGGAATGCGCGCGAGGCGGATTTCGACGCGGTCAGTGGCGATCCGCTGCAATTGCCGGCAGTGCAGGATTTCCGGCAATTGGCGCAGCTGCTGGCCGATACCCCGGAGCTGGCGCTGATCGCCGGGCAGGTGCGCGTGCGCGAGGCGCAGGTGCAGTTGGCGCGCAGCCAGCAGCGCGGCGACCTGTCGTGGCAACTGGGCGTGCGCAACGATCGCGCCAGCGGCGACACCGCGCTGGTCGGCGGTTTCAACCTGCCGCTGGGCGGCGCCCGCCGTGCCGCACCGGACATCCGCGCCGCGCAGGCGGAGTTGGCAATGACGGCGCTGGAGCGCGAATCCCGCGTGCTGCAACTGCACGCGACGCTGGCCGAAGCCCACGGCCGCTACCGCACCGCGCGATTGGAGGTGCGGCGCCTCGGCAGCGACGTGCTGCCGCAACTGCAGCGCGCCGAAAAGAGTGCGGAAACCGCATGGCGCGCGGGCGCGATCAGCTACCTCGAATGGGCGCAGCTGCAAGCCATGCGCATCGAAGCGCGGCAACGCCAGCTCGCCGCCGCGCTCGCCGCGCAAACCGCCCTGATCGAAATCCAGCGCCTGAGCGGGCAACCGCTGCTCGCCACCGCTTCCGAAGGAACCATGCCATGAAGGCCTGCCTGCCCCTTTCCCCGATGTTCCGTACCACCGTGCTGGCGCTGCTGCTGGCAGGCTTGGCCGCCTGTGGCGACCGCGCCGACACGAAGGGCGGAACCGCTGCGCCCGACGAACATGCACATGCCGATGACGGTGGCGATGCGCACGGCCACGGCGATGAACCTGCGGACGAACACGACGCCGAGCAGACCACCATCCCTGCCGCGCAGGCGCGCGCGGCCGGCATCGTCAGCGCCGCCGCCGGCCCCGGCACCATCGCCGACGAACACGAGGTGCAGGGCCTGCTCGCACCGATCGACGGGCGCATGGCGCAGGTCACCGCACGTTTCCCCGGCCCGATCCGCGCACTACGCGCCGACGTCGGCGATGTGGTGCGTGCCGGCCAGCCGCTGGCCAGCATCGACAGCAACCTGAGCCTGACCACCTACGCGATCAACGCGCCGATCTCCGGCGTAGTGTTGTCGCGGCAGGCGCAGGTGGGCGGCGTCGCCGGCGAAGGGCAGCTGCTGTTCGAGATCGGCGACCTTTCCAAATTGTGGGTGGACCTGCACATCTTCGGCAGCGACACCCAGCACATCACCGCCGGCGTGCCGGTCACCATCACCCGGATGACCGACGGCGTCAGCCAGGGCACGACGCTGGAGCGCGTGCTGCCGGGCACCGCAACCGCCAGCCAGAGTACGGTGGCGCGGGCCACCATCGGCAACGAAGACGGCCTGTGGCGGCAGGGCGCGGCGGTGCGCGCGCGCATCGTCGTGGCCAGCATGCCCGCCGACGTGGTGGTGCCGCTGGCCGCGTTGCAGAACATGGAAGGCCGCGACGTGGTGTTCGTGCGCGAGGGCGACACCTACCGCGCGCGGCCGGTCGTCCTCGGCGCGCGCGATGCCACGCAGGTGGCGGTAACGCAGGGTTTGCTGGCCGGCGAGCAGGTGGTGGTAGAGCAGAGCTACACGGTGAAGGCCGACATCGGCAAGGCGGGGGCGGGCCATGAACACTGAGCTTCCCGCGCGCGCCGGCCTGCTCGAACGCACCGTCGCCGCCGCCATCGCCCACCGCTGGCTGATGCTGGCGCTGACCGGGGTGCTGGTGCTGGCCGGCATCTGGAGCTTCACCCGGCTGCCGATCGACGCCACCCCCGACATCACCAACGTACAGGTGCAGATAAACACGGCCGCACCCGGTTACTCGCCGCTGGAAGCCGAGCAGCGCATCACCTTCGCGGTGGAGACGGCGATGGCCGGGCTGCCGCGGATGGAGAACGTGCGCTCGCTGTCGCGCTACGGCCTGTCGCAGGTGACGGTGGTGTTTGCCGACGGCACCGACCTGTATTTCGCCCGCCAGCAGGTGGCCGAACGCCTGCAGCAGGTGAAGTCGCAACTGCCCGAAGGCCTGGACCCGCAACTGGGGCCGATCGCCACCGGCCTCGGCGAAATCTTCATGTACACCATCGACGCCGACCCGGCCGCGCGCAAGGCCGACGGCACGCCCTACACCGCCACCGACCTGCGCACCCTGCAGGACTGGGTGATCCGCCCGCAGCTGCGCACCGTGCCCGGCGTCACCGAGGTCAACAGCATCGGCGGCTACCAGCGGCAGGTGCACATCACCCCGGACCCGGCCAAGCTGCGCGCGCTGGGCTTCACCCTGGAGGACGTGGTCGCCGCGGTGCAGGCCAACAACCGCAACGTCGGCGCCGGCTACATCGAGCGCAACGGCCAGCAGTTCCTGGTGCGCATCCCCGGGCAGGTCGCCGACCTGCAACAGATCGGCGACATCGTGCTCGACCGCCGCGAGGGCGTGCCGATCCACGTGCACGACGTGGCGGACGTCGCCGATGGCCCGGAGCTGCGCAGCGGCGCGGCCACCCAGGACGGCCATGAAGTGGTGATGGCCACGGTGATGATGCTGGTCGGCGCCAACAGCCGTGAGGTGGCGCAGGCGGTGGCCGCGCGCTTGCAGCAGGCGCAGCGCAGCCTGCCCGAGGGCGTCACCGTCACCGCCAGCTACGACCGCACCGCGCTGGTGGACCGCACCATCGCCACCGTGGCGAGGAACCTGCTGGAAGGCGCACTGCTGGTGATCGTGGTGCTGTTCCTGCTGCTGGGCAATTTCCGCGCGGCCTTGATCACCGCGGCGGTGATCCCGCTGGCGATGCTGTTCACCCTCACCGGCATGGCGCGCGGCGGCGTGTCGGCCAACCTGATGAGCCTGGGTGCGCTGGATTTCGGCCTGATCGTCGATGGCGCGGTGATCATCATCGAGAACTGCCTGCGTCGCTTCGGCGAACGCACGCATGCACTGGGCCGGGCGATGACGCGCGATGAGCGCTTCGCCGAAACCGCCAGCGCCACCGCCGAGGTGATCCGCCCCAGCCTGTTCGGCCTCGGCATCATCACCGCCGTCTATCTGCCGGTGTTCGCGCTCACCGGGGTGGAAGGCAGGATGTTCCACCCGATGGCGATCACCGTGGTGCTGGCGCTGGGCGGTGCGATGGCGCTGTGCCTGACCTTCGTGCCGGCGGCGATCGCGCTGTTCCTCGGCGGCCGCGTGCAGGAGCAGGAAAACCGATTGATGGCATGGCTGCGCCGGCGTTACCGGCCGCTGCTCGACCTCGCCCTGCGCCACGGGCGCTGGGTGGCCGGCGGTGCGCTGGCGCTGGTGCTTGGCTGCGGCCTGCTGGCGACACGGCTGGGCAGCGAGTTCGTGCCGACCCTCGACGAGGGCGACGTGGCGATGCACGCCATGCGCATTCCCGGCACCAGTCTGAGCCAGTCGGTGCGCATGCAGCAGCAGATCGAGCAGCGCCTGCTGCAGTTCCCGGAAGTGGCCAAGGTGTTCTCGAAGATCGGCACGCCGGAGGTGGCCTCCGACCCGATGCCGCCGTCGGTGGCCGACACCTTCATCATGATGAAGCCGCGCGGCGACTGGCCCGACCCGCGCAAGCCGCGCGCCGTGCTGCTGGCCGAGCTGGAGGCGGCGGTGGAGGCGCTGCCGGGCAACAACTACGAGTTCACCCAGCCGATCCAGATGCGCATGAACGAGCTGATCTCCGGCGTGCGTGCCGACGTGGCGGTGCTGCTCTACGGCGACGACCTGGACACGCTGACGGCCGTCGGCCGGCGCATCGAGAAGGTGGCCGCCGGCGTGCCGGGCGCGGCCGACGTGCGGCTGGAGCAGACCAGCGGCCTGCCGTTGCTGACCATCACCCCGGACCGGCGGAAGCTGGCCGGCTACGGCCTCAACCCGGGGCAGGTGCAGGCCACCGTCGCCACCGCGGTGGGCGGTGAGGTGGCGGGGCAGCTGTTCGAAGGCGACCGCCGTTTCGACATCGTGGTGCGCCTGCCCGAGGCCCTGCGGCAGGACCCGGCGGTGCTGGCCGACCTGCCGGTGTCGCTGGCGCCGGCGCTGGCCGGCGGCCAGCATGACGAGGCCAGCCGTGGCGCCAGTTGGCGCTCGGGCGCGCCGGCCACCGTGCCGCTGCGCGAACTGGCCAGCATCGGCACCAGCGAAGGTCCGAGCCAGATCAACCGCGACAACGGCAAGCGCCGCATCGTCGTCACCGCCAACGTGCGCGACCGCGACCTCGGTGGCTTCGTCGCTGAACTGCAGCGCGCGGTCGACGCGCAGGTGGCGCTGCCGGCCGGCTACTGGATCGACTACGGCGGCAGCTTCGAGCAGCTGATCGCGGCCGGGCAGCGGCTGGCGGTGGTGGTGCCGCTGACCCTGCTGCTGATCTTCGCGCTGCTGTTCTGGGCGTTCGGCTCGGGCAGGGACGCGGTCATCGTGTTCAGCGGCGTGCCGCTGGCGCTGACCGGCGGTGTGCTGGCCTTGGCGCTGCGCGGCATCCCGCTGTCGATCTCGGCCGGCGTCGGTTTCATCGCGCTGTCCGGGGTGGCGGTGCTCAACGGACTGGTGATGGTCAGCTTCGTGCGCCACCTGCGCCAAGCCGGCCACGCGTTGGACGCCGCCGTGCGCGAGGGCGCGCTGGGCCGCCTGCGGCCGGTGCTGATGACCGCGCTGGTGGCCTCGCTGGGCTTCGTGCCGATGGCCTTCAACGTCGGTGCCGGCGCCGAGGTGCAGCGGCCGCTGGCGACGGTGGTGATCGGCGGCATCGTTTCTTCCACCCTGCTGACCCTGCTGGTGCTGCCGGTGCTGTACCGCTGGCTGCACCGGCGCGACAATGCCGGGCCATGAACGGGGCGGAGGCGACATGAGCGACTGCTGCGGCTGCGGCAAGACGCTGGAAGTCGAGCGCATGCAGGCGCGGCAGCGGCGCGTGCTGTGGTTGGTGCTGGCGATCAACCTGCTCACCTTCGCGATGATGATGCTGGCGGCCTGGCACAGCGGCTCGGCCTCGCTGTTGTCGGGCAGCCTCGACAACCTCGGCGACGCGCTGACCTACGCGTTGAGCCTGGCGGTGGTCGGTGCCAGCGTCGCCGCCAAGGCGCGGGTGGCGATGCTCAAGGCGGTGTTCATCCTCTGTGCCGCGCTGGCGGTGGCGGCGGGCATCGGCTGGAAGCTGGCGCATCCGCACCTGCCGCTGTTCGAGAGCATGGGCATCGCCGCGCTGCTGAACCTGGCCGCCAACCTGCTGTGCCTGCGCCTGTTGTGGCCGTACCGGCAGGGCGACATCAACCTCGCCTCGGCGTGGGCCTGCTCGCTCAACGATGTCTACGAAGGCGGCGCGGTGATCCTCGCCGCGCTGGCGGTATGGGCCTTCGGCGCCGGCTGGCCGGACCTGCTGATCGCCGTGGCCTTGCTGCTGCTGTTCCTGCGCTCGGCCTGGCGGGTGGCGCGCGCGGCGTGGCACGAGCTGCGCGGGCAGGACGAGGGCTGCACCGGATCGGCTTCCTGAACGGGAGGACGTGCGGCATCCTGTCGTCCATCGCACGAGGAGAATGGGAAGCGCCATGAGAATGCGCTGGATCATCGTCCTGCTGTCGTCGGCCGTGGCTGGCAGCGCTGCTGCCGAGGGCATCTACATCGAATTCCTGTGGTCGAAGACGCCGCAGGGGGCCATCGCCCGGCAGGAGACGCGCCAGTTCCTCACCGAGGGCGGCCATGAACATCAGGTCTGCGTGGCCGCCAATGCGAAGGAAACCGACGTGGGCGGCCTGTGGGTCGAATTCCTCGACGCCGATGGCCGGCGGGTTTCGCTGGAGGAACATGCCGACTACCCAGGCACCAAGCGTTGCTACCCGGCCAACCTCGGCAAGGATGGCGCGCCGGGCGTCTGGACGGCCAGAGCCCGGCTGGGCGATGGCCGCGCGCAGGAAAGGACGGTCCGCGTCGATCCGCGCATCGAGGATTCGCCCTACCACCTCGAACGCGGCGTTCCCTACGTGGCCGGCCGGCCCAACTACGATGGCTCGATCCCGCCGGCCGAATGGAGCGGGCGATTGGTCTGGGCGATGGATGTGGACCCACAGGGCCGGGTGACCCATGTGGAGGTGGAAGTCGCCGAGGGCGTGGGCGAGCGTATCCGCGACCGTGCCATCGCCGCCGGCTACCTGAGCCTGTTCCCGCCGGACCCGGCGCGGGCGGCCACTCCGCTGCGTGCGCGGCGCTCGCTGTCCTTCGCACCGGAATAGGAAGCGAGGGCACCTCACGGCCTGCTCTGTGGACAACTTGCAAGGCGCCTTGCGCTGCCGCATAATGCGCGGCTCGCTGTGTCCGGTTCAGTCCGGGCGGCGGTGCCGGGAGCACGTCCCCGCACAGCCCAACGCCGGCGTGACCCTTGATTCCCATGACGTGTGGCGGGCGACCGCCGGGGCCGCCGTCTTTCTGGCCAAGGAAGACACAACCGACATTACCGAGGTGCGCAATGTCCCGAGTTTGCCAAGTTTCCGGCAAGAAGGTGCAGACGGGTAACAACGTCTCGCACGCCAACAACAAGACCCGCCGTCGCTTCCAGCCGAACCTGCACGAGCGCCGTTTCTGGGTCGCCAGCGAGAACCGCTGGGTCAAGCTTCGTGTTTCCGCGCACGCGTTGCGCACCATCGACAAGAACGGCATCGATTCCGTTCTGGCTGAGCTGCGTGCTCGTGGCGAAAAGGTCTGAGGAGTAAACAATCATGGCAGGCAAGCGCGACAAGATCCGTCTGATTTCCTCGGCCGGCACCGGCCACTTCTACACGACGGACAAGAACAAGAAGAACACCCCCGGGAAGATGGAATTCCTGAAGTACGACCCGGTCGTTCGCAAGCACGTGTTGTACAAGGAAGGCAAGATCAAGTAATCCGTGAGGATTGCCATCTGCCGTTTCGCATGAAGCCCGCCGCAAGGCGGGTTTCGTGTTTCAGGAAGGTGAAAACCGGTGGCCGTCGTTGCCATCAGCACATGCGCCGCTGGCATCAGGCTTTCCGCCGGCATCGCCTACAATCGGCCGATGACGATTTCCGACCAGCCGCAGGCCTGCGACGTCGCGATCATCGGCGGCGGCGCCGCCGGCACGCTCGCCGCGATCGGCGTGCTGCGTGCCGCCACTGCCGCACTGCGGGTGGTGATCGTCGAGCCGCAGTTGCCGCTCGGCCGCGGCGTGGCCTATGCCACGCGCCATCCCGAGCACCTGCTCAACGTGCCGGCTGGCAAGATGAGCGGTTTTCCCGACCGTCCCGACGATTTCCTCGACTACCTGGTCGAGCAGCGCGCATTCCCGCAGCTGCAGCGCGACGCGCTGGCGCGGACCTTCGTGCCGCGGCTGCACTACGCCGGCTACCTGCGCCGGCGCCTGCAGCAGGCGGTGGACGCCAGCCCGGCGCAGCTGGATGTCCGCGCCGGCCGCGTGGTGGCGCTGGAACGGCATGCCGATGGCGTCGTGCTGCAGCTGGATTCGGGCCAGCCGCTGCTGGCCGGCCGCGTGGCGCTGTGCAGCGGCAATGCGCTGCGGCCGCTGCCGGCGCGCGGTGCCGGCGCGGTGGCGGCGGGCAAGCGCGTCGAAGCCTGGGATTTCGACGCGGTGCGCGGCATCCCCACGAACGCGGACGTGGCCATCGTCGGCTCCGGCCTGAGCATGGCCGACAGCGTGGTGTCGCTGGCCGCGGCGGGGCACAAAGGCCATGTCCACGTGCTGTCGCGCCACGCGCTGCTGCCCCTGCCGCACGCCGCCGGCCCGGCCGCCGACTACGACCCGCAACCGCTGCTGGCGATGCCCTTGCGCCAACGCCTGCGCATGCTGCGCCGCCATGCCGCCGAGGCGGCGCTGCGCGGCATCCCGTGGCAGAACGTGATGGAGCGCATCCGGCCGTTGGGGCAGGCGTTGTGGCAGTCGCTGACGCCCGACGACCAGCGCCGCTTCCTGCGCCACGTGGTGCGTTACTGGGACGTGCATCGCCACCGCATTGCCGTTCCGGTACATGCGCAGCTGATGGAGCTGCGCCGGCAGGGTCGCCTGCACCTGCATCGCGGGCGGCTGGAGACGGTGGTCGCCGAAGGCGCCTGCGTGCACCTGGTGGCGCTCGACCCGCGGCGCTGCCCGTTCCAGCTGGACGTGCAATGCGTCATCAACGCCACCGGCGTGGAAATGCGCGCGCAGGCCATGCGCAACCCGCTGCTGCAGCAACTGCTGGGCAGCGGCATCGCCCGCCCCGGCCCGCACGGCATCGGCGTCGACAGCAGTGCCGACGGCAGCCTGCTCGACGCCGAGGGCGTGGCCGACGCCCGCATTCGGGTCGTCGGTAGCCTGCGCATCGGCACCCTGTGGGAAAGTCTGGCGATACCGGAGTTGCGGGTACAGGCTGACGACGTCGCCCATCGTTTTGTTTAGCAAGGTGCTTGGTGGCGTCGTTCGCAGGATTGGCGTGGCATCAGACAAGTCAGATGCATGGGCATGAAAAAGGAAACGCCGGATGTCATTACATCCGGCGTTTCCATCATCGCGGTTATACCGGGAACAAGCGGAGATCCCAGCATTGGCACAAGGGTCAATACCGGCTGAGCGGTTCTTTGATGCCTGGAGCATCACCTCTCACGTAAAAGGGCCTGATGCGCTGGATGAATTCGGCATTGTTATCCGATTCTGACGCCAACATGGGATGTTGTTCGTCGGTGTTTGCCCAGTACCAGCTACCTTTTGGCAATTCCTTCGAAGAGACGTGCAAAAACTGCACGGTCACGTGGTCATCATCTACAGGGATGACTTCCATGGCCATGTGGGCCAGGAACTGATCGCGGACAGGGTGGACCTGCATGTGATTGACGATGCTGGTATGCAGGAGATGATCCAAGGCATCCGGAAGCTTGATGGCGGGAGAAATCCTAGTTGCGTCACCTTGGGCATCCACCTCCACCAGAACAGAAATGGTGGTGCGATAGCCATCGACACTGCTGTGGTGTGGTTGTTCCGTGGAAAGGGCGCTGCCAGCTGCAGTCAATGCCAGAGTGCCAATCAATGTGGCTATCTTTCTGTTCATGTTTCTTCTCCAGCCAGCTATTTAAAGGGGAACCCCATCGGATACATGCTGCGCATGTGTGACGAATCTCATGATTCGAATGAATGCGCGGTGAATGGTCCATGATGACAGTGTGAGCTTGGTAGCCTCCAAACCGCGCCAGTATCCGCAGGATCGGGCATTGCATTGCATCGCTCAACGAAGCGCGTGGCATGCCTGCCCATGACATCTTCACGTCGAGCTTTCACCAACAAGACTGTTTGCGAGATATGCGAAACATCATCCCGTGGCTGATTCAGGGGGGGCTTGTGTGCCGCATTGGCCCCGGAGATTCCTGTCTCGGTATAGTGCCGCCGCTCCCCGGGAGCTGAATATGGAAATGAAGAAGCAGGCGAAGTGTGGCGTCGCCAGTGGCTGTGTAGAGTCTGTAATTTGAACTGTGTAACTGCCTTTAAGACAATGCGGCGACGGGCCGTGAGGAGCAGGCATGGTGGAGCTGGACGAGTCGATGCTGGAGGTGTCGACGGCCGCTTGCTAGACGCCGGGCGACGTGAAGAAGCTGTTCTCGCAGATGCTCCAGCACATGATCAATCGCTCGCTGGAAGCGGAGATGCAGGTACATGTGGGCCACGAGTGGTCTGGTGCCTCGGGCGGTAACCCACGCAACTGCAAGATGATGCGCAGCATGGTCGGGGAGCTGCAAATCGACACGCCACGTGACCGCGAGTGCACCTTCGAACCGCAACTGGTCAAGAAGCGGCAGGTATGGTTGGCCGGGATGGAGGAGAAAATATACGCCAACGCAGCCGCTAAAATACCTCAATGGATGTTTCCCACCTGCTCGACGGGCTGAACCCGGCCCAGCGCGAGGCCGTTTCCGCGCCTCCCGGTCATTACCTGATCCTCGCCGGCGCCGGTTCCGGCAAGACCCGCGTGCTCACCCACCGCATCGCCTGGCTGCACGAGGTGCATGGCGTGCCGACCCACGGCATCTTCGCGGTGACCTTCACCAACAAGGCCGCCGGCGAGATGCGCCAGCGCATCGACCTGCAGCTGCGCAACGGTGCGCGTGGCATGTGGATCGGCACCTTCCACGGCCTGGCACACCGCCTGCTGCGTTTGCACTGGGCAGATGCGAAGCTGCCCGAAGCCTTCCAGGTGATGGATTCGGACGACCAGCTGCGGCTGGTCAAGCGCGTGGTGCAGGCGCTGGAACTGGACGACGGCAAGTTCCCGCACAAGCAGATCGCGTGGTGGATCAACCAGCAGAAGGACGAGGGCCGCCGCCCGCAGCACATCCAGCCCGAGCCGCACGACGCGTGGCTGGAGACGATGCGCCAGTGCTATATCGAGTACCAGCAGCGCTGCGACCGCGCCGGGCTGCTGGACTTCGCCGAACTGCTGCTGCGCGCGCACGAACTGCTGCGCGACAACCCGGCGTTGCTGGCGCATTACCGCACGCGCTTCGGCGAGATTCTCGTCGACGAGTTCCAGGACACCAACGCCATCCAGTACGCCTTCGTGCGGGTGCTGGCCGGCGACTCGGGCAACGTGTTCGTGGTCGGCGACGACGACCAGGCGATCTATGGCTGGCGCGGCGCCAAGGTCGAGAACGTGCAGCAGTTCCTGAAGGATTTCCCCGGCGCGCAGACCATCCGCCTCGAACAGAACTACCGTTCCAGCGCCAACATCCTGGGTGCCGCCAACGCGGTGATCGCGCACAACCCCGGCCGCATCGGCAAGCAGCTGTGGACCGACAGCGGCGACGGCGAACCGATCGACCTGTTCGCGGCCTACAACGAGATGGACGAGGCGCGCTACCTGGTCGAGCGCGCGCGGCAGTGGGTGCGCGACGGCGGCAGCTATGGCGACATCGCCGTGCTGTACCGCTCCAACGCGCAGTCGCGCGCCTTTGAAGAAGCTTTGCTCAGCGAACAGGTGCCGTACCGCGTGTATGGCGGCATGCGCTTCTTCGAGCGCGCCGAGGTCAAGGACGCGCTGGCCTACCTGCGGCTGCTGACCAACCGCAACGACGATGCCGCGTTCGAGCGCGCGGTCAACACGCCCACCCGCGGCATCGGCGAGCGCACGCTGGACGAGGTGCGGCGCATCGCCCGCGCGCAGGCCGTGTCGTTGTGGGAAGCGGCGATGCTGGCCACGCAGGGCAACGACCTCACGTCGCGCGCGAAGAACGCGCTGGCCGGCTTCCTCAACCTGATCCAGCAGATCGGCGGCGAAACCGCGCAGATGACGCTGGCCGAGCGCATCGACCACGTGCTGGTGCGCTCGGCGCTGCGCGAGCACTGGAGCAAGGAAAGCCGCAATACGCTGGATTCGGAATCGCGCAGCGACAACCTCGACGAACTGGTGTCGGTGGCCTCGCGCTTCATCCAGCGCGACGAGGACGAGGAGGGCGCCGCCGACATGAGCGAACTGGTCGCGTTCCTGTCCTATGCCTCGCTGGAGGCCGGCGAAGGCCAGGCGCAGGCCGGCGAGGACGGCGTGCAGCTGATGACCCTGCATTCGGCCAAGGGACTGGAGTTCCCGCTGGTGTTCCTCGCGGGCATGGAGGAGGGCCTGTTCCCCGGTGCGCGTTCGCTGGAGGAAAGCGGGCGGCTGGAGGAGGAACGGCGGCTGGCCTACGTCGGCATCACCCGTGCCCGGCAGAAGCTGGTGCTGGGCTATGCCGAATCGCGCCGCATCCACGGCCAGGACAACTACAGCCTGCCTTCGCGCTTCCTGCGCGAGATCCCGCGCGAGCTGCTCAACGAAGTGCGGCCCAAGGTGCAGGTCTCGCGCCCGGCCTCGCTCGGCGCCAGCCGCGTGGCCGGCCACGCCGCGCTGGAAGCGCCGCCGCTGAAGCTCGGTGCGCTGGTCACCCACCCGAAGTTCGGCGAAGGCATGGTCACCGACTACGAGGGCAGCGGCGCCCACGCTCGGGTACAGGTGGAGTTCGCCGAGGCCGGCAGCAAGTGGCTGGTGATGGCCTACGCCAACCTGACCGCGCTGTGAGCAGCCACGGTGCTGCGGTAGCGTGAGGGCGGTTGCCGGTAGCGGTTGCTGAAGGCGCGCGAGAAGCTGCAGCAACTGTCGAAGCCGCAGGCCTGGCCGATGTCGGAAACCGACAGCGGCGTGGAAGCCAGCAGGCGGCAGGCGCGTTCCAGCCGCAGGCGGTGGTTGGCGGCCAATGGGCTTTCCCGGTACAGCGACTGGAAGGTCTTGGCGAAATGGCAGACCGACAGGCTGCTCAGTTCCGCCAGCTCCGCCAGCCGCACCGTGCGGTGGGCGTTGCCTTCGAGGAACAGCCAGGTGCGCTGCAGCCGCGCCAGCACCTGCAGCTTGCGCTGCCGGCTGCGGCCCGGGCAGCGTGCGAGCAGGCCGGCGATGTCGGCCTGCCGGGGTGCCAGGAACGCCAGCAGTACCCGCAGGCAGCGCTGGCGGCGCTCGCCGGTGGCTTGCGTGCCCTGCCGCCACAGGCGCAGCAGGCTGCGCAGTTCGGCGGCCGGCAGCCGGCAGCGACCCGGCAAGGGGGCGGCCCCGGCGTCCCGTGCGGCCTGCTCCCAGTCCGCGGCCGGCACCGTGATGCCGAGCAGCAGGCCGCCGCGGCCGGCCTGCACCTGCGGCGCCGAGTCGCGCTCGAACACCACCCAGTCGCCGCGCTGCAGTTGGAACACGCCTTCGCGGGCATCGATGCGCGAGCCGCCGCGCATCTGCAGGCACAGCACCACCGACTGGCCGGGCAACTGCAGGTTGCCCAGCCGCGACACCGCGAACCAGCGCGGCCCGGTGGGAACGGGATGGTCGTGGGTGGCGCCGCGATCGGCGGTCAGGATGTCGAGCATGGTCGGAAGCCTCGTCCGGGACAGGCTTCCTGTTTGCCCGCGACGGCGCGGGAAGTTCGCAGGATCGGATGATTTCGCGCTGAAATCGAACTGACGCGGGGATGAAAAAAATATTGCGGCCGGTTCAACGGCCGCCGGGCAGGGGCATCCAGCCGATGTCCTCGTTGTGGCCGCTGCCGAAGCTGTAGTACAGCTCGCGCCGTTGCGGGTCCAGGCTGGCGCCGTGCAGGCTGCCCGGCCGCGGGTCGAGGCAGGGGGCATCGGCATCCGTCCGGCGCGGCAACGGGATCCAGCGCAGGCCGCATTCGCCATCGTTGCCGAGCAGGGCGCTGCCGCCCGGCCACGCCACGATCCGCCGGCCCTGGTTGTAGGGACTGCTGGCCAGTAGCAGGCGGCTCCCGTCGCCGGCGTCCAGGCCGTCGAGCAGCCGCGGCGCAGCCAATGCTATGCCCGTCTCCCAGACGCCCCAACTGCTGCGGCGGGTGAACAGCAACCGTTGCCGGGCCGGGTCATGGAACACGAAGCCGACGTCCTCCAGCCGCGCCAGCGTGCGCCAGGGCGTGGTGGCGGTGTCGTACAGGGTGGCCGCGCTCAGGCCCTTGCCGTGGTCGAGGGTGGCCAGCAGGCGCCGGTCCGGCAACGCGATGGCATGGGTGGGCGCCGGCCCGGGCGCCGGCAGCACGCCGACGCGCCCGCTGGGCAGGGTGACCTCGTGCAGGCGCTCGCCCTGCGGCGTAGTGCCGACCACCAGCAGGCGGCTGCCATCCGCCGACCATGCCGGCACCTGCCGCAGCAACGGCGCCAGCCCATCGACCGGTTGCGGCGATTCGGGGCGGTCGCGCACCGCCCACCACAGGCGGGTGCTGCCGCTGCGGTCGGACAGGAAGGCCAGGAGGCGGCCGTCGGGACTGAGCGAGGGCAGGGTGTCGTTGCCGGTGGATGTGAAGACGCGCTCCGGCGGCGGAGCGGCATCGCCGGCCTCGGGCACGCGCACCCGGTACAGCGCGCTGGAGGTGGCGATGCCGGCGATGAAGGTCAGCACCGGCGCGTTGCGGGCGATATGCGGATAGGCGACGTCGTCGACGCCGAGGTCGGCCAGCGTGCCGCCGGCCAGTTCCAGCCGCGACAGGTGCAGGCGATGGTCGAGGAAGCGCGACAGCACCAGCGCCTTGCCGTCCGGTGTCCAGGCGAAGCCGTAGAGGTTGGTTTCCAGCCGGGTCAGCCGCTCCGGGTCGCCGCCGCTGGCCGGCACGCGCCACAGGTCGCCGCGCGAGATGCCGCGCTGGAAGGCGATCCACTTCCCGTCGGGCGAATAGGCCGGGTGCGAATCGGCATCGTCAGGCGCGCGCGCGTAGGCCAGCTCCCGCACCGTGCCGCTGGACAACTCCAGCGTGCGCAGCAACGGCCCGCCGAATACCAGATGCCTGCCGTCCGGGTGCCAGCCGAACTTCTGCGGCGATGCCGGGCAGGGGCCGATCTCGCGGGGCTCGCCGCCGCTGGCGGCGATGCGCATCAACCGGCACTGGCCATCGAGGGTGCGGAAGTAGGCGATCTCGCGCCCATCCGGTGACCACGCCGGCAATGTGTGGCGTTCGCCGGTCACGGCCGTGGTCAGGGCGCGTGGTTGCATCGAGCCGGTGGTCTGCAGCATCAGCGCGGCGGTCCGCTCGTCGCCGGAGAAACTGCTGTAGGCCACCAGCGTGCCGTCGGGCGACAGCGCCGGCCACAGTTCGCTGCCGGGCCGCGAAGTCAGGCGCTCGTAGGCAACGGCCGCAGGTGTTGGCGTGGCGGCCTGCCGCCTGCCGTCGTGCCACCACCAGGCCAGCAGCAGGGCGATGCACATGCAGGCGATGACCAGCATCGGCGGCAAGCGGCGGCGTGGTGGTGCAACGGGTGCGTCCGTCGTGGCGTCGCCGGCAGCGGATTCGGGCAACCATTCCACCGCGGGCAGCAGCCGATAGCCGCGTTTGGCGATGGTTTCGATGCAGGTGGCCGGCTTGCCGTCGCCCAGTGCGCGGCGCAGTTGCGCGATGGCCTGGGTGAGCACCTCGTCGCCGGGCAGCGTGTCCGGCCATACCGCCTCCAGCAGTTCCTGCCGGGCGAACACCTTGCCCGGCTGCAGGGCAAGCGTGGTCAGCACGTCCATCGCCTTCAACGGCACGCGGGTACGCCGGCCGTCGCCGCGGGTGATCTCGCGGGTACCGGCATCCACGTGTGCGTCGCCGATGCGCAGGCGTTCGGCGGGCAGCGCGCTGAGGATGTCGTGGTGGTCGCGTGGCATGCGGAAGCGGGCGGCGGTGCGGAATCGCCGGATCGATTATGCCGTTTCCGTGCGGTTGCGACGAACGCATGCCGCCGCAACGCAAAACACAAGATCCGCCAAACGATGGCACCGGCGAGGGAAATTCACCGCCGGCAGCGGGCACTACTGTGTCGGTGCGCCCGGATGAAACGAAAACATCGCCGGCAACGGTGACCGGGCGCAGCAATGCTGCCTGCCGCATCGGCCCGCCGCTTTCGCCACGTGGACACGTTTCCGCCCGCACCCGCCTGCTCCGGCAGCCGGGAAGGGCGCGTGCGTCCCGGTGCGGTCGACGCGGCCGGCAGCGCATCCGGGGACAAACAAGAACAATCGAGGAGAGCAACCATGCCGGTACCCGCTATCGGAAGAAAGATCAGGAACAGCGCGTTGTGCCTTGCCATCGGCGCATGCTTCGCGTCGGCGGCCTACGCGCAGTCCAACACCAGCGGCAGCATCAATGGCCAGGCGCATTCGGGTGACGTCATCGTGGTGGAGAATCCGGCCACCGGCTTCAGCCGCGAGGTGGCGGTGGCCGGCAACGGCGCGTTCCGCGTCGGTGCGCTGCCACCCGGCGCCTACCGGGTCACGCGCCGCGCCGCCGACGGCACCGCCACGGTGCGCGAGAACATTTCCGTTTCCACCGGCACCGGCGCCAACGTGAACTTCGTCGCCACCGACGTGGCCACGCTCGACCGGGTGGAGGTGGTGGCCGCCGGCATCAACCCGATCGACGTGTCGTCGGTGGAGTCGGCCACCATCCTCACCGAGGCCATCCTCGACGCCATCCCGGTGGCGCGCACCGTGACCGACGTGGTGCTGCTGGCGCCGGGCACCACGGTCGGCGACGCCGCGTTCGGCAACCTGGCCTCCTTCGGTGGCGCCACGGTCGGCGAGAACGCCTATTACATCAACGGCTTCAACGTCACCAACTTCCGCAACGGCCTGGGCGGCAGCACGGTGCCGTTCGAGTTCTACCGCGAGTTCCAGGTCAAGACCGGCGGCTACGGCGCCGAGTTCGGCCGCTCCACCGGCGGCGTCATCAACGCCATCACCAAGCGCGGCACCAACGAGTGGGAGTTCGGCGCCAACGTGTACTTCGCGCCGAAGAGCCTGCAGGAGGATGGCTACTGCGTGAGCCGGCCCGATGGCACGGTGCTGACCTTGACATGCCGCGACACCGCCAACGAAATCGAGGCCAACTTCAGCGCGGCCGGCCCGATCATCAAGGACCGGCTGTTCTTCGCCGGCATCTACAACGTCCGCAACTGGGACGAGACGCTGCATGCGGTGGGTACCTACCGCGACCGCAGGAACGACGACCCGTTCTGGGGCGTGAAGCTGGACTGGCAGATCAGCGACGACCACCTGCTCGAATACACCGGCTTCCGCGACCAGCGCCACATCGTCGACACCACCTACCTGTATGACCACGAGGCCGACGCCATCGGCGAGCGCGTGGGGGCGACCCAACTGCGCCGTGGCGGCCGCAACAACATCTTCCGCTACACCGGTTACCTCGGCGACCGCTTCACCCTGTCGGCGCTGTACGGCAAGGGCGAGTTCGACCGCTCGGACATCGGCGAGGGTGATGCCTGCCCGGTCATCCTCGACAACCGCACCGGCACCCAGATCCGCCGCGGCTGCTGGTCCAACCAGATCCCCGGCACCGCGTTCGACACCCGCGAGGCCTACCGGCTGGATGCCGAGTGGGACATCGGGCAGTGGCTGCACGGCAACCACCGCCTGCGCTTCGGCCTGGACCAGGAAACCAACACCTCCGAGGACGACAGCTTCTATTCCGGCGGCGTGCTGTGGCAGTACCGCGAGGCGACCCGCTCGCCCACCGGCTTCGAGGTGCGCCAGCGCTTCCTGAGCAACGGCGGTCGCTTCGAGACCGAATCGCGGGCGTTCTACCTCGAGGACCACTGGGACGTGAGCGACGACCTGCTGCTGGTGCTGGGCATCCGCAACGAGCAGTTCGACAACCGCAACGCATTGGGCGAAACCTTCACCAAACAGACCAACCAGTGGGCGCCGCGGGTGGGCCTGAGCTGGAACATTGGTGGCGACAGCAAGCGCAAGTTCTTCGCCAACGCCGGTCGCTACCACCTGCCGGTGGCCGGCAACACCAACATCCGCCTGGCCGGCGCCGAGTTCTTCACAGAGCAGTTCTTCGTGCTCGATGGCGTCAACGCCGACTACACGCCGGTGCTGGGCGCGGCGCTGACCGACCTGTCGGTGTTCAGCGACGGCACGGTCAAGGACCCGCGCACCATCGTCGACCAGAACCTGAAGCCGATGTTCCAGGACGAGTTCATCCTCGGCTACCAGCAGGAGATCGCGCGCGGCTGGACCGCGGGCGTGCGCGCCATCCGCCGCGACCTGAAGAGCACCATCGAGGACATCGCCATCGACGCGGCGCTGAACGACTACGCCGCCGCCAACGGCTACGACGACTTCCATGCCGGCGGGTTCGACTATTACGTGCTGACCAACCCCGGCAAGGCCATGAATATCTTCGTCGACATGGACGGCGACGGCGTGCTGGAAGAGTTGAACCTGAGCGCGGCGCAGCTGGGCTACCCGAAGTCGGTGCGCAAGTACCACGCGCTGGAGTTCACCCTCGACCGCGCGTGGGACGGCGTGTGGTTCCTGCAGGGCTCCTACACTTGGTCCAAGAGCTACGGCAACAACGAGGGCTACGTGCGCTCGGACAACGGCCAGGGCGATGCCGGCCTGACCACCCTGTTCGACCAGCCCGGCCTGCTGGAAGGTGCCTACGGCAACCTGCCCAACGACCGCCGACACCAGTTCAAGCTGTTCGGCGCCTGGCAGTTCGCCGCCGACTGGAAGGCCAGCGGCCTGGTCAACGTCGCCTCCGGACGCCCGAAGAACTGCTTTGGCAACCACCCCACCGACGAATTCGCCGCTGCCTACGGCGCCGAGTCGTTCTACTGCGACCTCAGCGACGATGGCACCTACAACCCGGTGCTGTACCCGCGCGGCTCGCTGGGTACCACGCCGTGGACCTTCCGTCTCGACCTGGGGCTGGAATATCGGCCGCAATGGGCGGGCAAGCGGCTGGGGGTGAAGATGGACGTCAACAACATCTTCAACAGCGGCCGGGTGCTGGAGGTCAACGAGGTGGGCGAGCTGGGGCCGGGCGACCGCAATCCCAATTACGGCCTGCCCACGTTCTTCCAGGCACCGCGTGGCGTGCGCTTCTCGGTGTCGTATGACTGGTAAGCCCGTGGCGTCGAACGGTTGAATGTCATCCGGCCGCCTTCGGGCGGCCGGATGCTCTGCATGCAGGTCAGGGCATGGCCCGCGCCGCCGCCTGCACCGCCTGCTGCAATGGCAGCAGCGCCGGGTCGGGGGCCAGGTCGATCTGCAGGTTCAGCACCGCGAGGAACACCAGCAGGTCGTGGCGCCGGGCCAGCCAGTCGCGGTCGCGCCAGGCGGGGCCGGTCTCGTCCAGCCGCGCGGCGATGCCTGCCAGCCATTGCCGCCAGTCGTCCTCCGCATGCGCCTCGTGCCGGGCGATGAACAGCACCGGCCGCGCCAGCCGTTCGTATTCGCCTTCGGCATAGGCATGCGATGACGCCGGCACCACCTGGCTGGCGATGGCGGCAAGCAGCCGGTCCAGCTGCGGACGTGTCAGCGCCGGGTTCAACGCCAGCTGCATCAGCCAGTCGGCGCCGTGGGCGACGCCGTGGCGCCAGCCTTCGCCGGGGACATGCCCGCGGTAGTCGCGCACCTGTTCCAGATGATGCGCTGCATGCTCGACCATCGTGGCGCGCTCGACATCGTCCATCCACGCCATGCGCCGGTCGGTCCGGGCGACCTCGGCCAGCATCAATGCGGTGAACGGGCCGGTGAAGCCTTCGGCATCGTTGCTTTCCAGCCGTGCGTAACCCCGTGCGCGGAGCTCGCGCAGCGTGGCCACGTCGAGCCGGTCGCCGCGCATCCATTCGGTCAGTGCGGCCAGCGCGGTGTCATCGCGCACGGCGGGGTCGGGCGATGACAGGCAGGGAACCAGGGCCAGCGCCAGCGGGCGGAGGCGGGCAGCGTCGCCGATGGCGAAGTCATGCCGGCGGAGCCTGTCGAAGGTGGCGGGGTCATTCGTGGCCAGGGGGCAGGCAGCCACCGTTGCCGGAGCAAGGCAGAGGCCCAATGACAGCAGGACGGATCGCATGGTCGGAGCTTCCTCGGATGAATGCGCCATTCTGCTGCCGGCAGCCGGGGCCATTGTGCCGGGATCGGGGATATCGCATGGCATGAACCGGGCACTTGGCCGATCGCCCCCGGTTTGATCCGGATCAACGCGGCCGCCCGGCGCCGGGTGTGTCATGGTAGGCACCTGCCACCCGGAGTTGACGCCATGTACAAGCGCATCCTGATCGCCACCGATGGTTCGGAACTGGCCGCCAAGGGCCTGGACAAGGGGTTGGAGCTGGCCGTGCAGCTTGGCGCGCAGGTCGACATCGTCACCGTCTCCGAGCCGTGGGCGGTGGGCATGTACGACGCGATGGGCTGGAGCGCCGGCTACGAGGCCAGCGACGAATACCGGCAGGACCGCGAGGACGCCGCGCAGAAGATCCTGAAACCGGCGCTGGAAGCGGCCGTCGCCGCCGGCGTGGCCGACCCGAAGACCCACCACGTGCTCGACCGCTATGCCGCCGACGGCATCATCGACACCGCCGGCGGCTGCGACAGCGACCTGATCGTGATGACCTCGCACGGTCGCCGCGGCGTGACCCGCGTGCTGCTCGGCAGCCAGACCGCCGAGGTGCTGGCGCGCAGCGCGGTACCGGTGCTGGTGATCCGCTAGCCGGTGCCGGCCGGCCGCGGCCGGCATGTTGAAAGGTGCAAGGCGGCGGCCGGTGTCATCGCTCGGCCGTCGCGCGCCGTGCATTCAGTCGCGCAGCTTCAACGTCTGCGATTCGTCCAAGGTGCCGTCGGGCAGGACCACGACGTAGCGCGTGCCGGCGCGCTCGAACAGCACCGGGATCGGGTCGCGGAACAGCGGCCGGCGGACGAACTTCAGGTGCCAGCCGAAGAACTCCAGTGTTTCCACGGCCTGCTGCTGTTGCGGGGTGAGGCTTTCACGCGGGTTTGCGGGGATGTGGGGCGTGCGGCGTTCCGGGTTGTTCATCAGGGAGGGGGAAGGCGAAGGCCATCTCCATAGGCAAGGAGCGTTCCATCCTCGCCGCTGTCCCCGCAAACCGGAGTGACGGCACCGCCCTCGCGCTCACCAGCTGTAAAGCTTCCAGTACACCGGCGAAACGCGGTCCTTGTCGTTGTCCATGCGGCCGTCGCCGTTGCGGTCGTAGAGATAGAACGGTGCGCCGCGCGCCGGCGTCACCTTGACCATGCGCAGCTGGCCGCCGACGCGGTATTCCTCGATGGTGTCGCCGTTGTCCATCACCTTGCGGTCGACGTCGGCGCCGTTGACGTCGACCGGCGGGGCGTCGGCGTTGCCGCCGGTGGTGGCGCAGCCGGCCAGGGCCAGCAGCGGGATCAGCAACAGGTGTTTCATCGCGGCGACTCCTCGCATCGGTATGCGCCGATTATGCCTGTGCGCGCCAGCCGTGCGCGTCGCCGCCCGGCCCCGCCGCGTAGAATCGCGGCATGAGCAGATTAGTCCTGATCGACGGGTCCAGTTACCTGTACCGCGCCTTCCACGCGCTGCCGCCGCTGTCCAACGCCGCCGGCGAACCCACCGGCGCGCTGTTCGGCGTGGTCAACATGCTGCGCGCCACGCTGAAGGAAAAGCCCGACTACGTCGCCTTCGTGGTCGATGCGCCGGGCAAGACCTTCCGCGACGACCTGTACGCCGAGTACAAGGCCAACCGCCCGCCGATGCCCGACGAGTTGCGCGCGCAGGTGCAGCCGATGTGCGACATCGTGCACGCGCTGGGCATCGACATCCTGCGCGTGCCGGGCGTGGAGGCCGACGACGTGATCGGCACGCTGGCGCTGGCCGCCGCCGCCGATGGGCTGGAGGTGACCATCTCCACCGGCGACAAGGACTTCGCCCAGCTGGTGCGCCCGGGCGTGATCCTGGTCAACACCATGACCGGCAGCCGTACCGATTCGGACGCGGCGGTGCTGGACAAGTTCGGCGTGCGCGCCGCGCAGATCGTCGATTACCTCGCGCTGATGGGCGACGCCGTGGACAACGTGCCCGGCGTGGAGAAGTGCGGCCCCAAGACCGCGGCCAAGTGGCTGGCCGAATACGGCACGCTGGACGGGGTGATCGCCGCCGCGCCGGCGATGAAGGGCAAGATCGGCGAGAACCTGCGCGCCGCCTTGCCGCGGCTGCCGCTGAACCGCGATCTGGTCACCATCCGCACCGACGTGGCGCTGGAGCAGGGCCCGCGCGACCTGCAGCTGCGCGAACAGGACGTGGAGGTCCTGCGCGGCCTGTACGGCCGCTACGGCTTCACCCAGGCGCTGCGCGAGCTGGGCGGCAGCGCGCCATTGCCGGAAGTCGCCGAGGGCGGCACCAGCAGCCTGCGCGGCACCGCCGCCGGCTATGCCAAGGCCGGTGATGCCGCGCCGGTCGGCGAGGTGGATGCGGCGCTGGCGGCCAAGGGCGAATACGAAACCGTGCTGACCGACGAGCAGTTGCAGGCTTGGGTGCAGCGCCTGCGGGCGGCCGACGGCTTCGCCTTCGACACCGAAACCGATGCGCTGGACGCGATGCGCGCGCGGCTGGTCGGCATCAGCCTGGCGGTCGAGCCGGGCACGGCCGCCTACATCCCGGTCGGCCACGACTATCCCGGCGCGCCGCCGCAGCTGCCGATGGAACAGGTGCTCGATGCGCTGCGCCCGCTGCTGGAGGACGCGGCGAAGGACAAGCTCGGCCAGCACGGCAAGTACGACCTGCACGTGCTGCGCCGCCACGGCGTGGAGGTGCGCGGCTATGCCGACGACACCATGCTGGAGAGCTTCGTGTTCAATTCCACCGCCACCCGCCACGACATGGACTCGCTGGCGCAGCGCTACCTCGGCTACACCACCACCCGCTTCGAGGACGTGGCCGGCAAGGGCGCCAAGCAGATCTCGTTCTCGCAGGTGGGCCTGGACGAGGCCAGCGCCTACGCCGCCGAGGATGCCGACATCACCCTGCGTCTGCACCGTGTGCTGGCGCCGCAGCTGGCGGCCGTACCGGCGCTGGAGAAGGTCTATCGCGACATCGAGATGCCGCTGGTGCCGGTGCTGGCGCGCGTGGAGGCCAACGGCGTGTGCATCGACGGCGCCGAATTGCGGCGGCAGAGCGTCGAGTTATCGTCGCGCATGCTGGCCGCGCAGCAGAAGGCCACCGAGCTGGCCGGGCGCAGCTTCAACCTCGATTCGCCCAAGCAGTTGCAGGCGGTGCTGTTCGACGAACTCGGCCTGCCGGCGCTGGTGAAGACGCCCAAGGGCCAGCCTTCGACCAACGAGGAGGCACTGGAGGCGATCGCCGAGCAGCACGAGCTGCCGCGGGTGATCCTCGAATACCGCGGCCTGGCCAAGCTGCGCAGCACCTACACCGACAAGCTGCCGGAGATGGTCAACCCCGACACCGGCCGCGTGCACACCAGCTACCACCAGTCCGGCGCGGCCACCGGGCGGCTGTCCTCGTCCGACCCCAACCTGCAGAACATCCCGATCCGCACCGACGACGGCCGCCGCATCCGCAAGGCTTTCGTCGCCCCGCCGGGGCGCAAGCTGCTGGCCTGCGACTACTCGCAGATCGAGTTGCGGATCATGGCCCACCTGTCCGGGGACCCCGGCCTGATCCGCGCCTTCGAGCAGGGCCTGGACGTGCACCGCGCCACCGCCGCGGAAGTGTTCGGGCGCGCGCTGGAGGAGGTGACGGCCAACGAGCGCCGCGCCGCCAAGGCGATCAACTTCGGCCTGATGTACGGCATGAGCGCATTCGGGCTGGCCAAGAACCTGGGCATCGACCGCGGCCAGGCGCAGGACTACGTGTCGCTGTACTTCAGCCGCTACCCGGCGGTGCGCGATTTCATGGAGCGCATGCGCGAGCAGGCGCGCGAGCAGGGCTACGTGGAGACGCTGTTCGGCCGCCGCCTGTATCTGAACGACATCCACGCCCGCAACCAGAACCTGCGCGCCGGCGCCGAACGCGCGGCGATCAACGCGCCGATGCAGGGCACCGCGGCGGACATCATCAAGCGCGCGATGGTCAGCGTGGACGGTTGGCTGACCGACCAGCGCAACGCGTCCGGTGAAAACCGCGCGCTGATGATCCTGCAGGTACACGACGAACTGGTGTTCGAGGCCGATGCGGATTTCATCGACACCCTGCGCGGCGAAGTGGAGGCGCGCATGACCGCGGCCGCATCGCTGCGGGTACCGCTGGTGGTGGACAGCGGGGTGGGGGATAACTGGGACGAGGCGCACTGACAACGTTTGCCACGGCCATTCATTTCGCTGGTGCGTGGCGACGCGAGACGCCTGGTCGCCGCCGAAGGACGTGCATGGTGCGGGACGAGGCGCATTGACGGCCATTCATTCCATCGCTGCGTGGCGGCGCGATGGGCGCGGCCGTCGCGGTGGATATGCCGGGGCGCCGTCCATCGGAAAACCGCGTGCTCCCGCGAGGATTTCCGTGGTGCCGGACTCTGTGATCGGCACCACTTTTTTCCGGTTATTTAACGTCGCGGGTGCACATGGATGGAACGTTGCGTCATGCGGCGCGCATTCAACATTTGCAACGTTGTCGTGCGCATGAATCGCCCCTTAATCCTTCCGAAAAACACGCGCGTTCTTCACGATCCATCAATGTCGGAAATGGTCATATAGCCCTCGACAGGCGCAACGCCTGTCCTGGATCTCTCCCATCCCCTGGAGCAGATCTCCGAGCGGGGATTCCTCCCCAAGTTCCCGCTCCCGGCCCCGTCGATCCCCCCCTGGTCGACGGGGCTTCTTTTTTGCCCCGATCACGTGACATCCGGGCCGGGCGACGCCTTCGACATGCCGCTGAAGATGGAGGTCGCGCCATCCGCCCGCGGCCGATGCGGCATCCGCGAATGGAATCGTGGGGCGCCGGCACGCGGGTGCCAGCGTGCCGGCGTCACACCCACTCGCGCGGGACGAGGTATCCGGCCAGCCGCGCTTCGTCGCTGCCGCTTTCCGGCTGGTAGCCGTATTCCCAGCGCACGCGCGGCGGCAGGCTCATCAGGATGCTTTCGCTGCGGCCGCCGCTCTGCAGCCCGAACAGGGTGCCGCGGTCGTAGACCAGGTTGAACTCGACGTAGCGGCCGCGCCGGTACAGCTGGAACTCGCGCTCGCGCTCGCCGTGCGGGGTGTCCTTGCGGCGCTCGACGATCGGCAGGTAGGCATCGAGGAAGCCGTCGCCGACCGCGCGCAGGTAGGCGAAGTCGCGCTCGAAGTCGCCCTGCAGGTCGTCGAAGAACAGGCCGCCGACGCCGCGTGTCTCGTTGCGGTGCTTGAGGAAGAAGTATTCGTCGCACCAGCGCTTGTGTTCGCCGTAGCGATCGGCGCCGAACGGTGCGCACAGGTCGCGCGCCACCGTGTGCCAGTGGCGCACGTCCTCGTCGAACGGATAGAACGGGGTCAGGTCGAAGCCGCCGCCGAACCATGCCGCCACCGCCTGGCCGTCGCGCTCGGCCTGGAAGTAGCGCACGTTGGCGTGTGTGGTCGGCAGGTAGGGGTTGCGCGGGTGGAACACCAGCGACACACCGCAGGCGCGCCACGAGGCACCGGCCAGTTCCGGGCGGTGCGCCGAAGCGGAAGGCGGCAGGCGGGTGCCGGCGACGTCGGAGAAGCCGATGCCGGCCTGCTCGAACACCGCGCCTTCGCGCAGCACGCGGGTGCGGCCGCCGCCGCCCAGTGGCGAGCCATTGTCGCCGCCATCGGCACGGCGCCAGTTGTCCTCGGCAAAGCGGGCCTGCCCGTCGGCCTGTTCGATGGCGCTGCAGATGCGGTCCTGCAGGCCGGTGAGATAGTCGCGTACGCGGTCGAAATCGTTCATCGGCGTACTTTAGCGCAGGTGTTCAGCGGAACAGGGCGCGCACGTCCGGCCGGCACAGCCTGAGCACCAGCCAGCCGTGCAGGGCGGCGAAGGCCAGCGCGGTGATGCCGGCACTGGCCAGCGCGACCCAGCGCCCACTACGCATCTGCAACATGGCCTCGCGGCCCTGCGCCGTGGCGAGGAAGTCGGCTGGCAGCATCGCCTGCATCGCGTCGAACATGCCGTCGAGCAGCGGCAGCATGGCGAAGTTGGCCACGGCCACGGCGACGAGGAACACGATGAAGCCCCGGCGCCCCCACCCGCGATGGCGCAGCAGTGCCCACGACACCGCGGCGAAGGCCAGCGCCAGCAGCAGCATCGCCAGGCTCAGTGATAGTGCGTGGTGCAATGCCCACTCCAGCGCCGGCGGCACCGGCAGGTATTGCCGCTGCAGCCAGCCGACGGGGTCGAACTGGTCCAGCAGCGTGGCCAGCAGCAGCTGCAGCAGGCACCAGAGCACGGACAGGCCGGCCATCAGCAGCGACAGCTTCGCGGTGACATCGACGAACGCCGCGGCGGCGCTGCGGGGTGGCGGGAGTGGATTCATGCGGGAAGCACGCAGGAAAGGAGGGCCGCACTATCGCCGGGTTCGTGGTGTTTTTACAGGCCGGGGCGACGTCACGGCAGCCGGGCGGAATACGCCGGGGGCGTGGCCCAGGCCTGCCTGCCGGCCCGTGCGGCCGGCAGGATGTGGCGTTCGCTCAGCGGCGCCAGCTTCACGCCGTGCGGCGCCTGCAGCGGAATCCACGCCAGCTCGGCGATCTCCGCCTGCACCCGCGGCGTGCCGTCCACTTCGACGAGATAGGCGGCGCCCTGCACGCGCCGGCCAGGTTCGTTGACGGCGTTTTCCTCGAACGTGCCCAGCGCCCGCGCGCTGCCTTCGCGCAGGGCCACGCCCAGCTCCTCGCGCAGTTCGCGCGCCAGCGTCTGCAGTGGCTCCTCGCCGGTCTCGCGCTTGCCGCCGGGCTGGATGAAGCTGTCCGAGCCGTGCTTGCGCACCACCAGCACGCGGCCGGCGGCGTCGAGGATCACCGCGGTGACGATGCGGATGGGGGGCATGGCGGATATTTGCGCTCGGTGTTTATTTGCAGGAGCGACGCGAGTCGCGACGAGGCTTCACCGGGAAAGCCTCGTCGCGACTCGCGTCGCTCCTGCGGAACGCGGCAAGGGCGGTGGGTGGCCGCCCTTGCCCAGGGTCATTTCAGGTTTTCCTCGAACAGCCTGAGGATGCGCTTGTACTCGTCCAGCCAGGAGTCGGCGCGGGTGAAGCCGTGGCGTTCCAGCGGGTACGGCGCGATCGACCAGTTGTCCTTGTGCAGTTCGATCAGGCGCTGGGTCATGTTGACCGAGTCCTGGAAGAACACGTTGTCGTCGATCATGCCGTGGGCGATCAGCAGGTGGTCCTGCAGGCCGTCGGCATACTCGATCGGCGAGGACACGCGGTACGCCTCCGGGTCGATGTCCGGGGTGTTGAGGATGTTGCTGGTGTAGCCGTGGTTGTACTGGTGCCAGTCGCCGACCGGGCGCAGCGCGGCGCCGGCCTTGAACGTGCCCGGCGCGCGGTACAGCGCCATGAAGGTCATGAAGCCGCCGTAGGAGCCGCCGTAGATGCCGGCGTGGTCGCGGTCGCCCTGCTGCTCGCGCACCAGCCAGTCCAGCCCGTCCTGGTAGTCCTCCAGTTCCGGGTGGCCCATGTTGCGGTAGATGGCGGTGCGCCAGTCGCGGCCGTAGCCCTCGCTGCCGCGGTAGTCCATGTCCAGCACGATGTAGCCCTGCTGCACCAGCAGGTTGTGGAACATCTGCTCGCGGAAGTAGGTGGGGTAGCGCTGGTGCACGTTCTGCAGGTAACCGGCGCCGTGCACGAACATCACGATCGGGTATTTCTTCCCCGGTTCCTTGTGCTCGGGGCCGTAGTACTTGGCCCAGACGTGGCCCGCGCCATGTTGCGACGGCACCGCCACCAGCTGCGGCTGGACCCATTGGCGCGCCTTGAATCCGGCGCTGCGGGTGTCGGTGAGCACGCGCGCGCTGCCGCCGGTGGCCGGCACCACCGCCAGCTGCGGCGGCAGGTAGGCGCCCGAATAGCGCACCAACAGCTGGCTGCCGTCGGGCGAGAGCGAGAAATCCTCGACGCCGTTCAGGTCGGTCAGCTCGCGCACCTGGCCGCTGGCGGCATCGACGCTGCACACCTCGTAGTCGTGCGGGGCCTGCTGGTTGCACAGGAAGAAGAAGCCCTTGCCGTCGGCCGACAATTCCGGCGCGGAGGTTTCCCACTGGCCGCCGGTCAATGCGCGCGGCTTGCCGCTGCCCGATTGCGTGTACAGGTGCGACCAGCCGCTTTCCTCGGACAGCAGCCACAGGGTGCGGCCGTCGTCCATCCAGCCGAAGTCGTTGAAGCTCCAGTTGATCCAGCCCGGGTCGGTGAGCCGGTGGCGGTTCTGCAGCCGGCCGCCGGCATCGACGCCGACGATCCAGCGGTCCTTGTTGTCGTTGGCGCGCAGCATCACCGCGGCCTGGCTGCCGTCGGCGTTCCACTGGATGCCGCCGCCCATGAAGTCGCCCATCACCTGCACGCCGCGGTTGCCCTTCAGCGGTTCCTTGCCGGCGGCCTTGCGCAGCGCGGCCAGCGGGTCGGTGGCGATGCCGGGCAGGGCGTCCAGCGCCAGCGGTTTGACCTCGCCCGTCGCGGCGTCGACCAGCCACAGCGCATGCGGCGCGAAGCCGTTGCGGCCGACCCGCTCGCGGGTGTCCTCGCTTTCCTCGTAGCCGGATTCGGTGACGTACAGCGGCATCTTGCCGCCGCGGCCCTCGTCGAAGCCCTTGGGCTTGGTCACCACGATCAGGTGGGTGGCGTCGGGCGAGAGCGCGCTGTCCACGATCTCCACGTCGGCGCCAAGGTAGACCGGGCCCGGCGCGCGGGTCGGGTCGCTCTGGCGCCAGCGCTCGCCCTGCTCGCGCAGGGCCTCGCGCTGGGCGCGGTCGCGGCGCAGGGTTTCCAGCGCGTGCAGCTGCTGGTCGCGCAGCACGTCGGCCTTGGGCGCGTCGGCGGGGTTCTTTTCGGCCTTGAGCTGGGCGACCAGCGCGGTCGCGCCGCTGCCGGCGTCCCCGTGGTACCAGTCGTTGCCGACGTTCCACAGCACGCCGCCGTCGTTGGCGAACGCCACGTTTGATGCGCTCTCGTTGCCGCGGGTGAGCTGGGTCAGCGCGCCGCTGCGCAGGTCGCGCACGAACACGTCGCCGTTGCGCACGAAGGCCATGCGCTGGCGCTGGCGGTCGTAGGCGCGGTTGGCCGCGTCGAGGGTGCCGCGCTGGTCGTCGGCGACCTGCTGCGCCGCGCCGCCGGCCACCGGCTGGCGGAAGGTATCGCGCACCGGGCTGCCCTGGCGCTTGAGCGTGTACTCGACCTGCTGGCCGTTCCACGACCACCATGCCGATTCCACCGGCGGCCCGATCCAGTCCGGGTCGGCCATCGCCTGTTCGATGGTGATCGGCGTGGGCGCGGCGTGGGCGCCACCGACGGCGGCCAACAGCAGCAGGGACAGGGGCAGGAATCTGGGCATCGTGGGCACCGGTGGAAGAAAACCGGCAAAGCCTAGCAGCCGGGCAGGCGCGGGGGCTGGGCCAGTGGTCATGGATGGGCGCGCACCACTTCAAGCGGGTGGCGTCTCGAGTCCCCTTGCGTCGCCGCCCGCAGAGACATGGATGGTGCGAATGCACGCGCGCCCCGCATTATGCTGGGCGCCGGCCGCGCCTTGGTTCCGCGGCCCTCGTCTTCCCAAGGTTTGTCTCGCGTGCCCGTCGCCGATCCGTCTTCCCCGTCCCGCCATCCCCTCGCCGTTGGTGAACCCGCACGACTGCTGGCGATTGCCGGCGGCGAGCGGATCGACCTGTCCATGTTCTTCGAGCATGTGCGCGGGGTGGCGGCGTTGCTGCCGCCGGGCCGGCATGCGGTCAATCTGTGCGAGGACCGCTACCGCTTCCTGGTCGGCTTCTGCGCGATCGCCCTGCGCGGGCAGGTGAACCTGTTGCCGCCCTCGCGCGCGCCGGCGGTGGTGGCCGAGGTGCAGCGCCGCCACGAGCGGACCTGGTGCCTGGGCGACCGCGCGCCCGACCCGCTGCCGGCCGACTGGTTCGTGCTGCCGGCGGAGCTGCCGCGGTTGCCGGGTGAAACCCCGATGCTCGACGCGGCGCAGCTGGTCGCCATCGGTTTCACCTCCGGCAGCACCGGCGCACCCACCGCCAACCCGAAGCACTGGGGCGCGTTCGCGACCAGTACCTTGCAGAACCTGCAGGCGTTGGCCGACCTGTGGGAGGGCATGCCGACGGTGATCGCCACGGTGCCGCCGCAGCACATGTACGGCATGGAAATGTCGGTGCTGCTGCCGCTGCTGGCCCCGGCCGCGCTGCATGCCGGCCGGCCGTTCTTCCCGCAGGACGTGGCGCAGGCGCTGGCCGAGGCGACCGCGCCGCGGCTGCTGGTCACCACGCCGGTGCACCTGAAGGCGCTGGTGGAATCGGGCGTGGCATTGCCGCCGCTGGCCGGCATCGTCACCGCCACCGCCCCCCTGCCGCAGGCGCTGGCCGAAGCGGCCGAACGGCGTTTCGCCACGCAGGTGCGCGAGGTGTTCGGGTCCACCGAAACCTGCATCTTCGCCCGTCGCCGCACCGCCCGCGAGCAGGCCTGGACGTTGTTGCCGGGCGTGCGCCTGGAGCCGCAGGAGGAAGGCACGCTGGTGCATGCACCGCACCTGCCGGAGGCGGTGGCGCTGGCCGATCTGGTCGAGCTGCTGCCGGAAGACCGCTTCCTGTTGCGCGGCCGCCGCGCCGACCTGCTGGAGATCGCCGGCAAGCGTGCCTCGCTGGGTGACCTGACCCGGCGCCTGCAGGCGGTGCACGGCGTGCGCGATGCGGTGGTGGTGCAGTTGGACCCGGAGCCGGGCCAGACGGTGGGCCGCATCGCGGCATTGGTGGTTGCGCCGGGGTGCGGGGAGGCGGAGATCCTGCACGAATTGCGTGCCGGCATGGACCCGGTGTTCCTGCCGCGGCCGCTGCGCAAGGTGGAGGCTTTGCCGCGCAATGAGACGGGGAAGTTGCCGAGGGATGCGGTACTGGCGTTGTTGCGGGGCGGGGAATAATTCTGCCGTTGCCGTTGCCGTTGCCGTTGCCGTTGCTTTTGGCTTTTGACTTCCGGGTCCCCTTCCATAGCGACGGAGCCGACGGACAAGACCCCGCAGGGGCGACGTGCATGGATGCACGTTGTTTTTCGACGAGACAGGGATGTCTCGTCGAAAAATCCCGTCGGCGGAGTGGACCCAGCACGCGTAGCGGGCTGGGCGCGTAGGCAGGGGCGTGTTTCTTTGGGCCACGTTTCTTTGCACGAGCAAAGAAAGGTGGCTCGCTCCTGCGAAGCAGGAGTGAAAGCTCTGCTTTCAAGCTTCCGCTTTGGTCGTTGCTTCTTTCCAGTGCTAAAGAGCAAAGCAACGGCTGAAGCAGGATCAAGAGCTTTCGCTCCCCTTCGGGGCGCGAGTTACTTCTCTTTGCTCGTGCAAAGAGAAGTAACCAAGAGAAACACGGGCCGGGCCGCGATCCGTCGGGCTGTGCCCGCCGGTCCCCTGTGCTCCTCGCGGGCCGGGGGGACGGCGCACAACTCGCTTCGCTCAGACACGTGCGCCTCTTCGCCCCCCGTCCCGCTGCGGTGCTCGGCTCGCTCTACGGCCGGGGAAGTCAAAAGCCAGAGGCAACGGCAGAATCACGGGCAACCGCAACCGCAACCGCAACCGCAACCGCGGTCAGGCGCCATGCACCCCGTCGATCTCCACCCGCAGATCGCGCCGGCACACCGCCGCATGCAGCACGATGTATGCCACCTCCGGCGGCAGATGCCGCGACAACGCCTGCCGCACCAGCGGAATCTCGGCCGCGTCGCGCACATAGACCTTCAACCGGCTGCCGGCGCCGAAACGCGCCGGCAACGCCGGCAGGCGCGCACGCGCCGTACCCACCAGCGCATCGAGGTTGGCGAAGGTTTCCTCCAGCTGGCGCAGCGTGTCCTCGCCATGCAGGGTGGCGTGCCCGACCACGCTGGCGGTGCCCGACAGCAGCAGCGGCAACGTGCTGCCCGGTGCGGCGAGCATGGCGCGGGCGAAGCTCGGCGACTGCGGCCCGTACTGGCGGGGATAGCGCCAGGCGCTGACCTGGCGGGGATTCTCCAGCGGCGTGCCCGGCGCGCGGGCGGCCAGCCAATAGACCTGCAGCACGCGCACGCCGTCCAGGCGGCCGATGGCGGTGGCGGCCGGCAGGGTGCCCGGATCGACATCCCCCAGCCCGCGCGCGCGGCCGATGCAGAACTGGCGGTAACGCTCGTCGTCGCCTTCGCCTTCGATGATCGCGTCCAGGTAGTTCCAGATCCGCAGCAGATGCGGATAGCCGTGCCGGGGCAGCGCCGACAGCAACTGTGCGTAAGAATGCTCGGCGGCCCCGGCGATACCGCCGTGGCGGGCTTCGTCGATCTGCAGGGCGCCGAACATCAGCGCGCCGTCGCTGGCCCAGGCCAGGCCGTCGGCGTCGCGGCCGCACTGCACGGCGCCGGTGCTGCGCCAGACTTCCAGTTGCGGTTCCCCATCGGGCTGCAGGCCTACCTGCAGGTAGCGGGGGTCGTCGCTGGGCGGTGCCGCATCGCCGGCGCGGAAGCCGAACACCGCCAGTACATGCGGATCGGCCAGCAACGCCGGCAGCCGGGCCGGGTCGGCGTAGTCCACCTCCAGCCCGGTACCGGGCCGGACGCCGGGAACGGCGCTCATCGCAGGCCCTCGCGATGGCAGCGGCCGGCTGGGTCGAAAGGCGGGGGCAGGGGCGAAGATGCGGGAAACCGGGACGTCATTGTGCGGGCGGATCGGGTGCTGCAGATGCGCCATGATACTGCGCAGCCCACGCGTGCCGCGGTTGCGCTGGCGGCGGCGATACCGGATCGTTGCGCATCATCTCTTCGTGGAAGTGGCAATGTCGCAACAAACCGAGGCCGAGCGCGAGCTGGCCGAACTGCTGGTCGAGAGCCTGAACCTGGAAGACGTGGACCCGGCGGCGATCGACCCGGAAGCCGCGCTGTTCAACGACGGCCTGGGCCTGGATTCGATCGATGCGCTGGAACTGGCCCTGGCCATCGGCAAGCGCTACGGCTTCCAGCTGCGCTCGGACAACGACGACAACCGCCGCATCTTCGCCTCGCTGCGCGCGCTGTCGGCGCACGTGCAGGCCAACCGCACGAACTGACGGCGATGGACGGCACCGGCCACGGGCCGGCGGTGGGTGTGCTGCGGGTGGTCCTGTTGCTGGCCTACCCGGTGCTCTCGCATCTGGCCAGCCAGCGCGGCGAGGGCCTCTGGGCCGCGCTGGCACTGTTCGGACTGGTGTTTCTGTGTCTGCTTGGCGCACTGGCGCGGCGCCGCGCATGGGCCTGGGGCGCGCTGCCGGCGGCGGCGTTGCTGCTGGCCTGGCTGGGGCGCTCGCCGTGGGCGTGGGTGCTGCTGCAGGCGCCGCCGGTGGTGTTCCCGTTGCTGGTGGCATGGGGTTTCGCGCGTTCGCTGTTGCCGGGCCGCGTCCCGCTGGTCGCGCGCATCGTGCATGCACTGCACGCGCGCGCCGGCGTGCCGGTCGAGGCGGCGCTGGAACGCTATGCCCGGCGCCTGACCGCCGCCTGGGCACTGCTGCTGGCGTTGCTGGCGGCGATCAACCTGGCGCTGGCGCTGAGCGTCGTGCCCGACGGCCTGCTGGCCGCGTTCGGGTGGACGCCGTGGTGGCCGTTGGATCACGCACGGTGGTCCTGGTGCACGAACGTGGCGGACTGGGGCCTGATCGGCGGTTTCTTCGTGGCCGAGTACGCGCTGCGCTGCCGCCTGTTCCCGCAGCGGCCGTACCGCCGGGCCGGGCAGTTCGTGCGCGAGATGGGCAGGCTCGGCCCGGCGTTCTGGCGCGACCTGCTGCGTTGAAGTCGCAGGCCGCGGGTATCCTCTGGCCTGCGCCCGCCCTCCGCCACGCCATGCACTTCACTATTGCCCACGACCACCCCTGCCTGCCCGGCCATTTCCCGGGGCGGCCGCTGGTGCCGGGCGTGGTACTGCTGGAACAGGTGCTGCTCGCCGTCGAGGCGCAGGCCGGTGTGCCGCTGGCGGCCCTGCGCCTGCCGCAGGTGAAGTTCATGGCGCCGCTGCTGCCCGGGCAGCCGGCCCGGATCGAGCTGGACGGGCAGGCGCCGCGCTGGAAGTTCCGGGTCTGGCGCGGCGACGTGCTGCTGGCGCGCGGCGAGCTGGCGGCCGGCGACGTGGCGGCATGAACGACGCCGACTGGAAGCACCGGCCCGAGGGTGGCGGCCGCGCCGCGGTGCGCCTGATCGCCGCCATCGCCCGCCACGGCGGCCGCGGCATCGCCCGAGCCTGCCTGTACCCGATCACCGCCTATTTCCTGCTGGTGCGCGGCAGCGAGCGGCGTGCCTCGCGCGATTACCTGCGCCGCGTGCTGGGGCGCCGCGCCGGCCTGCGGGACGTGGCGCGCCACATCCACACCTTCGCCGCGACCATCCTCGACCGGGTGTTCCTGCTCAGCGGGCGCATGGACCTGTTCACCATCCACACCGAGGGCACCGGGCAACTGCTCGATTGCCTCGACCAGGGCCGTGGCGTGCTGCTGTTCGGCGCGCACCTGGGCAGTTTCGACGCGCTGCGCGCGCTGGGCCGGCAGCGGCCGGACCTGAAGCTGCGGGTGCTGCTGGACCGCGCCCACAACGCCGCCATCACCGAGTTGCTGGCCGAACTCGACCCCGGCCTGGCCGCGGGCATCATCGACGCCGGGCAGGATGGGCCGACGGTGGTGCTCGCCATCCGCCAGGCACTGGACGAGGGCGCGATGGTGGCGTTGCTGGTGGATCGCACACGCCCGGGCGAGGCCGCGCTGCCGGCGCCGCTGCTCGGCGCGCCGGCAGCGTTCCCGGCCGCGCCGTGGCTGATCGCCAGCGTGCTGAAGGCGCCGGTGATGCTGGCGTTCGGCCTGTACCGCGGCGGCAACCGCTACGATCTGTTGTTCGAGCCGTTCGCATCGACGGTCGAGGTGCCGCGCGCACAGCGCGCCGAGGCATTGTCGGCGCTGGTTCATCGTTATGCCGGCAGGCTGGAACAGCACCTGCGAAGCGCCCCCTGGAACTGGTTCAATTTCTATGATTTCTGGCATTCCCAAGCCCTTCCTCCCGTATCGCCGGATGCTGTCGGCGGCCCTGGCCGCGGGCTGCGGCATCGCCCCGGCGCTGGCCGGCGACGTTGATGCGGCGTGGGTCCTGCGCCAGCTGGCGCAGCCGGCCCCGAGCCAGACCGGCTTCGTCGAGCTGCGTGGCTCGGCGCTGCTGAAGGAGCCATTGCGGGTGGAGGGCCAATACCGCCGCCCGGACGCCGGCACGCTGGTGCGCGAAGTGCGCGCGCCCTACGCCGAAACCACCACCATCGCCGATGGCAAGGTCAGCATCGACCGCGCCGGCAAGCCGCCGCGCGTGTTCCCGTTGCAGCGCGTGCCGGAGCTGTCGGACCTGCAGGCCAGTTTCGGCGCATTGCTGTCCGGCGACCTGGCGGCACTGGAGCGGGATTACCGCCTGCACGCTTCCGGCAGCGCGCAGCACTGGCAACTGGTGCTCACGCCGAAGGCGCAGGCGCTGGCCGCGCGGGTGCGCGAGGTGACGCTGCGCGGCCGCGCCGGCGAACTGCGCTGCATCGAGACGCAACCGGCGCGGGGCGACCTGCAGCGCACCCTGCTCGGCAGCGCGGCCGCTGCCGCCGGCGAAGTACGCCAGGCCGACGCGCTGGCCGCGTTGTGCCGTGACGGCCGCGATGGCGATGGGCCGGCTCCCGCCGGGCTCGCTCCCGGCAGGAGCGGGCATTGAAGCTGACCCCGCGCCGGCGCATCGGCCTGGCGATCGGCTGGCTGCTGCTGCTGGGGCTGCTCAGCGCGTGGGTCGGCCAGCGCATGCAGGTCAGTGGCGACCTGCGCAAGTTCATGCCCGATGCGCGCACCCCGGCGCAGAAGCTGCTGCTCGACGAACTGGGCGAAGGCCCCGGCGCGCGGTTGCTGCTGCTGGCCCTGTCCGGCGCGGCGCCGGAACGGCTGGCCGCGCAGTCGCGGCAACTGCACGCGGCGCTGGCGGCCGATCCGCAGTTCGAGCTGGTCGCCAATGGCGGGCAGGCCGGGCTGGAGGCGTTTCCCGAGCGCCTGCTGCCCTACCGCTACCTGATCGACGACCTGCCCGCCGACGCCTTCGACGCCGGCCACCTGGGCGATGAACTGCAGGCGCGGCTGCAGGATCTCGCATCACCCGCCGGCGCATTGGTCGAGCCGCTGCTGCCGTCCGACCCCACCCTGCAGGTCCTGCGCGTGGCCGAAGCCCTGCAACCGGCCAATGCGCCGCAGCGCATCGACGAGGTCTGGTTCGACCACACCGGCACGCAGGCACTGCTGCTGGTGCAGACGCACGCGGCCGGCTTCGACCCCGGTGCGCAGCAACAGGCGGTGGATACGATCAACGGCATCTTCGAGCGCATCGCCGCCGGCAGCGGCAGCCGGCTGGAGACGAGCGGGCCGGGCGCGTTCTCGGTGAAGATCGGCAACCGCACCGCCCGCGAGGCCGGCACCATCGGCAGCATCGACACGATCGGCATGATCCTGCTGCTGTGGCTCGCCTACCGCAGCTGGAAGATGCCGATCCTCGGCTTCCTGCCGCTGGCCAGCGCCGGGTTGGCCGGGTTGGCCGCGGTGGCGCTGACCTTCGACGGCGTGCACGGCATCACCATCGCCTTCGGCTTCACCCTGATCGGCGTGGTGCAGGACTACCCGATCCATTTCTTCAGCCACCAGCGCCCCGGCCGCTCGCCGTGGGACAACGTGCGCGCGCTGTGGCCGACGCTGGGCACCGGCGTGGTCGCCACCTGCATCGCCTACCTGACCTTCCTGTTCTCCGGCGTCGAGGGGCTGAAGCAGCTGTCGGTGTTCACCATCACCGCGCTGGCCACCGCGGCGCTGGCTACACGCTACCTGTTGCCGGCGCTGGTGGACCCGGCCACCCGCGACTTCGCCGATTCGGCATGGCTGGCCCGCCTGTGGCGGCATACCCGGCGGCTGCCGCGCCCGCGCCGCTCGCTGGCGGTGCTGGCGGCCGCCGCGCTGGTGGTGCTGGCCTGGGCGCCGGGACCGTTCTGGCAGAACGACCTGGGCAAGCTGACGCCGGTGGATGGCGCCGACCTGCTGCGCCATGCGCAGTTGAGCCGCGAGCTGGGTACGCCGGACGTGCGCTACGTGGTCGCCGTGCACGGCGGCGATGCGCAGGCGGCGCTGCAGGCCAGCGAGCGGCTGCGCCCGGCGCTGGACCGGCTGGTTGCCGATGGCGCGCTGGAGCGCTACGACATGGCCGCGCGCTACCTGCCCAGCGCGGCGTTGCAGCGCCAGCGCCAACAACGGTTGCCGGACGCGGCCACGCTGCGCGGCGCGCTGGCCGCGGCGGTGGCCGCCACGCCGTTCCGCGACGATGCGTTCGAGCCCTTCGTCGCCGACGTGCAGCGCGCCCGCGACGCACCGCCCTTGCTGCCGCGGGACCTGCGCGGCACGCCCCTGGCGACCGTGGTCGGCGGGCTGCTGCTGCAGGGCGGCGGCCAGGCCACCGCGCTGGTTTCGTTGAGTGGCCTGCACGACGTGGCCGCGGTGGCGACCGCCGCGCGCCTGCACGGCGCCGAGCTGCTGGACCTGAAGCACGCCTCCGAATCGCTGGTGGCCGATTACCGCGGGCGCGTGCTGGCGGCGCTGGCCGTCGCCATGCTGCTGCTGGCCGCCACCGTGTGGGTGGCGCTGCGCTCGCCGCGCCGCGTGCTGCGGGTGCTGCTGCCGATGCTGCTGGCCACGCTGGTGGTGCTGGCCACGCTGCGCGGCGCCGGCATCGAACTGAACCTGTTCCACCTGATCGGGCTGATCCTCGCCGCCGGCCTGGGCCTGGACTATGGCCTGTTCTTCGAGCATGCCGGCGACAGCCTCGCCGACCAGCTGCGCACCTTCCACGGCCTGCTGGTGTGCAGCGTGATGACGCTGCTGGTGTTCAGCCTGCTCGGCCTGTCCTCGATTCCGGTGCTGCGCGCGATCGGTGGCACCGTGGCATTGGGCGTGGTGTGCAACTTCGTGCTGGCGCTGCTGATCGCGCGCGAACCCTGGCAGGAGGCCGCGACCGATGCTGGCGCGTGAGGACATCCTGCAACTGGTCCCGCACCAGGGCGGCATGTGCCTGTGGGACGAGGTGAGCGCCTGGACCGCCACGGACATCGCGCTGCGCGCCTTCAACCACCGTGCCCCGGACCATCCGCTGCGCAGCGGCGGCCGGCTGCATGCCATCCATCTGTGCGAATACGGCGCGCAGGCGATGGCGGTGCACGGCGGCCTGCGCGCGCGCCAGCATGGCGGCGCGGTGCGGCCCGGCGTGCTGGTGGCGCTGCGCGACGTGCAGCTGCACCTCGCGCGCATCGATGATCTCGACGGTGCCATCGAGGCTACCGCGCAGGTGCTGGCCGAGGCGGAAACCAGCCAGCAGTATGCGTTCCGCATCAACCACGGCACGCGCGTGCTGGCCGAAGGGCGCGCCGCGGTAATGCTGCAACCCGGATGATGGATAAGGCAATGCACGAGGAGGGAATGACGATGGGCACGAAGCGACGCGCGCTGGTCACCGGCGGCAGTGGCGACCTGGGCGGCGCGATCTGCCGGCGGCTGGCCGCCGATGGCGTGCACGTGATCGTCCATGCCAACGGCAACCTGGTGCGGGCGCAGGCGGTGGCCGCGGAGATCGCCGCGGCCGGCGGCAGCGCGCAGGCGGTGGCCTTCGACGTGGCCGATGGCGCGGCCACCGCGGCGGCGCTGGAAATCCTGCTGGCCGATGGCCCGATCCAGATCGTGGTCAACAACGCCGGCGTGCACGACGACGCGCCGATGGCCGGCATGGATGCGGAGAAATGGCGGCGGGTGATCGACGTCTCGCTGCACGGCTTCTTCCACGTCACCCAGCCGCTGCTGCTGCCGATGGCGCGCACCCGCTGGGGCCGCGTCGTCAGCATTTCCTCGGTGGCGGCGGTGCTTGGCAACCGCGGCCAGAGCAACTACGCCGCGGCCAAGGCGGCCTTGCATGGCGCCTCGAAGTCGCTGGCGCGGGAAATGGCCAGCCGTGGCATCAGCGTCAATGTCGTCGCGCCGGGCGTGATCGCCGGGAGGATGACGGCCGACGCCTTCCCGCCCGAGGCGATCAAGCAGATGGTGCCGGCCGGGCGCGCCGGCAAGCCGGAGGAAGTGGCGGCGCTGGTCGCCTTCCTGTGCAGCGATGCGGCCGCCTACGTCAACGGGCAGGTGATCGGCATCAACGGCGGCATGGGCTGACCCGGCTCAAGTCTCGTCGATGACCGGCGGATTGGCGCGGATGGTGCGATGCACCTGCCGCACCCGCCCGTGGCGCAGCGCGAAGCGCACGATGTGGCTGGTGATGCGGTACAGGTCGCGCAGCGGGCGGAAATGGCTGGGGCGGAAGCATTCGCCATTGCCGGCATCGCGGTAGCGCGATTCGATCGGCACCGACACGCAGCGCGTGCCCAGACGCCGCGCGGCCGAGATCAGTACCTGCGCCTCGAACACGAACCCCTCGCCGGGCACCTCGCGCATGGCGATCACTTCGGCCGGGTAGAAGCGCTGCCCGCTCTGGCTGTCGGCCACCTGGTAATGCGTGCCCCAGGCCACGCCCCAGTCGCCGAATTCGTTGGCTAGCCGCCGCAGCAGGGGCTGCGAGGCGCGCTTGCGCAGGCGCGCGCCGATGATGATGCAGCCGGGGTGGCGGTTGGCGCTGGCCAGCAGCCGCGGCAGGTCGGAGGCGGCATGCTGGCCGTCGCCATCCAGGGTCAACGCGCCGCGCAGGCCGCGCCGCACCGCCTCGGCGAAGCCGCTGCGCAGTGCGGCGCCCTTGCCGCGGCGCTGCGGGTGGCGCAGCACGGTGACCGGCAGGTCGGCGATGCGCACGGCGGTGTCGTCCTCCGAGCCATCGTCGACCACGATCACGTGCGGGAAATGTTCCAGCGCGCCTTCCACCACCTCGCGGATGCGCAGCGCCTCGTTGAGCGCCGGGATCACCACGGCGACGTCGTCCGGGCCAAGCGGCAACGAGTCAGCCATGCCCGATGTCGACCCGCAGCCACTGCCCCGCGCCGGCCGGCAGCCATGCCCGTTCCTGTTCCAGCGCGAGTGCCTCCAGCAACGGCAGCGCCGGCTGCATCGCGTTGCCGGCCAGCAGCCGCGACAGCGGCCCGGGCGCCTGCGTGCCGGTCTGCCCGGCCAATTCCAGCCGCAGCACCGGCAGGCCGGGGCAGGGCATGCGCGAGAGCACCAGCGCGATGCCGAGCAGGCCCTCACTGGGCACCAGCGTGCCCAGCGGCCCGCAGGCCGGGCCGTCATAGGCGACCAGCAGCACCGCTTCGCTGCCCGCGGCCAGCTGCGCCACCGCCTCGACCAGGCCCTGCGCGAAGCTGCCCGGCCCGGCGCTGATCGCGGTGGCCGGCGCGTGTGCGCCGGTGCCGATGGTCCAGTAGCCGGCGGCGGCGTTGTGTACCGAGTTGTGGAAGCGGGTCGGCGAAATCGCGCGCGGGTCGTCGGCCAGCGTCGTGCACATGTAGTCGGTGATCGACATCTCGCCGTGGGTGGAGGCGAACACCGACGGCAGCGTCGCCGCTTCGCGCCCGGCCGCTTCGCAGGCGGCCAGCGCGGCGTCCAGCGCCACCGCCACGGTGGCCGGCGCACGGCGGCGCTCGTTGGCCGCCAGCAGCGCCGCCGCCGGGCGTGCCGGTGCCTGCGGCGGGCGCCGGCCTTCGCGCACCCAGGCGCAGGCCGCGTCCCAGTCGGGCAGCCCGCTGCCCCAGAAGCCGATGCCTTCGACGATCGCTTCGCGCACCTGCCTCACCCCGCCTTGCCGAATACCAGCGAGCAGTTGTTGCCGCCGAAGCCGAAGGAATTGTTCATCGCATGGCCGATGTCCGCGTGCGCGTTGTCGAACCGGATCTGCGGGCCGCAGGCCGGGTCGGCGACCTCGCTGTTGAGCGTGCCCGGCAGCAGGCCGTCGGACAGGGCCAGCAGCGCGAACACCGATTCGACGATGCCGGCCGCGCCCAGCGTGTGCCCGGTCCAGCCCTTGGTCGAACTGGCGTGCAATGACGGCGGGAACAACGCGGCCACCGCCGCCGCCTCGATGCCGTCGTTGGCCGGGGTCGAGGTGCCGTGCAGGTTGAGGTAGCCCACCTGCATGGCGTCCAGGCCGGCGCCGTGCAGCGCCCGTTGCATCGCCAGGCGGGCGCCCAGGCCTTGCGGGTGCGGCGCCGACATGTGGTGGGCGTCGCTGGATTCGCCGTAGCCGTGCAGTTGCAGCGCGGTGTCCGGGCCGGCGCCGGCGCGTTCCAGCACGGCGTAGCCGCCGCCTTCGCCCAGCGACAGCCCATTGCGGCGGGCATCGAACGGCCGACAGGGATCGTTGGCGACCAGCTGCAGCGAATGGAAGCCGAACAGCACGCTGCCGCACAGTGTGTCGACGCCACCCACCAGCGCGGCATCGGCGAAGCCGGCGTGGATCAGGCGCGCCGCCTGCGCGAACACCTTGGCGCTTGACGAGCAGGCGGTGGCCACGGTCACGCACGGCCCGCGCAGCCCGGTGGCGGCCTGCACGAAGTCGCCCGGCGCGTGCGGGGTATGGATGCGCGGGCGCCGCAGGTCCGGCGGGAAGCACGCCACGTCGTCGGCACCGGCCTGCAGGTGCGCGTAGGCCTCCTCGGTGGCGCCGATGCTGGAGGTGGACGTGCCCATCACCACCGCCACGCGGCCGGCGCCGTGGCGGGCGATGACACCGGCCAGCGCATCGAGCAGGCCGTCCTGCTGCAGCGCCAGCCACGCCAGCGCGTTGTTGCGGCAGGCGAAGCCGGACAGGGCCGGTGGCAGCACCACGTCCTCCACGCCCTCGACGCGGCCGATCCAGCAGTCCAGCGGGTCGCTGCCGAAATCGTTGCGGCGCAGCCCGCTGCGGCGTTGCGCCAGCGCCCGGCGCTGCGCATCCAGCCCGGCGCCCAGTGCGGTGGTGGCACTGTGCGCGAGGATGTTCAGCGGGAGCTGGCGCGGGGACGGAGCGGCGGTCACGCGGTTTTCCGGGGCCTGGACGGGGCGCGAGTATATCGGTGCGCCGTCCGCCGCATGGCTCCATGCCGGCATACCGACGTCGGCGTCTTGATGAAAATGAATGAAGCTTCGCCGAAGAAGGCGGCCGCTGCGGGCACAAATGCCTTTCGCCTGCGTCGGCTTTCCGACACAATCCTGCGTATTCCCAAGCAGGGCAAAGCCCGCGGGCATGCAAGCCTACGTTTACAAGAGCCAACGCAAGCAGGACACCTACGTCTACCTTGCCAAGCGCGATGATTTCGACGCGATCCCGCCCACGCTCGGTGCCACGCTGGCACCGTTCAGCTTCGTGCTGGAGGTCGCCCTGACCCCGGAGCGGCGCCTGGCCCAGGCCGACGCCGCGCTGGTGCGCGCCAACCTGGCCGAGCGCGGCTTCCACCTGCAGTTGCCGCCGCAGCCGCTGGCGCCGGTGAAGATCGCCCGCATCGACGGCCGCGATGACTGACCCGCTGCGTACCCGTGCCGCCGGTGCGCTGGCCGCCGGCGCGCTGCTTGCCCTCGTCGCCGGGTTCGGTGGTGCGGCCGCCGCCGTGTGCGGCCTGCTGGCGCAACCCGCGTTTGCCTTGGGCGTGTCGTGGTGGCGGCGTACGCGTGCCGCCACCGCGCCGGCCGCGTTGTTCAAGCATGAATTGCCGGCCCTGCTGGCGGTGTGGGCCGGCGGCGTACTGCTGCTGGCACTGCTGGTGTCGTGGCCGCTGCGGGCGCTGCGCGACAGCGGCAGCCTGCCGGCGGTGCTGGCAGTGAGCGTGGCGGTGAGCATCGCGGTGCTGGCGCTGTGGCGCAGCTGGCCGTTGTGGCAGGCGCTGGAGCGCGAGGGTGGCACGTTGCGCGCGCAGGGGCAGGCGCTGTCGGCGCGTGGCATGGAAAGCTGGCACGGGCTGGGCGCGGCGCTGGCGTTGCTGGCGCTGTGCGCGGCGGTGTTCGTACCGGCCTGGCCGGGCCTGCTCGGCACCGGCTGGCAGTGGCCGCTGGCGATCGCCACCGCGCTGCTGTCGCCGGTGCTGCACGGCGTGCTGCAACGGCTGCCCAGCGCGCCGCCGGCGCCGGTTGCCGAGGCGCCGGTATTCGATCCCTTCGCCGAGCCGCTGGCCGAGCCGGCGCCGCTGGAACCGCTGGCGCAGCACGAACTGCTGCCGCAGCTGTACGACGCCGCGCGCGGTGGCCGCGTCGACCGCGCATTGCAGTTGCTGGACGCTGGCGCCGATCCGCATGCGCTGCCGCCGGACGACTCGCGCGACCAGCGCAGCCTGGCGGTGCTGGCCGCGGTGTTGCCGGACCTGCGCCTGCTGCGCGCGCTGATTGGCCGCGGCGTCGACGTGAACCTGGCCCACCGCGGCATGACCCCGCTGCTGGCCGCTACCCGCGACAGCTGGCACGGCCGCCCGGAAGCGGTGATGACCCTGCTGGCCAACGGCGCCGACCCGCGCGCCACCGACGCCGACGGCAACACTCCGCTGCACCACGCCGCGCGCAGTTCCGACCCTGGCGTGGCCGCGCTGCTGCGCGATGCCGCCGCGCAGATCGACGCGCTCAACCACGACGGCCACAGCCCGTTGGCGGTGGCCTGCCAGAGCGGCAACTGGCGGCTGGCCAAGTTCCTGCTCGAACGCGGCGCCAAGGTGGAGCCGGCCGATGGCGTGCCGGTGCTGGTGCCTGCCGCCGCCACCGAGGACGACGACCCGGCCGGCGTGCAGCTGCTGCTCAAGCACAAGGCACGGCTGGACGCGCGCGACCGTCGCCGCCGCAGCGCACTGCACGAGGCCGCGCTGGCCGGGCATGCCGAGATCGTCGAGGTCCTGCTCAACGCCGGCGCCAACATCGAACCGCGCGACGCCGCCGGCCGCACGCCGTGGCTGGACGCCGCCGCGCAGGCCCATGCCGGCGTGCTCGAACGCCTGCTCGCGCACCGGCCCGACGTCAACGCCGTCGATGGCGAAGGCAACAACGCGCTGCTGCTGGCCTGCCGCGCCGAGCAGGTCGGCGCGACGCTGGTGCGCTGGCTGCTCGAACTGGGCGTCGCCCGCGACGTGGCCGCCGCCGATGGCCGCCGCGCCATCGACCATGCCGCCGCCGCCGGGCGCTGGAGCATCGTCGCGCTGCTCGACCCGGACTATCCGCTGCCGGTCGCGGTCAGCGACGCGCAGGCCAATGGCGAAAGCGACGGCGCCGCCACGCCATCGCCGCTGAGCGACCGCGCCCCGCTGGAATTGCTGCGCGAAGCGCTGGCCTTCGGCAACATCGATGGCATGCGCTCGATGGCGCAGCTGTGCACGCCGGCCGAACTGGGCGGCCTGCTGCACGACCCCGAACTGGCGTTGCAACCGTGCGTGGTGGACTGGTTGCTGCAGCACGACATCGCGCTGGAACAGCAGGATGCCTGCGGCGACACGCCAATGTTCGCGCTGCTGGCGCGTGGCGTGGATGCCATCCCGACCCTGCAGGTGCTGCTGCGGCATGGCGTGTCGCCGGCCGGCCGCGGCGGGCTCGGCCGCCTGCTCGCCGCCTGCGCGCGCCACGACCACGGCTCGCGCGGTACCGAGCAGTTCGCGCTGGAACTGCTGGAGCGCGGCGCCGACCCGTTCGGTGCTTCGCCGGCCGGCGACCCGCCGCTGGCGCTGGCCGTGCGCCTGGGCTGGCTGAAACTGCAGCAGGCGTTGCTGGCGCTGGGCGTGGACCGCGAGGCGCGCGACAGTCATGGCATGACCGCCTTGCACCTGGCCACCGCACTGGCACGCGAGGCCTCGCTGAAACTGCTGGTGATGCAGGGCGCCTCGCCGGACGCGCGCGCCGCAGACGGCCAGACCCCGCTCGGCGTGGCCCTGTCCAGCGGCCGCCGCGACCTGGCCGACTGGCTGGACTGGCGCGGCTGGCCGTTGCCGCTGCGCGCGCTGCGCGAGGCCGACGTGCCGGCCGCGGCGATGGCCGGCGACGCCGACGCAGTGCGCCGCCTGCTCGACCTCGGCCTGCCGGTGGACGCCACCGATGCGCAGGGCTGCACCGGCCTGCTGCGCGCGGCCGGCGGCGGCCATGCCGCGGCGGTGGACCTGCTGCTGGCGCGCGGCGCCGACCCGCAGCACGCCGCCGCCAGTGGCGCCACGCCGTTGTCGGCGGCGGTGAGCATGCGCCAGGGCGGCATCGTCACCGCGCTGCTCGATGCTGGTGCGCACATCGACCACCGCCTGCCCGGCGGCGTCACCGTGCTGATGCTGGCCGCCGCGCTGGGCCTGCCGGACATCGTCGCCAAGCTGCTGACCGCCGGCGCCGACGTGCATGCCGGCGACGACCAGCACCTGGCGCCGTTGCACTGCGCCGCGCTGTATGGCTTCACCGCGCGCGACCGCTCGCGCCTGCTGGCGCTGCTGGACACCCTGCTGCTGGCCGGCGCCGAACCCGACCAGCCCGCCGCCGGTACCGTCACCCCGTTGCTGCTGTTGCTGGGCGCGCGCGCCGAACCCGGCACCGCCTGCGACGAGCAGGTGGTGCTGGCCGCGGTCGAGCGCCTGCTCGACGAGGACGTGGCGCTGGACGTGCGCGACCCGCGCGGCTTCGGCCCGCTGCACCTGGCCGCGCTGCATGGCCTGCCGCTGCTGGTGCAGAGCCTGCTGCGCGCCGGTGCCGACCCGGACGCCCGCGACAACCTCAACCGCAGCCCGCGCGAGATCGCGGTGATGCGCGGTTTCGTCGACATCGCCGGCGCCTTCGAGCCGGCGGTGCCGGGCGTGTCGTCGATGGCCCGCTTCCTGCGCGACCGGGGCTGAGCCATTGAATCCGTAGCTGCGGGGCTTGCCCCGCAGGCCTTGAACCCACCGCGACGGGAAGCCCCGTACCGGGCAAGCCCGGCATCCGCGATTCCCGATGGGTGCCGACCGTTGGTCGGCACGGCCCCTTGCATTGAACTCTCCCGCCGCCCGAGCAACGGTCGGGCGCCAGCGTAGCGATTGCGGGTTATTCGTTTTGCGGCGCCGCGTCGCTATCGCCGACGTCGGCCTCGAACAGGTGCATCAGGTCGGCGCGGGCGTCGCGCGAGGTCTGGATCACCGCCGCTTCGTCGTCGTAGACCAGGTGCTGGGCCTTGAGCAGCTTCTCGTCGTGCTCGCGGAAGCGGCGCACGTGCTCGCGCGCGGTGCTTTCGGGAATGCCCAGCGAGGTCAGCACGCGCTCGCTGATTTCGAGGCTGGAGCCGAACACCTCGCGGAACGGTTCGGCCGACATGTCCATCAGCTTCCACGCGTGCTGGCGGTTGCGGGCGCGCGCCAGTACCCGGGCCTGCGGGTACAACCGGCGCACCAGCCGCACCGCGCGCAGGTTGGTGTCCGGGTCGTCCATCGCCATCACGAACACGCGGATCTGCTCGCCGCCGGCCGCGCGCAGCACCTCCGGGCGCGAAGGGTCGCCGTAGTAGAGGTGGTTGCCGAAGCGGCGCAGGTCCTCGACCGTCCCCGGATCCGATTCCAGCGCCACGAACGGGATGCGCTGCGCGGTCAGCAGGCGCGCGACGATCTGGCCGAAGCGGCCCATGCCGGCGATCAGCACCTGCGGGTGTTGTGCCTGCGCCTCGCGCATGTCGTCCGCTGCGGGCGTGGGCGCCACACCCGGTACCCGCGACTTCAGCAGGTGCTTGAGGCCGATCATCAGCAGCGGGGTCAGCGCCATCGACAGGCCGACGATGGCCACCAGCCGGTCGTGGTCGGCGTGGTTGAGCAGCTTGACCCGCTCGGCCTCGTTGAACACCACGAAGGCGAATTCGCCGCCCAGCCAAAGCACGCTGCCCAACATCAACGCGCTGCGCAGCGGCAGCCGCGCGGCCAGCCCGACCAGCAGCAGGATGCCGAACTTGACCAGCAGCAGCGTGGCCACGCCGATGGCGATCAACGCCGGCTCGGCGGCGACGCGGTCCAGGTCGATGCCCATGCCCACGGCGATGAAGAACAAGCCCAGCAGCAGGCCCTTGAACGGCTCGATCTGCGCTTCGATCTCGTGGCGGAATTCCGAATCGGCCAGCAGCACGCCGGCCAGGAACGCGCCGAGGCTGGCGCTCAGCCCGGCCGTCTGCATCAGCCATGCCGTGCCCAGCACCACCAGCAGCGCGCTGGCGGTGAACACCTCCGGCATGCGCGTGCGCGCCACGCTGCGGAACAGGTAGCGCAGCAGCGGCCGCCCGAGCAGGATCACCAGCGCCAGCGCGCCCAGCGCGGCGGCGGCGTTCTGCCAGGTCAGGGTGGCGTTGCGGATGCCGCCCAACAGCGGGATGGCAGCCAGCAACGGGATCGCCGCCAGGTCCTGGAACAGCAGGATGGCGAAGCCGAAGCGGCCGTGGTCGCTGTTCAGCGCCTTGTGCTCGGACAGCAGCTGCAACCCCACCGCGGTGGAGGACAGCGCCAGCGCGGTGCCGACCACCAGCGCGCTCTTCCAGTGGAAGTGGTACAGCAGCAACAGCCCGCCCAATGCGGCGGCGCTGAGCAGTACCTGCGCGCTGCCGCCGCCGAACACCGGCCGCCGCATCACCATCAGCCGCGACGGCGACAGTTCCAGCCCGATCAGGAACAGCAGCATCACCACGCCGATCTCGGCGGCGTTGAGGATGCGCTCGGCGTCCTGCACGAAGCCCAGCACGTGCGGCCCCAGCACCACGCCGGCGGCCAGGTAGCCGAGCACCGCGCCCAGCCCGAAACGCTTGAATACCGGTACGGCGATCACCGCCGCCAGCAGCAGTACCAGGGCCAGCTCCAGACCGCCGCCATGCATCGGGTTCGTGCTCTCGAAAGGGAGGAAAGGGCGCCGCGCACCGCCATACGGCGGGCGATGACGAATGCGGCTATCGACGGGTGAAAGATTACCGCGCGGGCACCGGCATTGGAAAATTCACTCGGCGTTGCTTGACCCCCGCCGTGCCTGCCCGCAGACTCGCGCCGCTGCGCGGTGGACACCGCGTGGCATTCCTTCGGAGCCCACCCATGCCCAGCGACAGTAGCAGTCGATCTCGTTCGACGCCGGTGACGGCAACCGCCTGAGTGGGCCGGTTCGCCGCCACGGGCGTTGCGGTCGCACCCCCGTAAAGGCGAATCACGATGAACCAGAAGCAACTCCTGCGCCGCATGGCGGACGCCGCCGCACTGAGCGCACCGCTGGCGGATTTCAACACCGCCGACGCGGTGGTGTACCTCAACCACCTCGAATCGGCGCAGGCCGCCGACACCCTGGCCGCGCTGCCGCTGCCGCGCGCGGTCAAGCTGCTGGAGGCGCCCGAGCTGCAGCGCGCCGGCGAACTGGTCGCCGCGCTGCCGCCGGCCCGCGCCGCCGCGCTGCTGGGACTGATGGCCGACGACCGCGCCACCGACATCGTCCACGAGCTGGACGAGGACGAGCGCGCGCGGCTGATCCCGCTGCTCGACCCGCAGGCGCGCCAGTCGATCCAGCTGCTGCTCGGTTTCCCGGCCAACACCGCCGGCGCGCTGATGACCACCGAGTTCGTCAGCGTGCCCGCCGACTGGACCGTGGCCCGGACCCTGCAGCACATCCGCGAGGTCGAGCGCACCCGCGAGACGGTGTACGCCATCTACGTGCTGGACCCGCACGACCAGCAGCTGCGGCAGGTGGTGACGATGCGCCGGCTGATCACCGGTGCGCCGGACGATTCCATCCTCGCCGTGGCCCAGATCAACCCGCCGGTCACGGTCGGCCCGCTGCTGGACCAGGAAGAGGTGGCGCAGCTGATCCGCCGCCACGACCTGCTGGCGATCCCGGTGGTGGACGCGCAGCAGCGCATGCTCGGCATCGTCACCGTGGACGACATCCTCGACGCGCTGATCGACGAATCCACCGAGGACGTGCACAAGTTCGGCGGCGTCGAGGCGCTGGACAGGCCATACATGCAGATCGGCTTCTTCGACATGATCAAGAAGCGCGCCGGCTGGCTGAGCGTGCTGTTCCTCGGCGAGATGCTCACCGCCAGCGCCATGCAGCACTACGAGGACGAACTGGCGCGCGCGGTGGTGCTGACCCTTTTCATCCCGCTGATCATGAGTTCGGGCGGCAACTCCGGCTCGCAGGCAACCTCGCTGCTGATCCGTTCGCTGGCCCTGCACGAGCTGCGCCTGCGCGACTGGTGGAAGGTGGCCCTGCGCGAGCTGCCCACCGGCGTGGTGCTGGGTGGCATCCTCGGCCTGCTGGCCATCGTGCGCATCACCGTCTGGCAACTGGCCGGCCTGCACGATTACGGCGCGCACTGGAAGCTGCTGGCAGTGACCATCGGCGCGGCGCTGGTGGGCATCGTCACCTTCGGCTCGCTGTCCGGGTCGATGCTGCCGTTCGTGCTCAAGCGGCTGGGCTTCGACCCGGCCAGCGCCTCGGCGCCGTTCGTGGCCACGCTGGTGGACGTGACCGGGCTGGTCATCTACTTCAGCATCGCCGCGATGATCCTCGGCGGGACGCTATTGTGAGATCACCTGCCTTTTGATCCGGCGCATCCCGCGTCCACCCGCGGCCGTGTACCTTTGACCACGTTCCCGCCGCCGGCCCCGCGATGAGCATCTACCACCTGCAGACCGTGTTCCGCCCCCGTTCCGTGGCCGTGGTCGGCGGCAGCCCGCGCGAGCGTTCGGCCGGGCGCGCGGTGGTACGCAACCTGCGCGCGGGCGGTTTCGCCGGGCAGATCGGCTGGGTCAACCCGCGGCATGCCGAGATCGACGGCATGCGCACGGTCAAGCGGCTCCGCGACCTGCCGTGGGTGCCGGACCTGGTGGTCATCACCACCCCGGCGGCGATGGTGCCGCAGGTGGTGGCCGCGGCCGCCGAACTGGGCGTGGCTGGTGCCATCATCCTCACCGCCGGGCTGGGCCACGGCCCCGGCTCGCTGGCCGCGCAGGTGGAAGCGGCGGCGCGGCCCCGCGGCATGCGCGTGCTCGGCCCGCACTGCCTGGGCGTGATCGCCCCGCACGCGCGGCTCAACGCGTCGATCGCCGCGCACACGCCGCAGGCCGGCGACCTGGCATTGATCTCCGAATCCAGCGCCATTGCCGCGGCGCTGGTGGAGTGGGGCGTGGCGCGCTCGATCGGCTTCTCCGCGGTGGTGTCGCTGGGCGATGCGCTGGACGTGGATTTCGGCGACCTGCTCGACTACTTCGCCAGCGACTACCGCACCCGCGCGATCCTGCTCTACGTCGACCAGATCAGCGACGCGCGCAAGTTCATGTCCGCCGCGCGCGCCGCCGCGCGTGCCAAGCCGGTGGTGGTGGTCAAGTCCGGGCGCCAGCCGCGCGCGGCCGCGGCCGGCGCCGATTCGCACGCGCAGGCACTGGCCGCGCCGGACGCGGTGTACGGCGCGGCCTTCAACCGCGCCGGCCTGCTGCGGGTGAACGCGCTGGACGAACTGTTCACCGCCGCCGAAACGCTGGGCCGGCTCGGCACCTTCCCCGGCCAGCGGCTGGCCATCCTCAGCAACGGCGGCGGCGTCGGCCGGCTGGCGGTGGACCAGCTGCAGGCGTTGGGCGGCACGCTGGCGGCATTGTCGCCGGCCACCGTCGAACGGCTGGACGCCGCGCTGCCGCAGGGCTGGTCGCGCGACAACCCGGTGGACATCGTGGTCGATGCCGACGGCGAGCGCTACGCCGCGGCGGTGGAGGCGCTGCTGGCCGACGAGGCCAACGACGCGCTGCTGGTGGTCAACGTGCCGACCGCGTTCACCTCCTCGGCCGACGCAGCGCAGGCGCTGACCCGCAGCCTCGGCCAGCGCCCGCGGCAGCTGCGCGACAAGCCGGTGTTCGCGGTCTGGCTGGGCAACGACGAGCGCGCCACCGCGACGCTGAACACCGCGCGGGTGCCGACCTACCCCAGCGAGGCCGAGGCGGTGCGCGGTTTCCAGCACCTGGTGCGCTACCGCAAGGCGCAGGCGGCGTTGATGGAGACGCCGCCGAGCCTGCCTGCCGATTTCAGCGTCGATGCCGCCCGCGCCCGCGCGCTGGTGGAGGCGGCGCTGCGCAACGACCAGCAGTGGCTGGACCCGATGGCCACCCAGCAGCTGTTGCAGGCCTACGGCATCCCCTCGCTGGAGGTGATGGTCGCGCGCGACGCGCGCGAGGCGATGGAACTGGCGCAGCCGCTGCTGGAACAGGGCGCCAGCGTCGCGGTGAAGGTGTTCTCGCCGGACATCCCGCACAAGTCGGCGGTCGACGGCGTGCGCCTGAACCTGGGCACCCTGCAGGCGGTACGGGTGGCGGCGGACGCGATCCTGCGGCGCGCGGCCGAGCTGCGCCCGGATGCGCGCATCGAGGGCGTGTTGGTGCAGCCGATGATGGTGCGGCCGAAGGCGCGCGAGCTGATCGCCGGCATCGCCGACGACGCGGTGTTCGGCCCGGTGCTGGTGTTCGGCCGCGGCGGCACCGCGGTGGAGGTGATCGACGACAAGACCCTGGCGCTGCCGCCGCTGGACCTGCGCCTGGCGCACGAGGTGATCGGCCGCACCCGGGTGGCGCGCATCCTCAAGCCCTATGGCGACGTGCCGGCCGCCGACGAGCGTGCGGTGGCGCTGGTGCTGGTCAAGTTGGCGCAGCTGGCCGCCGACATCCCCGAGATCCGCACGCTCGACCTCAACCCGCTGCTGGCCGACCGCAACGGCGTCCTCGCGCTGGACGCGCGCATCGCCATCGCCCCGGTGCGGCGCCTGCACAAGGGCCGCGGCCACCCGCGCTTCGCGATCTTCCCGTACCCCACCGAGTGGGAGCGCAGCATCGTACTGGCCGACGGCGGCAGCGCCTTCATCCGCCCGGTGCGGCCGGAGGACGACGCGCTGTTCCGCGCGTTCTTCGCCCGCGTCAGCGACGACGACCTGCGCCTGCGCTTCTTTCAGTCGGTCAGGCATTTCAGCCACGAGTTCATCGCCCGCCTGACCCAGCTCGACTACGCGCGCTCGATCGCGCTGGTGGCGATCGACCCGGACGGTGGCGAGATGCTCGGCGCAGTGCGCCTGCACGCCGACGCCGACTACGACCGCGGCGAGTACGGCATCCTGATCCGCTCCGACCTCAAGGGCCAGGGCATCGGCTGGAAGCTGATGCAGATCATGATCGAATACGCCGGCTGGCAGGGCCTGAACGTGGTCGAGGGCCAGGTGCTGCGCGAGAACAGCACCATGCTGGCGATGTGCCGCACGCTGGGCTTCACGGTCAAGGCCGACCCGGACGACCCGGCGATCATGAACGTGACCCTGCCGGTACGGTCGGCGGGCGACGCCTGAGCCCAACGACAGGGAACATCCCGCATGTCCGGTTTCCAACAGCGCGTGCAGGCCGCGCCCGACACCCTGAAGAGGCTGCTGGCGCAGCCGTTCCCGCCGGACGAGGTTCCCGAAGACGGCTGCGCGTTCGAGCAGCACGCGTCGTGGATGGGCCAGGCGCCCGGCCGGCGCGCGGCGGTGGTCGGCATCGATTACGGGAATTGCGACGCCAGTGGCGACGATCTGCACGAGCAACTGGAAAACCTCTGGAACGACTATCGCGGCAGCCAGGATGCGATGGTGCAGTCGTTGACCGGGGCGCTGGGCGCGCCGCCGTGCTGCGTCGAGGGCTACGAGCCCGCCGGCAGCGGCGTGCCGGAAGCGTTGCTGGATGCGTTCGAGCGCCACCGCATCGCCTGCTGGCGGCACGGCGACCGGCTCGCGCTGCTGGTGCTGGGCGCAAGCGTGGGCGATGGCGAACTGGAGGTCTGCCTGGGCCTGCTGGCACTGGATGCGACGGGCGACGGCAACGCCTGACGCCATCGCGGCGCCCGCCGGCGCGACAATGGCGGCATGGAAACCGCCGTTGCCGGGAATGCGCCCGGAAAGATCCCGCTGCTGTTGCTCCCCGGCCTGCTCAACGACGCCGGGTTGTGGCGCGCGCAGGTCGACGACCTGTCCGGCATCGCCGACTGCACGGTCGGCGACCTGACCCGCGGCGACAGCATGCAGGCGGTGGCCGAGGACGTGCTGGCGCAGGCGCCACCGCACTTCGCGCTGGCCGGTTTTTCGCTGGGCGGCTTCGTCGCCCAGCAGATCCTGCGCATCGCCCCGCGGCGCGTGCGGCGGCTGGCGTTGATCGGCACCTCGATCCATGCCGATTCGCCCGAGCGTGCCGCGCAGCGTCGCGCGCAGCAGGCCGGCGTGCGCCGCCTGCCCGGCACTTTCCACGGCTTCGGCGACACGCTGATGCGCAACTACATCGACGCCTCGCGCCTGCGCGATCACGACCTGGTGCAACGCGTGCGGGCGATGACCACGCGGCTGGGCGCGGAGGTGTTCCTGCGGCAGAGCGCGCTGGAGCGCGTGGACGGCCACGACGTGCTGGCCGGCTACCGCGATCCGCTGCTGATCGTGTGCGGCGCCAACGACCGCATCACGCCGCCGGCGATCAGCGCGGAAATGCACGCGCTGGTGCCGCATTCGCGGTTGCTGGTGTTGCCCAACTGCGGGCATCTGGCGCCGATGGAAAAGCCGGACGCGGTGAGCGCCGCGCTGCGGACCTGGTTGCGGGAGTAACGCCGGCCAGCGGCCGCCGCTATCGCCGTTGTCCCGGTCCTCAATCCCACGCCGGCGCGATGCCCTCGGGGTTGGCCAGCCGCCGGCCGCGGTCCAGCGTGGCGATCCGCGCCATGTCGTCCTCGTCCAGCCGCACGCCGGCGGCCTCCAGGTTGCCGGCGAGGTTCCCGCGCCGGGTCGAGGACGGGATCACCGAGTAACCCTGTTGCAGCGCCCATGCCAGGGCCACTTGCGCGGGCGTGGCTTCGTGGCGCCGGGCGATGGACCGGATCACCGGGTCCACCAGCACCTCGCCGTAGGCCAGGCTCATGTAGGCGGTGACGTGGATGCCCTGTTCGCGCAGGAACGCCACCAACCGGCGGTTCTGCAGATAGGGGTGGACTTCGATCTGGTTGGTGGCGATCGCCTTGGCGCCGAGGATCCCGATGGCCTGCCGGGTCTGGGCGACGGTGAAGTTGGAGATGCCGATCGCGCGCGCCAGGCCCTGCGCCCTGGCCTCGGCCAATGCGCCCAGGTACTCGGCCATCGGCACCTCGTCGTCCGGCGAGGGCCAGTGGATCAGCGCCAGGTCCACGTGGTCGGTGCGCAGCTTCTGCAGGCTGGTGCGCAGGCTGGCCGGCAGCGCGTCGCGGCGGAATTCGCCGATCCACACCTTGGTGGTCAGGTACAGGTCTTCGCGTGCCACGCCGGATGCGGCGATGGCCTGGCCGATGTCGGCCTCGTTGTCGTAGATCTGCGCGGTGTCGATGGCGCGGTAGCCGACGTCCAGCGCGTCGCGTACCGAGTCGATGACGGTCTGGCCCTTGAGGCGGAAAGTGCCGAGGCCGATGGCGGGAAGGGTCATGGGAAGCTCCAGGGTGGGTGCGGAGTGAGGGGATCAGTGCGCGGCGACGGCGATGCCTTCGGCGCGGTCGTCGATGCCGTCGCGGCGGTCCAGGCGGCCGCTGAGCGCGGTCAGGCCATAGGCGGCAACCACCACCAGCGCGCCCAGCCACGGCGTGTGCATCAGGCCGGCGTGTTCGACCACCAGCCCGCCCAGCGAGGCGCCCAGCGCGATGCCGACATTGAACGCGGCGATGTTCAGGCCCGAGGCCACGTCGCCGGCCCGCGGCGCGTAACGCTGCGCCTGCCGCACCACGTACACCTGCAGGCCCGGCACGTTGCCGAACGCCACCGCGCCCAGCGCCAGCACGGTCAGCAGCGCCAGCCATGCGTCGTGTGCGGTGAAGGTGAGCGCGAACAGCACCAACGCCAGCAGCGCGAAGATGCGCTTGAGCGCCGGCACCGGGCCGAGGCGGTCGGCCAGGCGCCCGCCCCACAGGTTGCCGAACGCCACCGACACGCCATACACCAGCAGCACCGCGCCCACCGCGTTGGCGGAGAAACCGCTGACCTCCTGCAGGATCGGTGCGAGATAGGTGAACGCCAGGAAGGTGCCGCCGTAGCCCAGCGCGGTCATCGCGTACACCAGCAGCAGGCGCGGCTGCGCCAGCACCGCCAGTTGCTGCGCGAACGTGGCCGGTGCGCTGCGCGGCAGGTTGCGCGGCACGAACAACAGGCTGCCGAGCAGCGCCACCACGCCCAACCCGGCCACCGCGAGGAAGGTGGCGCGCCAGCCCAGGTGCTGGCCGATGAAGGTCCCCAGCGGCACGCCCGTGACCAGTGCCACGGTCAGCCCGGTGAACATGATGGCGATCGCGCTGGCGGCCTTTTCCTTCGGCACCACCGCGGTGGCGATCACCGCGCCGATAGAGAAGAACACGCCGTGCGCCAGCCCGGTGAGGATGCGCGCGGCGATCAGCGAGGCGTAGCCGGGCGCCAGCCATGCGAGCAGGTTGCCGGCGGTGAACAGTGCCATCAGCGCCACCAGCAGCGCCTTGCGCGGCACCCGGCCGGTCAGCGCGGTCAGCACCGGCGCGCCGACCGCCACGCCCAGTGCGTACAGCGATACCAGCAGGCCGGCCGAGGGCAGGCCGACGTGCAGGTCGGCGGCGATGGTCGGGATCAGGCCGACGATGACGAATTCGGTGGTGCCGATGGCGAACGCACCGAGCGTGAGCGCCAGCAGGGCGAGGGGGATGCCACGGGACATGGGGCGGCCTTCAGCGGGGGAGGGCGCACAGTCTGGGACCGCCACTGTTGCCGAAAAAGCGGAATTGAATCCAATGAATATTGATGGATGGTCAATAATCGGGCATCCACGGCCAGCCCCGGCACCCATGAAAACCACCCTCGACGAAATGCAGGCCTTCATCGCCGTGATCGACGGCGGCTCGATCACCGCCGCCGCCGAGGGCCTCGGCCAGACCCCGTCCGGCGTCAGCCGCACACTGGCGCGGCTGGAGGAGAAGCTCGGCACCACGCTGCTGACCCGCACCACCCGCCGCCTGCACCTGACCGAGGAGGGCGCCGCGTTCCTGGCGCAGGCGCGGTCGATCGTGGCGTCGGTGGAGGCGGCCGAGGAACAGATCGCCGTGCGCCGCGAGCGCCCGGCCGGGCGCCTGCGCGTGGACGCGGCCATGCCGTTCGTGCTGCACGTGATCGCGCCGCTGGTGGCCGGTTACCGTGCGCGCTACCCGGAGGTGGCGCTGGAACTGAACAGTTCCGAGCGCTACATCGACCTGCTCGAGCGCCGCACCGACGTAGCCATCCGCATCGGCCCGCTGGCCGATTCGACCCTGCATGCAAGGCCGTTGGCGCGCAGCCGTCTGCGCGTGCTGGCCAGCCCGGCCTACCTGCGGCAACGCGGCACGCCGAAGAGCGTGGCGCAGCTGGACGAGCATGCGCTGCTCGGCTTCAACGAGCCGGATTCGCTGAACCACTGGCCGTTGCGCGGCGCCGGGGACGCACGGCTGCACGTGCGCCCGGTGGTGGCCGTGTCCAGTGGCGAAACCCTGCGGCGGCTGGCGCTGGAAGGGGCGGGCATCGTCTGCCTGTCCGACTTCATGACCCAGCGCGACCGCGACTGCGGCACCTTGGTGGAGGTGTTGCCGAAGCAGACGCTGGATGTGCGCCAGCCGATCCACGCGGTCTATTACCGCAACACCGCGGTGTCGGCGCGGATCAGCTCGTTCCTCGACCATCTGGCGCAGGCGCTGGCCGAGGCGCCGTTCGCGCGCTAGGCATGCCGAACCGGTTGCGTGTTGCCTTCACCGTAGCTGCGGGGCTTGCCCCGCAGGGGCTTTCCCGGCAACGCCTCGCACGGGGCATGCCCGGTACCTGCGGTATTCGCCGGCTGTCTTCGCCTTACGCCCCGGCGCTGGCCGCATCCAGCTGCGCGACGTCCTGTGCAGACAGCTGCAGCCTTGCCGCGGCCAGCACGTCGTGCAGCTGCTCCACGCGGGTGGCGCTGACGATCGGCGCGGTGATCCCGGGCCGCGCGATCAGCCACGCCAGCGCCACCTGCGCCGGCGTCGCCTTGTGCCCGGCGGCCACGTCGTCGAGCGCGGCGAGGATGCCCAGCCCGCGCGGGTTGAGGTACTGCGCGACCACCCTGGCGCCGCGCGCGCCGCTCTTGCCGGCGTCGTCCGCACTGCGGTACTTGCCGCTGAGGAAGCCGCTGGCCAGCGCGTAGTAGCTGATCACGCCCAGCTCCTGCTCGCGCGCCAGCGGCTCCAGCTCGGCCTCGTAGCCGGCGCGGTCGCACAGGTTGTATTCCGGCTGCAGCGTTTCGTAGCGCGGCAGGTGGTAGTCGGCCGAGACCTTCAGCGCGTCGCGCAGGCGCGTGGCGCTGTAGTTGGAGGCGCCGATCGCGCGCACCTTGCCGGCCTCGATCAGCCGCGCGAACGCGCCCAGGGTTTCCTCCAGCGGCACCGATTCGTCGTCCTCGTGCGCCTGGTACAGGTCGACCACGTCGGTCTGCAGGCGGCGCAGCGAATCGTCGATGGCGGCGTTGATGTTGTCGGCCGACAGCCCGGGGCGCTCGGCCCACTTGGCCACCTTGGTGGCGACCACCACCTTGTCGCGCTTGCCGCCGCGCTTGAGCCAGCGGCCGATGATGGCTTCCGATTCGCCGCCCCGGTTGCCCGGCACCCAGGCCGGGTACACGTCGGCGGTGTCCACCAGGTTGAAGCCGGCCTCGACGAAGGCATCGAGCAGGGTGAAGGCGGTCTTCTCGTCCACGCTCCAGCCGAAGACGTTGCCGCCGAACGCGATGGGAGCGACCTGCAGGCCGGAATGGCCAAGTTCGCGGGACCGTGTCATGCGCACCTCCTTGCCGGATCGAGCGCTACAGCATAGTGGGCATGCCCACCGGCGCGGTTATGGAAGCATTAAGAGTGCGCGTTGGCTGCGCGCGAAGCCCTTGCCGACGCATGCTAGGCTCCGATTTTCCCTGCCGGATGCCGTGCCATGAAGACGCCCGTTTCGCTGCTTGCCACCTGCTTGTTGCTGGCCACGCTGCCGGCCGCCGCGCAGGAACACGCGCACCACGACCACGCCGCCATGCAGGCCGGGCACCAGGCTTCCATGCCGTTGCAGGACGTGCTGGCCGGCGAATGGCGCAGCGACGCCAACCGCGCCCGCGACGAATACCGGCACCCGTTGCAGACGCTGGAATTCTTCGGCGTGCAGCCGCAGCAGACGGTGGTGGAGATCACCCCCGGCGCGGGCTGGTACGCGGAAATCCTCGCGCCCTGGCTGCGCGAGGGCGGCAACTACGTGGCGGCGGTGGTGGACCCGGCCGCGCTGCCGGCCGGCGGCGGCCGCGACTACCAGCAGCGCAGCCGCGACGGGCTGGAAAAGAAGTTCGCCGAAGCGCCGGCGCAGTTCGACCGCGCCAGCATCGTCGCCTACGACCCCGTTGCCCCGGTGCTCGGCGCGCCCGGCTCGGCCGACGTGGTGCTGACCTTCCGCAACGTGCACAACTGGCGCGCCAGCGGCCAGGCCGAAGGCATGTTCCGCGCCTTCTTCGACGTGCTCAAGCCCGGCGGCACGCTGGGCGTGGTCGAGCACCGCGCCAAGGCCGACGTGCCGGCCGACGACAAGAGTGGCTACGTCGGCCAGGCGCAGGTGATCGCAATGGCCGAGGCGGCCGGCTTCACGCTGCAGGACAGCAGCGAAATCAACGCCAACCCGCGCGACACCAAGGACCACCCCAACGGCGTGTGGACGCTGCCGCCGTCCAACAACCACGACGCCGCCGATGATGCGAAATACAAGGCCATCGGCGAGAGCGACCGGATGACGCTGCGTTTCGTGAAGCCGTGAAAAGCAGGGAACGGGGAACAGGGAATGGTGGTTGGCCGCGGGCTTTGAAGTGCGCCGTGCCAATCCGGTTCCGTTGTGACAAGGCGTTTTTCCCGGTTCCCCCGTTCCCATGCTCGTAGCCTTCAACAAACCCTTCAACGTGCTGTGCCAGTTCACCGACCGCAGCCAGCCGCCGCGGGCGACGCTGGCCGGCTTCGGCCTGCCCAAGGGCGTGTATGCGGCCGGGCGGCTGGACCATGACAGCGAAGGCCTGCTGCTGCTCACCGACGATGGCGGCCTCGCCCACCGCCTGACCGACCCCCGGCACAAGCAGGACAAGACCTATTGGGTGCAGGTGGAAGGCGCGCCGACGCCGGAGAAGCTGCAGGCATTGCGCGACGGCGTGCCGCTCAACGACGGGCCGACCCTGCCGGCGCGCGTGCACTTGCTGGAGACACCGCCGGTGCTGTGGTCGCGTGACCCGCCGGTGCGCTTCCGCAAGACTGTGCCGGACGCATGGCTGGCCATCACCCTGCGCGAGGGCCGCAACCGCCAGGTGCGGCGCATGACCGCGGCGGTGGGCCTGCCGACGCTGCGGCTGGTGCGTGTTTCGATGGGGCCGCATTCACTCGGGGAACTGCTGCCCGGCCAGTGGCGGATGGTCGAAGGCTAGACGATCCGCAGGAGCGCACCAAGGTGCGCTCCTGCCACAAGCGGCAATCAGGTGTCGCTGCCGATGTCGCTGGTTTCGTCGAGCACCGTGCTGGATTCGCGGCGGCGCTCGGCGATCTGCCGCGAGCGGGCCTCCAGCGCGGCGTTGTCGCGCCGGTTGCGGCGATAGACCGCGTAGCCGATCAGGCCCAGCCCGACGGCGGCCACCGCGATGGTGGCCGCGGGGTTGCGCCGCGCGACCCGGCCTACGGCACGGCCGCCGGTTTTCATCGCGCCGATGGCGGCGCCGGCCTTGAGCCAGTCGGCGGCGTTGGAACCGCCGCTCTTCAGGCTGTTGCCGGCATGGCTGGCCAATTCGATCGCCCGCTCCAAGGCAGGGCCGGTGATGTCGCTGAACTTGCTCATGGGGAAGTCCTCGAAGGTCCGCGGGGGAGACGCCCAGTGTCGGGGCTGGGGCGTGCAGGAAATGTTAGCCGGATGGGGCCTTGCCAATGGAACTCCGACCTGCGGTTTCACGTCCCGCGTGGTTTTGCCCGATGCATTGCGGTTGCCGTCCACGGGTCGTCCGGCCGCGCCGCACATGATTTTGTGCGGCCCAGCGCTGCTGCCGCGGCGTATTGCCCCGTAGGTGTGGGGCTTGCCCCACACGGGGCCGTACCGGTAGAGCCCCATGCGGGGCGAGCCCCGCATCTACGGCGAATCGTGCCGGTCACGTCCCACGCGGTTTTGCACGGTGGGTCGCGGTAGCACTCCATGGATCATCCGGCCACGGGTGCCGGGGATACCGCCCCTTCATCTCCTTCTTCACCTCGGCATAGGTGTTCTGCCAGAAGTTGCGCAGGTCGGCGGTGACCTGCAACGGCTTGCCGCCGGGGGAGAGCAGGTGCAGCAGCAGCGGCACGCGGCCGTCGGCGATGCGCGGGGTGTCGGCCAGCCCGAACAACTCCTGCAATTTCACCGCCAGCACCGGCGGCCGTGGCGTGCTGCCATCGTCGTCCAGCGCGTAGTCGATGGCGCGCTCCATGCCGGACGGCACACCGATGCGCACCGGTGCATGGCGGTCGACCAGTTGCCGCATGTTCCAGTCGATGGCCGACTTCAGCGCCTCGCCCAGTTCCTGCTCGGTGAGCGCGTCCAGCCGCGTCTTGCCGGCGAAGGCCGGCAGCAGCCAGTCGTCCAGCGTGTCCAGCAGCGCCGCGTCGGACAGGTCGGGCAGGGCCAGTTCCGGCATCCACCGGCGCAGGCCCTGCACGCGATGGCGCCATTGGCGCAGGCCCTGCGTCCACGGCAGCGCGTCCAGCCCCAGTTCGCGCACCGCGTCGGTGAGCGCGCGCGCGGCCTGCGCGGGATCGACCTTTCCGGCCGGGCGGCTGTCCAGCACGATGCGGTCGAAGCCGGTTTCGCGGCGCGCCTCCAGCGCGCGCCTGTCGCCGTTCCAGCGCACCACGTCGTGCTGGTGGAAACGTTGCGGGAAATCACGGCGCAGGCGTGCCTCGTCCACCGGCGCTGCGCGCAGCACCAGCGCGTCGCGCGCCTCGTGGCGCAGTTCGCTGACGACCAGCCACGGCTCGCCGCGCAGGTCGCTGTTGTCGAACAGGCGCGCGCTGCGGCCGTTGGCCAGCTGGTAGCGCAGCGGATCGGTGGCGTGGCGCGCGGCGATGCGGTCGGGGAAGGCATGGGCGAGCAGGTCGCCGAGTTCGTGCGCTTCGATGTCGGCCGGCGGCGTGGCATCGCAGCGCAGGCGGCGGCGCCATTGCTTCGCGGCGGTGTCGAGCGCGGCCAGGGCGCCACGACTGGCGTCGTGCGGGGCACGACCGTTGCGGAATGCGGCCAATGCGCGCCAGCGTGTGGCCAGCGCGTCGCCGCCCTGGCGCAGCGGATCGCGTGCTTCCAGCAGGGCCGCCAGATCGGCGGCCAGCGCCTGCTCGCGCGGATTCGCGGCGGCGACCAGCATCGCCGCCAACCGCGGGTGGGTGCCGAGGGCGAGCATGCGCTTGCCGGTGGCGGTGATGCCGCCGTTGTCGCCGAGCGCGCCCAGCCGTTGCAGCAACTCGCGCGCGGCGGCCAGCGCGCCGGGCGGCGGCGGATCGACGAAACGCAGGTCGTCGCTGCCCCACGCGGCCAGTTCCAGCGCCAGTGCGGCCAGTTCCACCTGCGCCATTTCCGGCCGCCGCTGCGGTTCCAGCCGCTGCGATTGCGGCCACAGCCGCAACGCCCAGCCCGCCGCCACGCGCCCGGCGCGGCCGGCGCGCTGGTCGGCCGAGGCCTGCGAGATCGCCACTGCGTCCAGCCGCGAGAAACCGCTGTTGGGGTCGTAGCGCGGCTCGCGCGCCAGCCCGGCGTCGATCACCACGCGCACGCCGGGCAGGGTGACCGAGGATTCGGCGACGTTGGTCGCCAGCACCACGCGGCGGCGGCCATCGGCGGCCGGTTGCAGCACGCGCGATTGCTGTTCGATGGGGAGTTCGCCGTGCAGGGGCAGCACTTCGATGTCGCCGGGAAGCATGGACTCCAGCGCAGCCAGCACCCGAGCAATCTCGCGCTGGCCTGGCAGGAACACCAGCACGTCGCCCGGATGGTTCTCCAGCGCGTGCTCCACCGCGCGCCGTGCCTGTGCTTCCAGCGCCTCGTCGCGCCGGGCCGGGAAGTGGCTCACTTCCACCGGAAAACCACGGCCCTCGCTGGACAGGCGCGGTGCATCGAGGAAGGCGGCCAGCCGCTGCCCGTCGAGCGTGGCCGACATCACCACGAGGCGCAGGTCCTCGCGCAGCCCGGCCTGCACGTCCAGTGCCAGCGCCAGGCCGAGGTCGGCCGACAGGTGGCGCTCGTGGAATTCGTCGAACAGCAGCGCGCCCACGTTTTCCAACAATGGATCGTCCTGCAGCATGCGGGTGAGGATGCCCTCGGTGACGACCTCGACGCGGGTGCGCGCGGACACCTTGTTCTCGAAGCGGATGCGGTAGCCGATGGTTTCGCCGACCGCCTCGCCCAGCTGCCTGGCCATGAACTGCGCGGCGCTGCGCGCGGCCACCCGGCGCGGTTCCAGCATCACGATCCTGCGGCCGGCCAGCCACGGCGCGTCGAGCAGCGCCAAAGGCACCTGCGTGGTCTTGCCGGCGCCGGGCGGGGCCTCGAGCACCAGCCGCGGGTGCGCGGCCAGGCTGTCGGCGATGGCCGGCAGCAGGGGGGAAATGGGGAACGTGGACGACATGCGCGGCATTGTAGATGCGGGGCTTGCCCCGCATGGATGTTCATGGGAGGGCGCCATGCGGGGCAAGCCTCGCATCTACAATTACCGTCTCCCGATTCCCCATTCCCCCGTCCCATGCAACTGATCGACATCGGCGCCAACCTCACCCACGAATCGTTCGAGCGCGACCTCGATGCGGTGCTCGAACGCGCCCGCGCCGCCGGCGTGGTGCAGATGGTGGTGACCGGCGCCAGCCGCGAGCATTCGCCGATGGCGCTGGAACTGGCGCGGCGCCATCCCGGCTTCCTGTACGCCACCGCCGGCGTGCACCCGCACCACGCGGTGGAATACACCGACGAATGCGACGCGCAGATGCGCGCGCTGCACGTGCACCCGGAAGTGGTGGCGGTGGGCGAATGCGGGCTGGACTACAACCGCGACTTCTCGCCGCGCCCGGCGCAGCGCCGGGCGTTCGAGCGGCAGTTGCAGATCGCGGCCGACAACGGCAAGCCGCTGTTCCTGCACCAGCGCGACGCGCACGACGACTTCATCGCGATGATGAAGAACTTCGACGGCAAACTGGGCCCGGCGGTGGTCCACTGCTTCACCGGCGAGCGCCGCGAATTGTTCGACTACCTCGACCGCGACTGGCACATCGGCATCACCGGCTGGCTGTGCGACGAGCGCCGCGGTGCGCACCTGCGCGAGCTGGTGAAGCACATCCCGGCCAATCGGCTGATGATCGAGACCGACGCCCCCTACCTGCTGCCGCGCACGCTGCGGCCATTGCCGAAGGACCGCCGCAACGAACCGGCGTTCCTGGCGCACATCGTCGAGGAACTGGCGCGCGACCGTGGCGAAGAAACCGCCATCACGGCTGCCAACAGCAGGGCAACGACGGCGGCGTTCTTCCACCTCCCACCGGTCTGAGCGCTTGAAACGAAGCGCCCGGCCTTGGCCGGGCGCTCCTGCTTTTCGTACCTGCGGTGGCGTTTACTTCGCGGGCGCTTCCGGCAGCGGGCCTTCGGCCACCATCAACGCGCCTTGGTTGTTGCCACTCTGGAACACCACCCAGATCGCCTTGTCGGCGCGGTGGATGACGTAGGTATCGGCATCGCTGTCGTACCAGTAGGCATCCCGGATGCGGCTGAACTCCTGGCGGAAATCGTCCACCGCCTTTTCATTCGCCTTGTAGACGGCGTTGTCGAAGCTGCGCTCGCCCAGGCGCACGCCGCCCAGCGCTTCAACTGCCTGCTGGATGTTCTTGCGGACTTCGAACTTGGAGTAGGTCTTGCCGTCACTGTTGTCGATGTTGTCGCTGAACACCTTGCCTTCCACCCACAGCAACTGGCTGCCGGTCCACACCGGGACGCGTGCCAGGTCCTTGCTGCGCTTGCCGAGGTCGTCGGCATCGTCGAACTCGTAGCCTGCCGGCAGTGCGACATACGGCCAGTCCGGCAACTCCGTGGTGCTGACGGGAAGTGAAGTGATGTCGAAGTCGGCCGCTGTGGCGGCGGCCGCCTCCGCGGCGGGAGCTGCCTCGGGTCCGGCCGTGGCGTCACTTTCGCTGGTCGCCGCCGGCGCTGCCGATGCGGCCGGTTCCGGCGTCGCGCTGGCAGCGTCTTCCTGCTTGCTGCAGCCGGCCAGCAGGGTCGCGGTCATGGCAAGCGCCAACAAGGTCCAGTTCTTCCTCATGTATCCATACTCCTCACTGTGGGATGGCGAGTGTAGCGGAGCCCGCATGGTGGGCCCGGATCAGGGCCATTGTATCGGCGCCCAGTGCGCGACGGGCGTATCCGCTTCCGGTACGTGCGCGGCAGGTGGCCTCCGCTCGACTAGCCTGCGCGCTGCGCCTCGTAGGCCTGCAGGTGGCAGTACGCCGCCTGCAGCAACGGTGCGGCATGGCCGGCCCGGCGCGCGCGTTCGAGCATGTCGCCGACGATGTGCGCGGCCTCCACGCGCTGCCCGGCTTCCAGGTCGCGCAGCATCGAGGCCTTGATCGTCGAACCGGGCTGGGTCAGCGCCGTCAGCGCGATGCCCTGCGCCTTCGGCGGGATCGGCTGGCCTTCGTGCGCGGCGGCGGCAAGGCACTCGTCGTACAGCGCGCGCATGAAGGCATCGCCGTCATCGCCGGCGACGATGCTGCCGATGTCGCTGCGCATCAGGCAGGTGCCCGCGGCCAGCGTGGCCAGGAAGGTGTACTTGATCCACTGTTCCTGCGCGATGTCACCCGATGCGACGTGGGCGATGCCGGCGGCTTCGCAGGCGGCCGCGAACGCGGTGACGCGTGGGCTTGCACCATTGCCGTCGCGCTCGCCGAAGGTGATGCGTGCGGGCTTGTCCAGGTGCACGATCGCACCATCGTCGGCCTTGGTCGCGCTGATGAAGCACAGCCCGCCCAGCACCGCGTCGCGGCCGAAGCGCGCGTCGAGCGCGGCATAGTGGCGCAGGCCGTTGAGGATCGGCATCACCGTGGTGCCCGCGCCGACCGCCGGGGCGATGGCGTCGATCGAGCCGTCCAGGTCGTAGGCCTTGCAGCTGAGGATCACCAGGTCGAACGGCCGCTCCCGCGCCAGCGCCGGCAACGCATCGGCGGTGACGTGCGCGACCGCGATGCGGGCGTCGCCGAGCGGGCTGCGGATCACCAGCCCGTCGCGCTGCAGCTGCGCCGCGCGCGCCGGGCGCACGAGGAAGGTCACGTCGATACCGGCCTGCGCCAGCCGCCCGCCGAAATAGCCGCCGGTACCGCCGGCGCCGAGGATCAGGATGCGCATGTTGCTGGCTCCATCGAGGTTTCAGGATTGGACGGGGGTAATGGCAGTGCTATCATAGGCCCCGGATCGGGGATTCTCGGTCGGCATCTGGCTCTGGCGGAAACGCCGGGGCCTTTTGTTTTTCAAGGGAAGCACTTCAGGCCATAGCCGTTGATCTGCCCACCGGGACTCCTGTCCAGTTTTTCGCGGATGACGTCCCAGGCCCGGTTGGCCTGCTCGGGCTTCAGTGCCTGCATGCCGATGGGGCGGGCGACGAGATCGGCAAGTTGCAGGCCCACCGAGTTGCTCTTCTTGTCGCAGATCACCGGCTCGAACGGCATCTTCATGGTGCCGTAGTTGTCGCCGTCGCAGATGCGGCGGAACGCGAGTTCCAGTTCGGCATCCTCGTTGCGTCCACGTGCTTCGCACAGGACGTGGGTAGCCAGGGGCTGACGTTCATGCGCCACCTGCCCCTGCTTGGCCAGCTTGTAGTAGATGCGTTCCAGGCAGAAGCGCAGGGAGACCTCGTAGGGGTTCTCGTCCCGGTTCCGGTCCAGCAGCCTGCGCTTGTCGATGACGGCAGCGAATACCGTCATCGGTGCGGCGGCAAGGACGTCGGTCAGTGCCTCGATGAATGCCTGTTTCTTTGCCCGGTCCCGCAAGGTGGAAAACGGCCCCAGGTCGCGGCGTATGTCGCGTTCGTGCAGGACGACGCTGTCATGACCGAAAGTATCGAACTTCAGCCGCTGCACGGCCGGCACGATGGATTGCATGTAATCGCGCTTGCCAACGACGCAGCAGGAAAGCACGAACAACGGGTAGGCCGGATCGATGCTGGCCATGCCGTGATCGCCGCTTTCATCGACGAAAACGATGTAGTCGCTGAAATCCACCATCAGCTGCGCAGGCCGACGCCACGCCGCAGCAGCCACAGCGACAGCGTGGTGAGCGCGGCGACGAAGCCGAGCATCAGCGCGTAGGCCACCCACAGCGGCACGTCGCTCTTGTCCAGCAGGCCGTAGCGGAAGGCGTTGACCATGTAGAAGATCGGGTTGGCGTGGGTCGCCGCCTGCGCCCAGCCCGGCAGCAGGGTGACCGAGTAGAACACGCCGCCAAGGTAGGTCAGCGGGGTCAGGATGAAGGTCGGCACGATCGCCACGTCGTCGAACTTCTTGGCGTAGACGGCGTTGATGAAGCCGGCCAGCGAGAAGATCACCGCGCCCAGCAGCACCGTGCTCAGGGTCACCAGCGGGTGCGGGATGCGCACCGGGGTGAAGAACATGGCGATGAACAGCACGATCACCCCGACCATCACCCCGCGCAGCACCGCGCCGGCCACGTAGCCCCACAGGATCACCCAGTTCGGCATCGGGCTGACCAGCAGTTCCTCGACGTGGCGGCCGAACTTGGCGCCGAAGAACGAGGAGCTGATGTTGCCGTAGCTGTTCTGGATAACGCTCATCATCACCAGCCCCGGCACGATGAACTGCATGTAGCTGTAGCCGCCCATGTCGCCGATCTTCGAGCCGATCAGGCCGCCGAAGATCATGAAGTACAGCACCATCGTGATCGCCGGTGGCACCAGCGTCTGGCTCCAGATGCGCAGGATGCGGTGCACTTCGCGGCGGACGATGGTGCCCAGGGCGACGAGGTTGCGGCGGGTGTCGGTGGGTTGGGTGGTGGTCATCGTGTCCAATGTCTTTGGCTGCTGCCTCCCGGCGCGGGTGGTGCGTGGAGGCGGGCTTGGTGGGGTTTCGGCGCTGGCGACCGGGGACTACGCGGCTTCCTGCGCGAGGTTGCCGGTCAGGCGCACGAACAGCTCTTCCAGGCGGTTGCTCTTGGTGCGCATCGAGCGCACGCGGATGCCGGCGCCACCCAGCGCGTCGAACACGCGGTTCAGGTCCATCGCGCGCGGCATGTCCAGGTCCAGCGTGTGGCTGTCGATGGCCGCCAGCTGCGCGCCCTCGATCCGCGGCAGTTGCGCCGGCAGTTCGCCGTCGATGTCGAGCAGGAAGCCTTCCACGTCGAGCTTGGCCAGCAGCGTGCGCATCGGCCCCTGCTCGACGATGCGGCCATGGTTGATGATGGCCAGGTTGCGGCACAGCTGCTCGGCTTCCTCCAGGTAGTGCGTGGTGAGGATGATGGTGGTGCCGGCGGCGTTGATTTCCTGCAGCGTCTTCCACATGTCGCGGCGGATCTCGATGTCCACGCCGGCGGTGGGTTCGTCGAGGATCAGCAGGCGCGGGCGGGTCATCATCGCGCGGGCGATCATCAGCCGCCGCTTCATGCCGCCGGACAGCGTGCGGCTCATCATCTGCGCCTTGTTCCACAGGTGCGCGCGCTTGAGCTCCTCTTCGGCGCGCGCTTCCGCCTCGGCGCGCGGGACGCCGTAGAAGCCGGCGTAGTTGACCAGGATGTCGAAGGGCTTCTCGAACAGGTTGAAGTTGATTTCCTGCGGCACCAGCCCGATCAGGCGCATGGTCGCGCTGCGCGCGGCCACCAGGTCGGAACCGAACACCTGCACCTGCCCTTCGCTCAGGTTCACCAGCGAGGAGACGATGCCGATCAGCGTCGACTTGCCGGCGCCGTTGGGGCCGAGCAGGGCGAAGAAGTCGCCGGGGGCCACTTCCAGCGAGACGCCCTTCAGGGCCTGCACGCCGTTGTCGTAGGTCTTGCGCAGATCGCGCAGGCGCAATGCGGGGGAGTCGGTGTCGATCTGGGCAACCATGCGGGCGGGATCTTTCGGATTCGGGCGGGGCATGATTCTAGCGACAGCACCGCCGGCGTAACGTTTGAGCGCAGGACATTGCGTTGCAGCCGTGTTCCGCGACGCGTGTCACCGGGCCTTCTGCACTTGGCTCGCCGCGTCCAGCAGGGTCCGCCGGATCTGGTCGCATGCCTCCGTGCGCCGGCCTTGGTCCAGACCCTGGAATTTCCCGTATTGGCTGTCGTAGCTGGCCCGGTAGAGGAGATCGACCTGGCCGGTATCGAACCCGTCGCGATGGAATTTCTGCCGGAGGCTGGCGAAATCGCGATCGGCCTTGGCCTTGTCGCTGAATTGGCAGGCGACGGCGGTGGCATGTGCGCTGCCGGCGGCATCGGTCACATGCACGCCGTAGGCATCGAGCGGCTTGCCATGTGCGGCCTGCTTGCCCTGCACGGGTGCCGGCTCGTCGGCTCCCATCCCGAAGGCCGGCGCGCATGCAAGGACGAACAGTGCCAATGCAGGCAGGGATTGGCGGTACATGGGCGATCCTGCGGATGGACGGGAGCCGGAGTGTAACGCCCGCGCCGCAGCGGATTGCGCCGGTCTTGTACCATGCCCGTCCTTCATGACTGCAGCAGTGCGAGCATCCGATATGGCCGTCCCCCATTTCCCGCTGACATTGACGGCCCGGCGGATGATTGCACCCACCGTGGCGCACCTGTCGTTCGTGCGTGCCGACGGGCAGCCGTTGCCCTGCATCGCCGGCCAGTTCGTGCAGGTCCATTTCAAGTACGCTGACGGCACCGACGCACGCCGCAGCTATTCCATCGCGGTGGGCCGCGACCCCGACCTTGCACCGGACGGGCGGGTGGAGATCGCGGTCAGCTACGTGCCCGGTGGCGCGGCCACGGCGCTGTTCGAGGGCCTGCAGATCGGCGAGCAGGTCACCGCCAGCGGGCCGTTCGGGCGCTTCTGCCTGCAGCCGGGCGACCGCAACGACCGCTACCTGCTGATCGCCACCGGCACCGGCGTCACCCCGTACCGCTCGATGCTGCCGCTGCTGCGCCGGGCCATCGCCGAGCGCGGCGTGGAGGTGGTGCTGTTGCAGGGCGCGCGCACGCCGGCCGAACTGCTGTACGGCGACGATTTCCGCGCCTTCGCCGAGGCCAACCCCGGCTTCCGCTACCTGCCCTGCCTGTCGCGCGAGCTGCCGGCCGACCCGCATCCCGACATGCGCCGGGGCTACGTGCAGCAGCAACTGGCCGAGGTCGCCCCCGATCCGGAACGCGACATCGCCTACCTGTGCGGCAACCCGGAGATGGTCGATGCCTGTTTCGAGGCATTGAAGGCGGCCGGCTTGCCGGTGCCGCGGATACGGCGCGAGAAGTACGTCAGCAGCAAGTGAAGGCCGCACCGCAGTGCGCCGGCATTGTGTGAGAATCCGGCGTGTGTGGGGCGTGGGCCCGAGTGATGGGGCCCGGTTTTCAAGCCCCTCTCCCATTGCGAGAGGGGTTGGGGTGAGGGTACGGGCGAAGCTGTGCAATGTTTGGCTGCACGAAGCTTCGCCCGTACCCTCACCCGGCGCTTCGCGCCACCTTCTCCCAAGGGGAGAAGGGAAAGCCCGGGCTCGATCAAGCCTTGCCCTCCCTGCCTGCGAGCTTTTCGATGACCCTGGATTTCCCCACCATCGCCATCATCGGCCTGCTGCTGCACATCGGGCTGGCGGCGGGTTTTTCGCTGATCCTGCTGGTGATGCGCGGGCATCCGGTGCCGCGGCTGTGGGCGGCCAGCCTGTGGGCCGGCGCACTGGGCACCACCCTGCTCGGCCTGCAGGGGCAGATGCCGGAGCTGCTGTCGATCGTGGGGCGCAACGCCTTCGCCGTGCTCGGCAGCGTGCTGCTGCTGTGCGGCGTGGCCCTGCACGTCGGCCGTCGCGCGCCGCTGCGCCCGGCGCTGGTGCTGGCCGGCGGCTACATGCTGTGCATCGTCTGGTTCAGCGTGGTCACGCCCGACCTCGGCATCCGCCTGACGCTGTACAGCCTGCTGGTGCTGCTCTGGAAAGGCTGGGAAGTCTGGCTGCTGCTGCGCCACGCGCCGGCCGACATCCGCCGCAGCTGCCGGATCGCGGCGGTGGTGTTCGTGCTCGACGCGCTGCTGTTCCTGGTGCGGGCGCTGCTTCCGGTCGCGCCGGGGGCCGGCGGCGACATCCTGCGCGCCGGCCTGCCGATGAACGTCACCTACGTCGGCAGCCTGATCGTGATGATGGGCCACACCTTCGCGCTGGTGCTGCTGATCGTCGAGCGGCAGATGGTGGACCTGCGCCGGCTGGCGCGGCGCGACGGCCTGACCGGCCTGCTCAACCGCACCGCGCTGATGGACGACGGCCGCGGGCAACTGGCGCAATGCCAGCTGCGGCGGCTGCCGTTCGCGGTGCTGCTGCTGGACCTGGACCACTTCAAGCGGGTCAACGACAGCCACGGCCACCAGGCCGGCGACGCGGTGCTGCACCACATGGCACGCACCCTGCAGCGCAACCTGCGCGGCCGCGACAGCCTGCTGGGCCGCTACGGCGGCGAGGAATTCGTGCTGCTGCTGCCGGCCACCAGCCTGGAGCAGGCGCAGGCACTGGCCGAACGGCTGCGCACGGCGCTGGAGGCCTGCCCGCTGGACAGCGACATCGGCCCAATCGCGGTCACCACCAGCATCGGTGTCGCGGCCGACGTCGATGCCACGCTGGAGCGGCTGCTGGCGCGGGCCGACGCGGCGCTGTACCGGGCCAAGGCCGCCGGCCGCAACCGCGTCGTCTGCGACCTCGGCGTGGAGCCGGTGGCGGTGGCCTGAAGAAGTGGGTGGCATCGTGGGCCATCGCGTTGCAGGTCGAGGCTATACCCCCGACGGCACCGCGCAAAGGCGTCGGGGACAAGGCGTCGGGGGCGTAGCCCCGACCTACGGACATGCCCTGTAAAGCACGCTTGACAGTCAGCTTCGACGCGCGCATCCTCCTGTAAAGCTTCCTTGACAGGCAGGGGTGATGCCATGTGCAGGACACGGAATCGAAAGGACATCGGCGTCGTCTGGCTGGGCGTCGGCGTGGCCTTCCTCGGGATCGCCAGCGCCGGCCAACCGGCGTTCATGGGCGTGGGCATGGCCTTCCTCGGGCTGGGCATCGCCTTCCTCGCCAGGGCGCGGTGGAGCGGCCGCCCATGACCCTGCGCCGCTTCGCCTGGATCTTCGCCGCCATCGCGCTGGGCGCATTGTTGATGGCCGCTGCCGGCCACTGGCTGCTGCACTGGCCGCGCGGTGCCGTGCATGCCTGGCTGGGGATCGGCGCCGGCTACTTGTTCGGCGCCTTGCTGATGCTGCTGATGCCGCGCTGGTGGCGCGAGCATTGCGACGAGATGTATGCGCAGCCGGCCGGGCGCCGCTACCGGCGCGCGCTGTGGCCGATCATGATCGGCTATGCGGTGATGCTGTTCGCGTCCATGACCCTGATAAGGCACGGCATCGAATCGGTGCCGCTGCGCGCGCTGGTGGCGGTGGCCCCGGCGCTGGCCATCGCGCTGGTGATGCGTGCCGCGCTGCGCTACCTGCGCGAGGTGGACGAATTGCAGCGGCGCATCGAAACCGAGTCCATCGGCATCGCCAGCCTGCTGGTGGCGCTGCTGTATTTCGCCGGCGGCCTGCTGGACAAGGCGAAGGTGCTGGATTTCGATGCGGCCTCGGTGATGATCTGGGTGTTCCCGCTGCTGTGCCTGACCTACGGCATCGCCAAGATGGTCCTGACCCGGCGCTACCTGTGAACAACCGCCTGCGCGAACTGCGCGACGCCCGCGGGTGGTCGCAGGGCGAGCTGGCCGAGCGGCTGGAGGTCTCGCGGCAGACGGTGAACGCGCTGGAGACCGGCAAGTACGACCCGTCGCTGCCGTTGGCGTTCCGCATCGCGCGGCTGTTCGAGACACGCATCGAGGATGTTTTCATTCCCGATGTCACATGACGGTGCCTGCCACGTCCTGCATGGGCAGCACCGAATCCGTTCCACCCAACCAGAGGGGCCGTTCCGATGATGTCCCGCAAGACCCGCACCATCCTGGTCGTGGCCGTGATAGCCGGCGTGTTCGGCTACCGCGCCATGCAGCACAAACCCGATGCGCCCGACGCCGCGGCCGGCAAGGCCGACGCCGCGCCGGTGGCACCGGTCGAACCGGTGAAGCTGGGCAGCATCGCCTTCACCCCGTGCAGCCTCAGCGCGCCGATGAGCCGCACCAGCCTGGAAGCGCAATGCGCGACCTTCGAGGTGCCCGAGGACCGCGCCAACCCGGCCGGGCGCAAGATCGCGCTCAACATCGCCTGGCTGCAGCCCGGCGACGGCGGCGAGAAGCTGCCCGACCCGGTGTTCTTCCTCGCCGGCGGCCCCGGCCAGGCGGCGGTGGCGAGCTACCCGATGCTGGACCCGGTGTTCAAGGAAGTGCGCAAGCGGCGCAGCGTCATCCTCGTCGACCAGCGTGGTACCGGAAAATCCAACCTGCTGGCCTGCGGGGACGATGACGACGCGGCCACCGACATCTCGCCGGCGGCGATGCGGGCGCAGGCGGCGCAATGCGTGGAAACGCTGTCGAAAAAGGCCGACCTGCGCCACTACACCACCACCGACGCCATCGCCGACCTCGACGACGTGCGCAAGGCCATCGGCGCGGCGCAGATCAACCTGGTCGGCGTCAGCTACGGCACCCGCGTCGCCCAGCAGTACGCCATGCGCTACCCGGCCAGTACGCGCAGCATCGTGCTCGATTCGGTGGTGCCCAACACGCTGCAGCTGGGCAACATCTTCGCGCGCAACCTCGACGACGCGCTGGCACTGCAGTTCGCCCTGTGCAGCAAGGACCCGGCGTGCAAGGACAAGCTGGGCGACCCGCGCGCCGAGCTCGACGTGCTGCTGGCGAAACTGCGCGCGCAGCCGGTGGAGGTGAGCTACCGCGACGCCAGCAGCGGCGAGCAGAAGCAGGGCACGCTGCGCGCCGAGTCGGTGGCCGGGCTGGTGCGCATGTACGCCTACATGCCGCTGGCCAGCGCGCTGCTGCCCAAGCTGATCCACGAGGCCAACGCCGGCCGCTACGAGAACCTGATGGCGCTGGTGCAGATGGTGGCCGACGGGATGAAGGACGCGATGGCGATGGGCATGCAGCTGTCGGTGGTGTGCAGCGAGGACGGCGACGGCATGGTCGCGCGCACCGAGGACGCCGGCACCGTGCTCGGCAACCGCATGTCCGAGGGCCTGGCGGCGATGTGCGAGGCGTGGCCGAAGGGGCAGGTGCCGGCCGACTTCCACGAGGCGCTGTCCAGCGACGTGCCGGCGCTGGTGCTGGAGGGCGAGTTCGACCCGGTCACGCCGCCGCGCTACGGCGAGGAGGTGGTCAAGACCCTGCCGAACGGCCGCCTGTTCGTGCTGCGCGGGCAGGGCCACTCGGTGCTGGGCGCGGGCTGCATGCCCAAGCTGTTCGCCCAGTTCATGGAAAAGAACGACGCCGGGGCGCTCGACGGCAGCTGCCTGGAAAAGCTCGACTACGTCGCGCCGTTCACCAGCTTCAACGGCGCCGAGCCGTAAGCACACAGCCAACAGGAACCTTGCAATGATCGTTGCAGAACATCTCCGCAAGACCTTCCCCGGACGGGGCAAGGACAAGACGCCGGTGGTCGCCGTGGACGACGTCGGCTTCATCGCCCGCGACGGCGAGATCACCGGCCTGCTCGGCCCCAACGGCGCCGGCAAGACCACCACGCTGCGCATGCTCTACACCCTGATGTCGCCGGAAACCGGGCGCGTGCTGGTGGACGACGTCGACGTGGCCGCCGACCCCGAGCGCGTGCGCCGCAGCCTGGGCGTGCTGCCCGACGCGCGCGGCGTGTACAAGCGCCTGACCGCGCGCGAGAACATCGACTACTTCGGCCAGCTGCACGGCATGGGCGCGCAGGAAATCGCCCAGCGCACCGCGAAGCTGGCGGCGGCGCTGCAGATGGAGGATTTCCTCGACCGTGCCACCGAGGGCTTCAGCCAGGGCCAGCGCACCAAGACCGCCATCGCCCGCGCGCTGGTGCACGACCCGCGGAACGTGATCCTCGACGAGCCGACCAACGGCCTGGACGTGATGACCACGCGCGGCCTGCGCGGCTTCCTCAAGGAACTGCGCGCCGAAGGGCGCTGCGTGATCTTCTCCAGCCACATCATGCAGGAGGTGGCGGCATTGTGTGACCGCATCGTGGTCATCGCGCACGGCCGGGTGGCCGCGCAGGGCACGCCGGACGAGCTGCGCGCGGCCACCGGCGAGGCCAACCTGGAGGACGCCTTCGTCAAACTGATCGGCAGCGAGGAGGGCTTGCACGCATGAACAGGACTTCGTTCTTCGGCAGCATGTTCACGGTGATGCGCAAGGAATGGCGCGACTTCTTCCGCGACCGCCGCACCTTCCTGCTCAGCCTGCTGGTCGCGCCGCTGCTGTACCCGCTGATCTTCTGGGGCATCGGCAAGCTCAGCCAGATGCGGGTGGAGACCCAGCTTGAAAAGAACATCGACGTACCGGTGCTGGGCATCGAGCGCGCGCCCAACCTGCTCAAGTACCTCGCCAGCTACGGCATCGACACCCACCCCGCACCGGCCGACATCGAGGCCCGCATCCGCGCCCAGAAGGAAGACGTGGCGCTGGCCATCAGCGAGGACTTCGCCGATGACTGGCACGCTGGCAAGCCGGCCAAGGTCGACATCATCACCGACACCACCCGCCGCAACAGCGACGTGGTGGTGGCGCGGGTGAGCAAGGTGCTGGAGGGCTACGGCAGCGGCGTCGGCGCGATGCGCCTGCTGGTGCGCGGCATCAATCCGGCCGTCGCCGCACCGCTGAACGTGGGCACCCGTGACATGGCCACGCCGGAAGCCAAGAGCAGCGGCTTCATGTCGGTGATATTGCCGATGATCCTGACCATCTTCGCCTTCATCGGCGGCGCCCACCTGGCGATGGATACCACCGCCGGCGAGCGCGAACGGCAATCGCTGGAACCGCTGCTGGCCACCCCGGTATCGCGGGCGGCGCTGGTGGGCGGCAAGATGCTGGCCGCCGCGCTGCTGGGCATGGTCTCGATGTTGTTGATCCTGCTCAGCTTCAAGCTCAGCGCCAGCGTTGCCGGCGGCAGCGCGGCGTCGATGGACGTCAGCTTCGCGGCGATGGGCAAGTTGCTGTTGACCCTGCTGCCGCTGGTGCTGATCGGCACCGCGCTGATCACCGCGCTGGCGGCCGGGGCCAAGAGCATGAAGGAAGCGCAGAGCCACATGATGTGGCTGATGATGCTGCCGATGCTGCCGGCCTACGGGCTGATGGCCTACCCGCTGAAGGACACGGCGCTGTGGCAGTACGCGGTGCCGTTCCTGTCGCAGAACCAGATGATCCAGAAGATCACCCGCGGCGAAGCTGCCTCGGCCGAACAGTGGGGCCTGTACCTGCTCAGCTCGCTGGTCCTGGCCGCGCTGCTGTGGGCGCTGGCGGTATTGCGCTACAAGCAGGAGAAGCTGGCGATCTCGGGTTGATGCGCAAAGCCCCTCTCCCCGTGGGGCGAGAGGGGCGATGCCCTCGCAATACCTGATTGCTGCATGCCGCAGGCGCCGGGCTTGCCCGGCAAGGCTTCATGCGGGGCCAGCCCCGCATCTACATGGAGTGTCGATCCGCCTGAGCCTATCGTAGGTGCCGGGCTTGCCCGGCACGGGGTTTCACCGGGAAGGCTTCATGCGGGGCAAGCCCCGCATCTACGTGGAGTATCGATCCGCCTGAGCTTGCCGTAGGTGCCGGGCTTGCCCGGCACGGGGCTTCCCCGGTAACGCACCGATGCGGGGCGAGCGAGCCCCGCACCTGCGAGGTTTTGAGGAGAAAAAACGAAAGGCCCGGATCGCTCCGGGCCTTTCCTGTTTCCGCGACGCGGGGTGCCGGTCAGTTGTTCGGCTGGAACGCCAGCGTGCGGCGGGTGGTGGTCGGGCTGCTTATCGGCTCGAAGCGCCAGCGCTTGACCGCGTTGAGCGCCTCGCGGTCGAACACGCGCGGCGGGCTGGCGCGCAGGATGCGGGCATCGGTGACCGAGCCGTCGGTGCCGACGGTGATCTCGACCAGCACTTCGCCGGAAGTGCCCGAGCGCAGCGCGTCGGCCGGATAACGCGGGGCCGGCGTGCTGACCGCGCGCAGCGTCGGCGCGGCGGCCGGCTTCGGCGTGGCGGCGGCCTGCGCGGCGGCGCGGGCGTCGGCTTCGCGCTTGGCCGCGGCCTGACGCTCGGCTTCCTGGCGCTCGCTTTCGCGGCGCGCGGCTTCCTGGCGTTCGGCCAGTTCGCGGGCGGCGGTGGCCTCGGCGGCCTGCTGCTGGGCCAGGCGCTGCTGCTCGACCTGCTGCTTGGCGCGGTTCTCGGCGTCGCGCTTGGCCCGCTCGGCCTCGTCCTGGGTGCGGCGCGAGGCCACCTGCATGCCGTTGCTGATGCCCTGCTTCAGCCGCGGCAGCGCCGGGGCTGAGGGGTCCACCTTCTCGATCAGGGCCACCAGCCGCTGCGCCTCGTCGAAGTCCTCGCGGGTCAGGCTCTGCTCGGCGGCGATCAGGGTGTAGGGCTGCAGGTCGGTCAGCGCACTCTTCACCGAGGCGTCGTCGGGCAGCTTGTCGCGCAGCGCCAGGTAGTACTCCATCGCGTTGTCGCCGGCCGGCGCGTACATGCGGTTCTCGCGCAGCGCGGTGCTGGCCGAATCGCGCAGCTGGTCGGTACCCATCGACTGCACCTTGGCGGCGGCCGCCGGTTCGGCGGGCGCGGCGGCCGGGGCCTTGGCGGGTGCGGCGGCGTCGGCCGGGGCGGGGGCGTCCTGGCCCGAACAGGCGGCCAGGGCGATGGCCAGCAGGGTGGGCGCGAGCAGGCGCGCTTTTCCGTGGAACGAGACGTACGACATCAATCTTCCCCTTGAATCGACTAACGCGAAGGTATGGTCGCTTGGAGCGTTGCAGGTGCGCGCGGCGTTTCCCGACGCCGCGCCGGCTCCGGTGCGAAGGCCGAATCTAGCATTGCCGCCCCCGGCTGCACGAGGCAGGGGGCATGGTAGGCACAAAAAGCGATGGCCGTCACATTGTGGCGGCGCATCGCCGGCGTCCCGGGGCAGGCTCTCAGTGGCCGTTCGGCCTGGCGTGCCCGTTCGACATCAGCTTGTCGGTCCAGGCGATGCCGATCGCCGACAGGATGAACACGCAGTGGATCAGGGTCTGCCACATCACCCCGGTGGAGGTGAACTTGGTGCAGGCCACGCCGGCGGCCAGTTCCGGGCCGCACAGCGGCAGGCCCAGCTGGCCGGCCTCGATGAAGGTCTTGAGCAGGTGGATCGAGGAGATGCCGATGATCGCCATCGCCAGCTTTACCTTCAGCACCGAGGCGTTGACGTGGCTGAGCCACTCCGGCTGGTCCGGGTGGCCCTGCAGGCCCAGCCGCGAGACGAAGGTCTCGTAGCCGCCGACGATGACCATCACCAGCAGGTTGGAGATCATCACCACGTCGATCAGGCCGAGCACGATCAGCATGATCTGCTGCTCGCCCAGCGCGTCGGCGTCATGGATCAGGTGCCACAGCTCCTTGCCGAACAGGAACACGTAGACGCACTGCGCGACGATCAGGCCCAGGTACAGCGGCAGCTGCAGCCAGCGCGAGGCGAAGATCAGGGACGGGAGCGGGCTCAGGGGCTTGTGGTCGGACATGGGCGCGGCGGATCGCTGCGTTGCGGAGGTGCGGCAGATTAACGGCCACCCGTTGACCTGCCAAGCGTTACCGTAGCGGTCCCGACCACGGTTCCCCCACGGAGACGCATCCATGATCGACCTGCATTATTGGCCCACCCCCAACGGCCACAAGGTCACCCTGTTCCTCGAAGAGGCCGGGCTGGACTACCGGCTGCTGCCGGTCAACATCGGCAAGGGCGACCAGTTCCAGCCGGACTTCCTGGCCATCTCGCCCAACAACAAGATGCCGGCCATCGTCGACCACGCCCCGGCCGACGGCGGCGCGCCGCTGAGCGTATTCGAGTCCGGTGCAATCCTGCTGTACCTGGCCGAGAAGACCGGCCGCTTCATCCCCGCCGACCCGCGCGGCCGCGCGGCCACGCTGGAATGGCTGTTCTGGCAGATGGGCGGCCTCGGCCCGATGAGCGGGCAGATGGGCCATTTCAACGTGTACGCGCCCGAGCGCATACCCTACGCCATCGAGCGCTACGACAGCGAGGTGCGGCGCCTGCACCGGGTGATGGACAAGCGCCTGTCCGAATCGGCGTACCTGGCCGGCGACGACTACGGCATCGCCGACATGGCCAGCTACCCGTGGATCGGCGCCTACGCCAAGCTGCCGGCCGATTTCGACGCCTTCCCGCACCTGCACCGCTGGCACCAGGCCATCGCCGAGCGCCCGGCCACGCAGCGCGCCTACGCGCTGGGCCCGACGGTCAACCCGGATGCGGGCAAGCCGCTGAGCGAGGAAGAGCGCAGGCACCTGTTCGGGCAGCGCTGAGCGGCGCCGACTGCCGGGAATCGGCCGGCTTCCCGGCAACGCCGTCAGGCATCGGCCACCACCGCCACGCGGGTGGACAGCGCATGCAGCGCAAACTGCTGGATGTTCCTGTCCACGGTGGTCGTGCAGTTGGACAACACGCTGACCTCGTAAGGGGCGGCGTCGCGCGAAATGGCGGTGAACGCCACGCAATTCTGCGTCATCATGCCGGCGATGCGCAGGCCGGTGGTCCCGAACCCCGCCAACACCCGTGCAAGGTCGGTACGGTGGAAGCTGTCGGCATGCCGCTTGACCACCACCGGTGCATCGCCGGCGGCGGCGAGGAGGCGAGGGTGGATTCCGGCCCCCTGCGTACCCGGCCTGAACAGCGGGCCGTCGGCCGTGGCGGCCTCGTGGCGGACGAGGACAACAGGCTCGCCACGCGAACGGGCGCGGCCGATGGCGGCCAGCGTGGCCTCCAGCGTGGCTTCAGGATTCCACAGCGGAAATGCGCCGCCGGGGAAATAGTCGTTCTGCATGTCGATGACGAGCAGTGTGGTGGCCATGCATGCGTTGCCTTGTCGAATGGGGTTGCGTCATCGTAGGAACGCACCCGCCATCCGGTAATTGCAGCCTGCAAGAAGCCGGGCCGTTCCGCTTGAGGATTGAAAAAGATGCCGTTGGACAAGATGGGGCGCGCCATCCTTGCGCAGCTCGGGCGCGATGCACGCACGAGCTGGCAGGCGCTCGGTCGACAGGTACACCTGACCGGGCAGGCGGTCGCGACGCGGGTGCAGCAGATGGTCGACGACGGCACCATCCGCCGCTTCACCGTGGTGCGTGGCGACCTGCAGCGCTATTTCGTCACCGTGTTCATGGACACGCCGCGGTTCGACGCGTTCGAGGCATTCCTGCAGGCGCATGCCGATGTCGAGAGCGCCAGCAAGATCGCCGGCGAAGGCTGCTACCACGTGGTGCTGGCCTGCGCCGATCCGGCGGGGCTGGAGGCCTTCACCGGGGCAATGCAGCACTACGGGCGCTACAAGGTCGCCAGCGAGATGCGGCGGGTGAAGGATTGATCGCGACCCAAGGCAGGAGCGCACCGTGGTGCGCGATGGGGCATCACCGGTAAAGCCCATCGGGCACCCGGGTGCGCTCCTACGGTTTGCGCGCGTAGCGCCGCGCCACCATCGCGCATACCACCAGCTGCAGCTGGTGGTAGACCATGACCGGCAGCACGATCGCGCCGAGGCTGCCGCCGGCGAACAGCACCTTGGCGATCGGCACGCCGGTGGCCAGGCTCTTCTTGGAGCCGCAGAACACGATGGGGATCTCGTCCTCGCGGCCGAAGCCCAGCCGCCGCGCCAGCCAGGTGATGCCTGGCATGGCGATGGCCAGCAGCACCGCCGACACCAGCGCGACGGCCAGTAGCGAGCCGAGGGGCGTGTCGTGCCACAGGCCTTCGCTGACCGATTCGCCGAAGGCGCCGTAGACCACCAGCAGCACCGTGCCCTGGTCGGTGTGGCGCAGCAACGCGCGCTGCCGTTCCACCCAGCGCGCCAGCCACGGCCGCAGCAGGTGGCCGGCGACGAACGGCACCAGCAGTTGCAGCATGATCGCGCCGACCGCGTGCAGCGGGTCGGCCATGCCGCCCTGCGCGCCGGCCAGCACGCCCATCAGCAGCGGGGTCAGGAACACGCCGAGGATGCTCGACAGCGACGCGGCGCATACCGCCGCCGGCACGTTGCCGCCGGCCATCGAGGTGAAGGCGATGGACGACTGCACCGTGGATGGCAGCGCGCACAGGAACAGCACGCCCAGATAGAGCTCCGGGGTCAGCACGCGGCCGTCCAGCGGCTTGAACGCCAGCCCCAGCAGCGGGAACAGCACGAAGGTGCAGGCCAGGATCAACAGGTGCAACCGCCAGTGCAGCAGGCCGGCAATGACCGCCTCGCGCGGCAGCCGCGCGCCGTGCAGGAAGAACAGCGCGGCGATGGCCAGGTCGGTGAAGCGGTCCAGCCCGCGCGCGGCGGTGCCGGTCATCGGCAGCAGCGTCGCCAGCAGCACGGTGCCGAGCAGGGCGAGGGTGAAGTTGTCCGGCCGCAGGCGCGACCACCAGCGGGTCATCGGGGGAACGTCCTTCTCGGGTGGATTCAGGGCTTGGCCGGGTCTTCCAGCACCGCGCGCACCGCCGGTTCCAGCGAGGTCAGGCCGGCGGCGCGGCCGAGCTCCAGTGATTCCTCGGCCGAAGCGCCGTCCACGCGTGCATGCGCCAGCGCCAGCAGCGCACCGACGCGGTTGCCCGAGGCACAGTGCAGCAACGTCGTGCCGGCATCCTGCTTGAGCAGGCGGTCCAGCGTGCGCGCATTGGCCTCGTTGATGTCGCCGGCGCCGTCGATGGGCAGGCGCACATAGCGCAGGCCCAGCTTCTCGGCGGCGGCCTGTTCGTCGTAGCCGCGGTCTTCCTGCGGCGCGCGCAGGTCGATCACCGTGGTGACGCCGGTCGCGGCCGCCTCGTGCAGTTGCCGGGCGCTGGGCTGGCCGCCGGTGAGCAGGTGGGAGCGCGGCTGGTGCAGTTCGCTGGCGTGGCTACCGCCGGCAAGGGCGAGCGCCAGCAGGGCGATGCGGTGAATGTGTTTCATGCTGCCTCCTTTCATGGGGTGCGGGCCGGATGCGTTGGTGCAGGGGCGGCGCAAGCCGCGGTGGGCTTTCCCCGCAATGCCGGGCCGCGGCTTGCATCGCTCCTTTAGGGGGAGAGTTTTCAGCGCATCGCCGCCAGCGCCTTGAGCAGTTCGCGCAGTTCGTATTTGTCGGTGTCGTCCAGGCCCTGCTGGCGTTGCTTGGCCTGCAATTCGCCCACGCGCTGCTGCAGCAACTGCTTTTCCAGCTGGGTGATGGCGTCGTGCAGTTCCTGCGCCCAACTGGCCTCGTCGCCGGGCAGGTCGATGGCGGCCAGCCGGTGCAACGCGGCCTGTTCCTCGCGGCCGTCGAAGTGCTGCAGCAGCGCGCCGGTGCTGATGTCCGGGCGCTGCTGCACGAGGTCCAGCAGCTCCAGCAGCAGTTCGATGCCGGGCAGGCGCAGGCCGGCGACGGCATGGTGGCCTTCGAGGCTTGCGGCCAGCGAGGGTTGCTGCAGCAGCAGGGCGATGGCCGCGCGCACCAGGCTGCGCTTCTGCACCGGGGCGGTGGGCGCGCGCCGTACCGGCGCCGGCGCCATGCCGGCGGGTGCGCGGCCGACGCCGGTCAGGCGTTGCAGCTCCTGCTTCATCAGGTCGCCGAAGGCACCGTCGGGAATCTGCGCCAGCATCGGTCGGGCGCGCTCGGCCAGCCGCGCCTTGCCGTCGAGCGTGGCGAGGTTGATCTCGCGGGTGAGCTCGTCGAAAAAGAACTGCGACAGCGGCGTGGCCTGCTTCAAGCGCGTGTCGAAGGCCTCGGCGCCTTCCTTGCGCACGATGGTGTCCGGGTCTTCGCCGTCGGGCAGGAACAGGAAGAACGCCTGCCGCCCATCCTTCATCCGCGGCAGCACCGATTCCAGCGCGCGCCAGCCGGCCTTGCGCCCGGCGTTGTCGCCATCGAAGCAGAAATACACGTCCGGCGCATTGCGGAACAGCAGCTCGGCATGGTCCGGGGTGGTCGCCGTGCCCAGCGTCGCCACCGCCTGGGTGACGCCGAACTGGAACAGGCTGACCACGTCCATGTAGCCCTCGACCACGATCAGCCGCTCGATCTTCTGGTTGGCCTGGCGCACCTGCCACAGGCCGTACAGCTCGCGGCCCTTGTGGAACAGCGCGGTTTCCGGCGAGTTGAGGTATTTGGGGCCGTCGTCCTTCTGCATGACCCGGCCGCCGAAGGCGATGACGCGGCCGCGGCGGTCGAAGATCGGGAACATCACCCGGTCACGGAACTTGTCGTAGACGTGGCCGCGGTCGTTCTTGGAGAACAGGCCGGCGCGGTCGAGCAGCTTCATGCGCCGCTCGTCCTTGCCCAGTGCGTCCTTCAATGCGCTGTAGCCGTCCGGCGCGTAGCCGATGGCAAAGCGCGCGCGGGTGTCGGCATCGACGCCGCGGCCGTCGAGGTAGGCGCGGGCCTTGTCGCTGCCTTCCAGGTGTTTCTGGAAGAAGCGGCTGGCCGCGTCCAGCGCGGTGTAGAGGTCGCGGCTGTCGTCCTGCTGTTGCTGGCTGCGCGGGTTGGTTTCGCGCGGCACTTCCATGCCGGCGCGCTTGGCCAGTTCCTCGACCGCATCGAGGAACTCGAGGCGGTCGTAGTTCATCAGGAAGCTGATCGCGGTGCCGTGCGCGCCGCAGCCGAAGCAGTGGTAGAACTGCTTGGTCGGCGATACCGTGAAGCTGGCCGAGCGCTCGTCGTGGAACGGGCAGCGCGCGGCATATTCCTTGCCCTGGCGCTTGAGCGGCACGCGCGAGCCGACCACTTCGACGATGTCGGAGCGGGCGAGCAGGTCGTCGATGAATGCGTCGGGGATGCGGGCCATGACAGGCGCATAGGATGCCATGCGCGCGCTGCCCATGTAGGAGTCAACTGTCAT